>NZ_JBLLVA010000025.1:0-64356 GCF_047739745.1 Borborobacter xinjiangensis | reverse complement strand
CTTGCCGACGCGGCCAGGGCAGGGGGTGAGGAGTGGCCGGCGTCGCCGACGGGAAGCCAACGATTTGCCTTCCGGAGCGACGAACGGTGAGCGTCCGGTACGCCTTCGGGCGTATCGGAAGGTCCGGTGGACCGTTCGAAGGACTGGGAGGCATGGCGGCGGGCTTCGGCCTCGACTGGCGGCTCGTCCGGTGCACGGCCCATCTCCATCACCAGGTCGACGATGTCGGGGAGATCGTCGTCAGCCCCCTTCGTAGCGAGGTTGTGGGCGCAGAAAGGCAGTTTTGACGTCATCGCAGAGTGTGTCCTATGATCGAGCAGAACGGGGAAAGGTCCGCTTCCCGACATTTTGCGCAACGGGAGAGGCTGTCATTCGCATTCTATCCGCTGACGGGAAGTCCTTGGTCTGGCGCGAATCGAGCTTTGAGCACATTGGCGGATTCTAGCCGAATCAATGGGTTTTCGTAACATTCGAATGGGAACCTCGCAGCCGGCCCGGCGTCGCCAGACTGCCCGAGCCGGCAGATTTCTCCCGAGCGTGCGACGAACTTGCCGTCAGGCGATCCCATCTACGGGTGACCCGGGCGTATGGCGAGCACCCCATCATGAGCTCGCTGCTGTCGCATCCGGCCGGCACGCGACGAGGCAGCCGCCGATTGCCGGCCGGGACCGAAGCGACAATCGCCGAGGCGCGGCCCCTGCGAAAAAGCAGGAATTCGGATAGATGAGACTTTGCGCTTCGCCCTCGGGGTCAGTTCCTCGGTCATCCGGGCCGTTTGATGCGCGAGGTTTCGTCCGCTTGGCCGATTGGCCCGCGTTTCGGCATTCTGCTCGACGAGAGAGGCCGCTCGCCGTGACCGCCGTCCCGGAATCCGGCGCCGGTCCGCTCAATGAACGTGCATTCTCGTCGAACTGAGCGTCACTGAGCATCGCTTTCGGCCATTCGCGCGCCGAGAACGGCGGTTTTTTGCCTCTGAGCCTAGACGACCGATAAGCCGGCATTATCGCTCATTGTGCGGGGAGGACGGGCGGTGCGGTTATGGCCGTAGGTTGTGGCCAAACCGCACCGCCGCTTCTCCCCTGGCCGTTCAATGCCCGATGATTTTGTGGCCTCAAGCGGCCGCACGAAACGGCAGGACTCTCATGGAACCAGACTGGTCTGAAACTTGTTTACCGATACAGAAAGAGCCAAGCACGCGCCGAGGGAAAGGCCATGCTGTCCGAGTTGACTATTCCCCTTGTGCCGCTTTGCTGCGGAACTTGGCTCGCAGTGGCGCAATTCGCGCCAATCAGCCCTGTTTCTTTGGCACCGTTCGATGGCGAGACGGATGTGCATCCGGGCCGCGAAATAAGGATCAAATTCAACCGGCCGGTCAAAGCGGGCGATTTTGACGGAGGGTCGGTCACGCTCCTGGACGCTCGGAACCTCCCGGTGGCCAAATCTCTGCACATCGAGGACGAGTACGTGCTTGTGGTACGGCCTCAGGAGCCGCTGCGGTGGTCGTCGAGATACGAGATTTGCGTCGCTGCCTCGGTCGATTTCCCGTTCGCGACGGATGGCGATCACTGCTCGCGTTTCACCGTTGGCGATGGACCCGCGCCGGTTGCGAGCTCGAACGCGCCCATCCTAATCGTCTCTGGAAAGGACAACCCGTTCGGCGCGTATTACGCCGAAATTCTGAAGGCGGAAGGACAGAACTCGTTCACGAGAACGACGGCCGGAAATTTGCGGCCCGATGTACTGGCGCATCGCGACGTCGTGCTCCTTGCGACTTCGGATGTGTCGCTCTCCGATCGCGCGGCGTTGGAGGACTGGGTGCGAGCCGGGGGGAGTCTCATCGCGATGCGGCCTGGGCCCGAATTGCTGCCGCTCATGGGCTTGAAGCAGGTTGGCGCACCCGTCCTTCAAGCCTATCTGAAAGCAGACAGCACGCTTGCCGCGAGCAAAGGAATCGTCAGCGAACCGATTCAGATCCACGGCGCGGCAGACATCTACGAATCACGTGGAACGGAAGGCCCATCCTTGACGGAGGATGCGCAGCCCCAGGCGGTTGCGCAACTCCATGCGGGTCCGACCGAACCGCTGCCTTATCCGGCGATTACGTTGCGCCGGGTAGGGCAAGGGCATGCAGTGGCCTTCTCCTTTGATCTTGCGCGCTCTGTCGCGCATCTGCGGCAAGGCAACCCTGATTGGGCGGGTGAGGAGCGCGACGGGTTCCCACCGCGCCGTCCGAACGAACTGTTCTATCCGGACTATCTGAACCTCGACACCGTAGGAATTCCGCAGGCCGACGAGCAGCAACGCCTTCTTGCGAATCTGATCGCCGTAACGGCGCGCACGCCGCTTCCACGGTTCTGGTACCTGCCAGACAAAAGGCGGGCAGCAATCATCATGGCAGGCGATGATCACCAGACAAAAGGCGGCACTGCTGGCCTCTTCGCCAAGCTCTCCGATATGAGCCCGCCCGATTGCAGTCTGGATCGTTGGAATTGCCCGCGCGCGACGGCATATCTGGCGCCTGGTACGAAGTTTGCGCGCGGCGAAGCCAAAAAATTCCATGATTTGGGCTTCGAAATTGGTGTCCATATCGACACGGTCTGCCAGAACCAAGAAAATATGTTGCTCGCACGAACAATCGGATTCCAGCTGGGGCAGTTCCGGGCGAAATACGGCGTGCTGCCGAAGCAGGAGACGCAGCGCATTCATTGCATCGTGTGGAACGGCTGGGTGGATGTGCCGCGACTTGAACGTGAGCACGGCATACGTTTCGATTTGAACTACTACTACTGGCCACCTTCCTGGATAAAAGGGCGTCCCGGCTTCATGACCGGTTCAGGTTTTCCGATGCCCTTCGTGGACCAGAACGGCAATGTTCTGGACATTTACCAGGCGGGAACGCAGCTGGTGAATGAAAACGGTGTGCCGCAGTCGGAGGGCGTTGCTTTCATGCTCGCGCGCGCGCTTGGCCCAGAGCAGTTTTTCGGCGTATTCGGTACGCATTACGATTTTGCGGACGGCTTCGCGGATATCCTCATCCGCGAAGCGCGCCGGCAGGGAGTTGCCTTGATCTCAGCCGCCCAGATGCTGTCGTGGCTTGACGGTCGGAATGGATCGCAGTTCGACAACATTCAATGGAAAAACTCCACCCTAACCTTCACCCTACGGATTGGCCGCGGTGCCGAGGCGGCTTATGCAATGCTGCCATCCCGATTTCAGAACCAGCAGATGGAGGCAGTCGTATGTGGTTCGGAACAACTCGCCTATTCGATCGAACAGATCAAAGGTCTTGAATTCGCGTTCTTCCCCGCCCGCTCCGGAACCTGCCAAGCCATCTATGAAGCCGACACTGCGCAGCTTGAATGAGGAACTGCCCGCACTGGGGCTCGCCCAGTTGATGCCGGCGAAGGAGAGCCTTCCCGGGCTGGCCAACGCTCAGTCACGCACCTGCCGATCATGTGGTCAGCTCGCGATATCGCCCCCCAGCGATCAGCTCTGCGGCGGGCTCCAGTCGGCGGAAGGAACGACGTTGATCATCCATGGGATTCCAAATCTGTCGATAAGGGAGCCGAATCCGGGCGACCAGAAGGTCTCACTGAACGCCATGACCTGCTTGCCACCTTCTGACAGCTGATCGAACCAACGCTTGGCCTCTTCTTTGTCTCCAGTGTGCAGCGTGACATCGAAGCCGTTCTTGGGTTTGTCGATATTGCGGGCCCACCCGATGTCCATGTCAGCGCCCATCAGCGCCTGGTCGCCAACCTCAAGCCAGCAATGCATCAGCCAGTTCTTGTATTTCTCGTCCGTGATCGGCATGCCTTCAGGCGCATCACCATAGGGCATTGCGGCGGTGATCTTTCCGCCCAACACCCTCGCGTAGAATTCGAACGCCTCGCGGCACTGGCCCCGGAAGCTCAGGCTGGTCACTATCTTCATGGTTGTCTCCTCTTCGTCGTTGCGGTTGGCGTTCAGGGGCTGGGTCGATATGCGTCCTGACGGACGCATATTGTCGATCTGTCTCCTTGTTGGAGCATCGGATTTCCGAAAACCGGATTCCACTTTCGGTCCGATGCTCTAGCCTCCCGCCTCGTGGTGGCGCCGGATGCAGCCCGGATTGCCTGCTCGTTGCCCTCGTTCGCGCATCTGGTGTCAGCGCTTTTTCGCTCTCCAGATGGGGCCTCTTGGGGCCTTCAGCCATTCATCACGCGAAATTCGGTGATGTGGCTCCACGATCGACGTCTTCCGTTTACGTTGACGTCAACGTAAACATGATCGAGTTGTCAACCCCTCAACTACGACAGTCTTTCGATCGCACAGATACCTTAACTCAGATCAAGCCGTCCTGGATAGCGCGTGAAAGGCGTAACGCCAGCGCAACTCCTGTCAGTGTCGGATTGGCAAAACCAGTTGAACGGAAGGTAGCGGCGCCGACGATGAAGAGGTTGCTTGTACCGAAAACCCTTAGATTACTGTCGACCACCCCGTCTCTTTCAGACCAGCCCATCCGGGCCATGCCCATGTGATGATAGCCATCATCAATTTGCGTAAGAAATGCCGGATCCTTGTCTGCCAATAGCGGATTAAGCGCAACTGTGGCCAAGCCTTCTCGCTGCAAGAAGTCCGCCACTTCATTACTGAACTCAGCCATGGTCTCCAGTTCGGCACCATCAACTTGCCAATCCAGTTCTACGATAGGCATGCCAAAGCAGTCAGTTTTGCTCCCAAGCCGCAATCCGCTGGCCGGAAGAGCTATTTGCTCGGTCGTCAATCTCAGTTGGAGCCGCTGTCCGGCGGGATTGTAGATTCGACGATGCCTGAGATAATGCGTGACTAACGGTAACGCGGATTTGGCCAAGGAAGCGATCTGTGGAGTATCCTGAAGCACCCTTCTATCAGGTTTCCCGTTGAGAAGGCTTCTGGCGAAGGCTTTTAGTGCCTTTAGCTCCTGCCCGTTTTCCGGATCGAAGACGAAATGAGCCGCAATCCCAAGCAGCTTTCTTGCACGTTGTGCACTTTCAGACAGCTTCAGTTTTGGAAGGTACTTGAGCCCCCGGATGACGGCAGCATCAAACAGCTGATGAAAGCGCTTCGCGTTGATCGGCGTTACCGCGCCGGCATATGCATCAACATGATCGCAAAAACCTCGGCCAATCCAACGATTGTCCGCCCACGGTGCCACGCGAGCATTGGTCAACGGCATAGACAACAGCCTCGCGATCTCGATCGTACCGTGCGCAAGGATAACCCTTTCAGCGGAGAGGGTGTGCCGTGTGCCGTCAGCACCGGTGATTGCTACGCCGATTTTCTTCCCGCTTTCGTCCGTCGATAACCCTGTTACCGGAGCTCTGGTCAGGACCTTGAGCCGGGGAATGGTAAGAAGGTCGTGCTCGAAAAAGCGTGCGAAATTGGTTTCAGGCGCCCAGCGGGTGAAAAAGAAATCGAGATCGGGTCCGGTATCTGGCGGCGACACCTTCAATCGCTTCCAGACGGCACCGTCATCCAGCCGACACCGCAGGCCCAGGAGTTCGAATGCGAGTTCGTAGTCTGATTCCAGTTCCTCGGCAGAGATCGGCCATTCGCTATCCGGAAGCCATTCACGCCTTCCGAAAACGATTGGATCGAACTTCAAAAGCTGGCCTCCCCAGAGGTTGGTGGTCCCTCCGAGAGCCCGCGATCGCGCCTCATGCAGTCCTGTCAAATTATATCCGGTGCAAGTAGCACTTTTGAAAATGGCCTGGCTTTCAGGTGAGGGGTTTCGATCCCCGGCTTCAAGGAGCAGCACTCTCTTCCCGGCGCGTGCCAGGTGGACGGCCAGCGTGAGGCCGACCGCGCCAGCGCCGACTATGATTATTTCGGAATCAAGCGGGAGTAGCGTTGCGGCGCGAAATTCCTGGAGCATAAAGTGGTGCACCTCGGGTATCTGCAGCCGCGAGTGCACAAGCTATGAAAACCTGGCACCCGATCCGCCATGAGGCCCGGCCTTTGGCTGATTTTGGGGAGAGTACGGTCCGAAATCCAGAGCTAGGAGCCATCCTGCAATGGACTGGCCACATCCTTGAGAGGCGGTATGCCTCTGGCTTGCCGGCGCTCGATCGCTGGCAATCTGATGAATAAAGGCAATTCCGAATCCTCGCCGAACTCAATAATGCCGCCCGGCCAGGAAGCTAGCCGTAGCCGTGCTGCACTGCAATGGAAAACACGCTGAGGTAGCGGAGCTTCACCCCACCGTATGGGCGCCTTATTTTGATCGTTGCACCTTTACCGGCCTGATCTGAGGTCGAAGGCCATAGCAGCGAATGAACCCTCACATCCAAATGGGTCGGTAGAGTTTGCCGATAGCTGGTGATATGTTCCACAAGCAGCGCGTGTCGAAGATAGTGGAAGCTGCCGCCGGGCACACTTCCTCAGCCTGAACCCCGAACGCAGATTCGGATCATGCAGCGGATTCGTAGAGTAATCCTTGCGCTTGCCGCGTTGGCGGCCCTGCTGCCGGGCGGACCCGCGTTCGCCCAGGCCGAGACAAACGAGACTGTCTTCATCCAGGGCACTGAAAGGCATCCAGCCCGCATTCTGCCCGGCCGCTTCGCTCTGGTCCTTTCCGATGGCATCGTCACCGATGCCGACCGCTATCGGGAAGCGCTGGACAGCCTCAAGGGCAAGCCCGTTTCAAAACTGCCGCGCAACATAATCGCGATCGAGGCACCGGACCTGCGCGATGCCAAGAGCCTCAATGCTTCGGCTCGCGACATGATGACTTCCCGGCCCGAAGTGGTCGTGGATTCAGGCATATTCGTCACCATCGGTGAGTCCGACCTGCCCTTCGTGCTGACCGACAAGATCGTGGTGCAGATCGCGAAGGGCAAGGAGCCCGACCTCATTCAACAGGTGGCCAAGGAGTTCTCTGCAGAGGTCGTCGGCGGCAATCCCTTCGACAAGCATCAGTTCGTGGTCAGGCTGCTGCCAAGCAACACGCGACATGCCCTCGAAGTCTCGAATGCAATCAACGGCTACCCCGGCATCAGCTTCGCCCATCCGAACTTCTATCGGCCGGTCGATGTGCGCCAGACTGCGGTCATCCCGAACGACACCTTCTTCGGCAGTCAGTGGCATCTGAACAATACCGGCCAGGGGCTCGGCACCGCCGATGCGGACATCGACGCCGATCTGGCATGGTCCTTCGGACTTGGAAGTTCCAACATCATCATTGCGGTGATTGACGATGCCTTCGAGATCAACCATCCGGATCTGACCGGCGGCCTTTGGACGAATGGCGGCGAAACGCCGGCCAATGGCATGGATGACGACGGCAACGGCCTCATCGATGACGTCAATGGCTGGGACTTCACGGCCTGCATCGCATCGGTTCCGTGCGGCGACAACAATCTTAGCCCTTCGTTCGGCGACAAGCATGGAACCCCGGCAGCCGGCGCGGCGCTGGCGCGCGGCAATAATAATCTCGGCGTGTCCGGAACATGCCCGCAATGCACCTTCCTGCCGATCGCGGGCTTGAACGGCCCGGTTTTCGCGCAAGGTCTGGCGTTTGGCTACGCCCAGGCAATGGGCGCGCATATCATCAGCAATTCCTGGGGCTATCCGATCGGCACGATCTCGACGGCAAATGTCGTGACCGCCCTCAACAATGCGGCAACGGCCGGACGTGGCGGGCTGGGCACGGTGGTGCTGTTTGCGATGAACAACAGTGTCGTAAACGACTGTACGGGGCCGACCCCCGATATCTCGTCGCTTCCGAATGTGATCGCGGTCAGCCGCGCAACCAACCAGGACCGCTTCTCGCCCGGAGGCTTCGGCGATTGCATGGATGTGCTCGGCCCGACCCATGGCGGCACGCTCGACGCGGTGACCACCGACAGGCAGGGCACGAACGGCTATAACGATGTGTCGCCGCCAATCACGTGCACTTCGGTCGAACCGGCGCCGCCACCAAGCGCCAACCGCGACTACACTTTCTGCTTCGGCGGAACCTCATTCGCCACTCCGGTGGCGGCGGGGGTTGCCGGTCTCGTGCTTTCGCTGGACAATTCCTTGACGCGCCAGCAGGTCCAGCGGCTGTTGCAGGATACCGCCGACAAGATATCCGACTCGGCTGGCGCATATTCCGGCGAGACCGGCTTCTCTGCCCCTGCGAGCAGCGCCGCACCCACGCATGGCTACGGCCGGGTCAACGCCTTTGAGGCGGTCCGGACAGTGGCCCCTCGCATGGCGGGCGGACGAGAAGGCGCAGACGTATTTCTGCGCGACAACCGGCTCGACTGGGGCAACACCGAGCAGCCGTCAAACGTCACCTTCGAGCAGATGCGCGGCTTCATCCCGCATTGGCAAAGCGTGGATATCAAGGTCGACGCGCCGCCCTATCTCGCAACGCCGCCGGCGACATCGGTGAATTTCGAAGCCTTTGTCCATGAGAACCCGGTGTCGAACACGCTCAATCGCGTCTATGTGCGCGTTCACAATCGCGGCACCCGTAGCGCGGCTGATGTTCGAGTGAAGCTGCACTGGGCCTTCGCCGGGGCAGGGCTGCCGGCGCTGCCGGCAGACTTCTGGACAGTGTTCCCCTCCGACTCGACGGATCTATCGGTGTGGCATCCGCTGCCTATGCAGACGATCGTCTCGCTGCCTTATTCCGGAGCCTCCGTCGCGGGCAGCTCCGGCGACGGCTCGGCCGTGCTATCGTTCGATTTTGCCGCGCCGATCTACAACCCGACGCTGCCGCATCCCGATCACTATTGTCTGTTTGCGGTTGTCGATGCGGCTGACGACCCCGTTTCCACGACCGCGACAGGATCCCAGGTGCCGGACTTCATCACGCCGCGGGACAACAATGTGACTCATCGAAACGTCCAGCTTCTCAATTCCGGAAGATCTGACCACCTCGATGCGCGGATCGTTCTTTCGAATCCGTTCGATTACCTTATCGAAACGCGGCTCGTCGCTTGGCTGCCGAAAAATTGGAAATTCGCCACCGACAGCGCAGAGTCCGGCGGGAAGATCGAGCTGGCGCCCGGCAAGAGCCTGCCTGTCGAGATCGCCATCCTGCCTGGCGACGACACAGCCGAACTGATCGACGTCGTCCAACTCTATCGGGCGGCGGAGATGGAGAAGGAAGAGGTGCTCGGCGGCACGACCTATGACGTGGCCCCGCGCAAGGACCCATCCCGGCCCTTGCTGGAGTCATCGGATCTGCTTGAGCTGATCAGTCAACATCAGACACTGGTTGCCGACTATCAGAAACTGGTGTCGCAAACGCTGTCGAAGCGGGATTCTTCGACTGACGACCGCAGCCTCCTCGAGCGCATGGGCAAGCTTCTGGAGGGTCAAAGCCGGCTGCTCTGGGAGATGGAAAGGTCGCGAAGTTTTTGAGGATATTCAAAAGGCGGGGGCGCTGAAGTTTACCACTCGGGAGGACAGAATGGCCGCCATTGCCGCAAAATTGCTCATGAACAGGGCTGCGAAATCAATACCGGCGCTGGCCGTCGGGACATGGCTGGCGCTCGGTGGAGCGGTTCTCGCGCAGCCCACCTGCAGCGACCCGCTCTCCAAAGCTTTCATGCCTGCACGCGTCACCAATCCTGAGCCCGGCGACAGGCAGGCGATCATGGACCTGATCCACAGCTACAATTGGACCCTGGACGACAAGGACGCGGCAGCCTTCACGGAACTGTTTACTGAAGACGCCACCTATGAGGCGTGCAGCGTTGGGGTCCAAATCTTCAAGACCACCGGCAAGGACCCGCTCGGCATGTATATTCAGGGCGTTCTGCAGGGGCTTCCGTTCCAGACCCGCCACTTTGAAAGCAACACGCTGCTTCATGCCAAGGATAGGGCCACGGTCGACGGCAAGTGGATGCTGCTGGTGACTATCCAGCGGCCGGATGTCGAAACGCCGGCGCTCGACTACACGGCGGTGGTGAAGGCGACGTTCCTACGAGACAAGGACGATCTGTGGAGGATCGCAAAGCTGACCCTCATCACCGACGAGCCGCAAATCAAGGCAAGGGCGCGCTGAACGGCGTCACGATGGTTCCGAGGTACATCGGGTTCGCATTGATCGCCGGCGGCGCGGCTATTGCTGCCGTCAATGCTTCGGGCTGGCCACGGCCAGACCGACTCGATCAGCTTGAATCCCTCCATCTCGGCTCACAGCAGGCTGCCGAAGCACTACGGCGCGGCGGAGGGACAGCCTGCGGTCAGGTCAGCAGATGCGACAGGTTGACCGGCTGCATAGCCCCAATGCGGCCCCCCGGAGCGGCCGCCAAGCGCCTCCCCAACGATGGCACCTATGATCGCTACATCCGCGACCTGCGGGCGTTTCAGACCTGCCGGCAATTGGCGCTTTCCTCGAAGAAACCACGGAAAAGCCTGATCCAACTCGTCGGGCTCAATCGCCCCACCCCGGCGGAACGCGTGTTCGCCGACCTCGTGCAGCGCTGGAATGGCCCATTCCTTTGGGCGCCGGCTTCGGCAAGTAGCAACATCATCACGCGCTTCGGGGACGAGGCCCGCGCGGTCTTCGGCCCGATTCCGCACGCAGACTGTCGAGGCGACACAGCGAAGGTCATCCCGGTCGAGGTGGAGGGCAATATTGTCGACCTGAAGCCGAACCCTGGAAAGACCGGGCAGCCGCTGGAGTTCGAGCATCGAGACTCGGCCGGCAACGTGATCAAATGGACCAGAAGCGTCCTGCGATGCGATAAGCCGTCGCTTGCCGGCAGCGTGACCTATTGCGGCCTAAACTCGCGTCTCAATCGCGTCGTGCGGGGTGATGTCGAGTGGCTGTTTCTCTGCCGCAAGTCGACCATCAGCCTGGAGGTGGGGAACGACCCATATTGGCAGCGCTCGAATCCGAAATTTGCACTCTTCGGCACGATCGGCTTCAACCGCATAACCGGCGAAATCGTGTTCTTTGACGGGCGCAAGGACCGCGAGGAATTCGACTGGTCCGAGCCATTCGTGCCACCGGGCGGCCGCTCCTATTCAGACCGGAGCGGGCGCGCGGCTGCGGAGGCGATCTACGATCCGACGTTCCAGATCGAGTGCTATGCCTGCCACGACAACAAGAACGCCTATGTCGTCAACCCGCATGCCGGGCAGGCGCGGGTCGGCTATTTCGAGGGCAAGAACGATCCTCGCGCCATCGCCTTCAGCCTCGGTGATTACCTGCCCCTGACGTCTCGCAACGAGGGCCGGCCGTTCCGCGTCATCGGTTCCGGCTACACCAGCACCTATCACGTCGAGCTCGATCGCGCCAAAACGGTTCGCGATCCGACCGGCAATTGCACCAACTGCCATGCGCTGACGACACAGGTCACCGGCAAGCGCTTTGCGGCGGACGCGGTCGCGCAGGAACCATGGATTTCAAGTCCGACATGGGCGCAATTCCTGGAGCTTCGCGACGAGAAGGCCAAATACGCTCATGTCAGCCTGCATCGAACCGGCTGGGCGCTTCGCTCCGGCGCAGGTAAGATCCATCCCTGGATGAACCCCGGCGACGGAAATGAATTGTCGGCGCTGTCACCGACGATGAACCCGGCCGATTGGCGCAAGCTCAGTGACTGTCTGTGGGATGCCGGCGGCAGCGAATGCGGCTACCGTCCGCTCTACACGGCTTGTCCGGCGCCCGGATTACAGGACGATGATTCCGAGCCGAGGGACGCTTCGGTTGAAGTGCATCCGTTGCCGGCGGGTGAGACGGGCGCGGATCGTGTGCTGCGCCTACTTTGGCGATACCTCAACAACTACGGCAATGTTCCGCAACGCGACGATGTCCGCTTCGATGTGGCCGTGAAGGAGAGTGCGATACCGCCGTCAGGTGAAGCGCCGAAGGCGAGCGACTATCCCGTCATGAATGAAGCCAAGGGCAAGGACTTTATCGCCTTCTCCGATGAGGTCGGTGTCTCGGGTTTCGCCAGGCTGATCCGCAATGTCTCATATTTTGGGCACGCTAGGTGGACCGAACCGACGCCCGGCACCGATTTGCGCCAATTCAGGCTTGATCTGCCCGGTACATGCAACCGCAGATATCTGGTTAGAATCCTACCGAAGAGGTTCTGCTTCGATCAGAGCGACGTGGCATTCGGCGCATCGGATCATGTGCTCTATGCCGACATCACATGCGACTGAGGTGCCGCGCCGGAACGCCAGCAGACTTGCCGCATTCGGCCAGCGGTGAGATTATCGGCAGTGCATGCAGCATCGGGTTTTCCAATGGATGATATTGGCCCATGGCTGACAGCTCTCGGATTGGAGCAGTATATCGAGCTTTTCCGGCAGCAGGAGATCGATCTTCAGAGCCTGGCGCTGCTGTCGGATGGCGATCTGCGTGAAATTGGCGTCGCGCTCGGCCCACGAAAGAAAATTCTCGACGCGCTCGGTTCGCGGAAACCGGTGGGAGAGCCCGACACAGCCGCGCCAGAGCGACGCCATCTGACGATCCTTTTCTGCGACATGGTGGCCTCGACGGAATATGCGGATCGCCTCGATCCGGAGGATTTTCGCCGCCTGGTTGAACGCTTCCTGCAAAGCTGCAGCGCGGTGGTGCAACAGCACAATGGGCTGGTGGCGAGCTATATCGGCGATGCCGTTACCGCCTATTTCGGCTACCCGACTGCCGACGAGGACGATGCCGAACGCGCCCTGCTTGCCGGTCTGGAAATCCTTGAAACCGTGGGCACCATTGCCGACGCCCAAGGTCAGTCGCTGCGTGCCCGGCTGGGTGTCGCCAGCGGCCAGGTTGTGGTGGGCAACTTTCTCGGCGCGCCCGCAGGCGTGTCGACCGTCGCCTTCGGCCACGTCGCCCATATGGCCGCGCGCCTTCAGGTGCTGGCCGCACCGAACACCATGCTTGCCGACGAAGCGACCTACAAGGCGGCAAATGGCGCGATCGAGTTCGCCGACTTTGGCCGACATGAGGTGAAGGGTTTCTCCGGACCCGTTAAGGTCTGGCAAGTGCGCCGGGCGCGCTCGCTGTCCAGTCGATTTGCCAGGAGGACCCGGCTGAGCAAGCTGTGCGGCCGCGACAGCGAGGTCGAGCGGCTGCTGCAGAGCTGGGAAATGGCATCGGCAAACCGCCGCGGCCTGGCGGTGGTTATTTCCGGCGAAGCAGGCATCGGCAAATCGCGGCTTCTTCACGAATTGCAGCAAAGGCTGCAGGCTTCGACACGATTCATGGTGCAGTGCTCGCCGGCTTTCGAAAACAGCACATTGCATCCCTTCCTGACGGAGCTTAGGCGCCAAGCCGGCATTGAGGATGCTGATCCGTCCGAGGACAAATTGCAAAAGCTCCGAGCGGTGTTGTCGCATAGCGAGATCCCGATCAGCGCGTCCATGCCGATCTTCGCCAACCTCCTGTCACTTCCAAGCACCGGACCGGACGCGGTTTCCGACATCAGCGCCGAACGCTATCGCACCATCACCAAGCGGGTGTTCATGGATTGGATCGGTCATCTGGCGCGAACCAATACACTTCTGCTGCTGTTTGAAGATGAGCAATGGGCCGACATCACCTCACGCGAATTGCTCAACGAACTGATCGACAATCCGCGCACAATTCCGGCGCTGATCCTGGTCTCCACACGCACGGAACCGGATATCTCACGCAGCGGGCGGGACGATCTGCTGCAGGTCAAACTGGCACCTCTCGACAGGGCCGATGCTGAGGCGCTTATCGGCGACATGAGTCCGGCGCGACCGCCTTCGTCCGAGCTGATCGCCTTCGTTGTCGAGCGTGCCGAAGGCGTGCCGCTCTATATCGAGGAGCTGACCCGGAGCGCCTTGGAAATCGGTTTGCCTTCGGACCAGTCGCTGTCCAAACGCCGATCGGCCGACGAGGACATTCCCGTTTCGCTGCAATCCTCACTGCTCGCCCGCCTTGACCGGCTGGGGCCGGCCAAGGAAATCGCGCAGATTGCCGCGACCATCGGTCGGGAATTCGATATCGGCCTGCTGCGCGAGGTCAGCGGCTGGCCGGAGCCGGCCGTGCGGTCCGAGCTTTCAAATCTCGTACGCGCCGGGCTGATCATCCCCAAGGATGAAGCCAAATGGTCGGACTTTTTCTTCAAGCATGCCCTACTGCAGCAGGCTGCTCAGCGAACCATGCTTCGTGAACGCCGCCAGCAGCTTCACGCCGCAATCGCCAATACCATGGAGCAGCGTGACCCGAAAGCGGCATCGGCCTATCCCGAACTTTTGGCCCAGCACTTTTTCGATGGCGGGGTTTACGACCGGGCGGCCGATTACTGGCTGTCGGCGGGCCTCAAGGCCGGCAAGACCTGGGCCAAGGTGGAAGCGGCGCAAATGTTCGGGAAGGGCATTGAGGCGGCCCGAATGCTGCCGGATTCGCTGGAACGTAGCAGCCGAATTCTGCGGCTCGAACTGGAACGCGGAGACGTGCTCTACGCCGCCTTCGGCTATGTAACCGGTGAAGGGAGCGCCGCTTATCATCGGGCGATCGAACTCAGCGAAAAACTGGGCGATCCCGAAGCTCCGGTGCGCGCGCTCGACGGGCTGTTCGGAACGCATTTCAACTCGGGCCAGTTT
This sequence comes from Borborobacter xinjiangensis, assembly GCF_047739745.1. Lineage (NCBI taxonomy): Bacteria > Pseudomonadati > Pseudomonadota > Alphaproteobacteria > Hyphomicrobiales > Phyllobacteriaceae > Borborobacter > Borborobacter xinjiangensis. The sequence goes on along the minus strand of NZ_JBLLVA010000025.1, from coordinate 49,806 downwards.
TCGGACTCGATCGGCGCCAGCGACCGACTGATCGAGATCGGCGAGAGTCGCAACAATCTCAAGGCTCTGGTGCTTGGATTGCAGTTCAAGGGCATGAGCCTGTTCTGCCAGGGTGAGCTGACCTCGGCCCGAGACTATCTGGAACTCGCACTCGGCCACAAAGCGAGGGCGGATGAGGTCGGCAGCGATTTTCCAAGCATGGCCATGATTTATCTCTCATGGACCATGCACATCCTCGGCCATCACGACGAGGCGCTCGGCCTGTTCCGCCAGGCGGAGGCGATCGCGCGCCCACAGTCAGCCTACCGTTTGGCGGCCTGCCTCGGCAATGGGTGCATCCTGTTCGCTTTTCGCGATGAGGGCACCACGGTCGTGCAGCTTGCCGAGGAATTGCTGCCGCTTGCCCGCGAAAACGGTTTCAATCTCTGGGCCAAGATGGCGCAGTTTTTCCGCGGCTGGGCAATCGCCAATATCGAGGGGGCAGCCGCCGGAACCGCCCTGATGCAGGACACGGTGCAGGCCCTGGAGGATCAGGAGGTCGACAAGTCCTGCTATCTCGGGCTGCTTGCGGAAGCCTGCCTGCGCACCGGCCAGTTCGAGCGGGCAGCCAAGGCGGTCAGACAGGGCCTCGACCAAGCCAACAGAATTGGCGAGCACTACTACACGGCCGAATTGCTCCGACTGCGGGGCGAGATCGAGCTTAGCCGTGGCATGGGGCCGAGCGTCGCCGAAGGGTCGTTTCGCGAGGCGATCGCCCTTTCCGAAAAGCAGGCGGCAACAAGCTGGGAGCTCAAGGCGCGGGATAGCCTTACGCGGTTGCACGCGTCAGAAGGCGGGCAGGGCTTTTAACGGCGGCCGAAGGACCGCATAACAAAACAAGATGTGCGCGTCCCCCGCCGCCCCGTTTCCCGGCTCTTCGACAATGGCCAGACGCAATTGGGCGGGCGTGGTAATGGTGAAGCGCACTTGGCGAAGCCTACGGGCAGGATCGAGGCGGACGAACCGCTATCGCGTGTCATTCAAGGACGATTATTGATTGGCCGAATTTTCTGCGGCCGGCACAAAAACCGAAATTGCTTTTGGATGAACCTTGAAATGCGCCGGCGTCGAGGTGACGATCTCGCCGTCGGCATTCACCAGCATCGACTTGTCGGTGTCGATGTCGAATTCGACGCATCTGGCGGTGCGAACTTCGTTCCAGGCGCCGTGCGTGCCGGCGCGGAAGGAACGCAGCATCAGCGCCAGCTTCAAGAGGTTCTTGATTTCGAGGCTGTAAAGATCGAGATGGCCGTCGTCGATCTCCGCCGTCTCCTCGATGACGCTGCCGCCGCCATAGTGACGGCCGTTGCCAACTGCGATCTGATAGGTCGAGACGTCGATCTCCACGTTCTTTTCCGTGATCCGCGCATTGAAGGGGGTTGCCCTGGCGAGCACTTTTATCGCGGCCAAGGCATAGCCCAGCCTGCCAAAACGTTTCTTCAGATCCGGATCAAGGCTCTGGGCGAGCTTGGTGCTCAGGCCGATGCTGGCGACATTGAAGAACGCGTGACCATTGACCGTGCCAACGTCGATCCGGCGCTCCCGGCCGGCCAGGATCACGTCGGCGGCGGCCGCCAGATCCAGCGGGATGTGGAGGGTGCGCGCCAGGTCGTTTGCCGTTCCCATCGGTATGATACCCATCGGCAGGCCGCTTTCCATTGCCGCGAGTGCCGCCGAAGATACGGAACCATCGCCACCGCACACGATCACGAGATCGGCGATATGTCGAAGTCGAACGATGTCGCGGGCGATCTCCGGCAGCGCTTCGAAGGGTTCGATAGTGACCGACAGCCCGCCGGTCCGGAGTTGTTCGACCAGCGGCGCGATCGATTCTTGTCCGCGGCGCGCCTTGGGATTGACGAGCAGCAGCGCGCGACGCGCAAGGCTTTCAGTCATGCGAGTTTCGGCCGGATGTGTCATGCCAGTGCAGATAGTGGTTCGCATGCGGATTTCGACATTGCTGCGGCAATTCCGGATCAAATCGCGTTTCCAGCCGTCAGGTCGCCGCCCCTTCGGCTGCAGTGCGCTCGACAGCGGCAAATTAATCCAATAGCGTCCGAGCTGCGTATCGCGCGTATCGAGCCGGTCATGAGGCGCGTTCTCCAGAGCAAGCCGATCCAGGTGGCGCTCATCGGTGCCAGCGTGCTTTTTGGTGCGTTGGCGTTGCGGGCCAATGATCCCGATATTCTGCAGCTTGCGCGCAACCTGACCTTCGACAGCTACCAGCGCCTGAAGCCGCGCGAACCGACCGCGCTTCCGGTCCGGATTATCGACATCGATGACGACGGCATCCGCCATTACGGCCAGTGGCCATGGCCGCGCACCAAACTTGCCGAAATCGTCGACCGGCTAGCCGATCTGGGCGCGGCCGCAATCGCTTTCGACATGGTGTTCTCCGAACCGGACCGCAGCAATCCCAGCGAAATCGCCAGAAGGATGCTGCAGGATCAGCCTGACCTTGAGCCAGGCATTCGCGACAGATTGAGGAGCCTGCCCGACAGCGACGAGGTGCTTGCCCGAAGCGCGGCGCAGCTTCCTTCCGTCGTCGGCTTCTTTGCCACGGCATCCGTAAATTCGGTCCGGCCCCGTCAAACGGCAGGTTTTGCCTTTGCCGGCAACGACGCAAAGCCGGCGCTGCTGCGCATGAATGGCGCCATCGTCCCACTGCCCATATTGCAGAACGCCGCCTCGGGCATAGGCAGTGTGAGCTTGAGCGGCGATCGACAGGATGACGTGATCAGGAGGGTGCCGCTCGTCATCACCGATGGCGATGCGGTCTATCCGGCGCTATCCATCGAAGCGTTGCGAATTGCCACCGGAACCTCGACCTTCGTCCTGAAATCAGTGGGAGCGAGCGGCGAGATCAGCGGCGGCAAGGCCGGAATGGTCAGCATCAAGATCGCCGATCTGGTGGTGCCGACCACGGCGGCCGGCGAAATCCAGATGTACTACAGGCGGGATCAGCCTTCGGACTATATCTCCGTGAGCCGACTGCTGAGCGGCAACGCGCAGGATCTTGCACCGCTGGTGCAAGGCCACATAGTGCTCATCGGTACCTCGGCGGTCGGGCTGTCCGATCTGCGGCTGAATGCGCTTGGGCAGACCGTGCCCGGCGTATCTCTCCACGCGCAGATCATCGAGCAGATCCTGTCGCAGGACTTCCTGCGGCGGCCCGATTGGGCCGACGGCGCCGAGATGACAATGACAACCATCGTCACCCTGCTCGTGATGGCCATCATGCCGTTTAGCAATGCCCTGTTTTCAGCCGCGTTCGGAGCAGTGTGCGCTGCCATAGTGGCAGCCGTCAGTTGGATGGCCTTTGCGCGTTACGGCATCCTCATCGAACCCTTGCTTGCCATGCTCACTGGCGGCGTGCTCTACATTTTGGCGATCACCCTTGTCTTTGCCATCGCCGAGCGTGAGCGCCGCTTCGTCCGCAACGCGTTCCAACACTATCTCGCCCCCAGCCTGCTGAAGAAGCTCGAGGCATCACCTGAACAACTGATCCTCGGTGGCGAGATGCGCAATGTCACCGTCCTGTTCATGGATGTCCGCGGCTTTACCGGAATTTCGGAGAAGCTGTCGCCGAACGATCTCGTTTCATTTCTCAATCAGCTCTTCTCCCCTTTGACCGACATCATCCAGAAGCAGGAAGGCGCCATCGACAAATATATCGGCGACTCGATCATGGCGTTTTGGAACGCGCCGCTTGAGGTGGAAGACCACGCACGAAAGGCTTGCCGGGCCGCGCTACAAGCGGTGGAAGCTGTGGAGCGGTTGGACCATGATGATGTTTTCGGCTTCAGGCAGAGGTCGCTGGACATTCCCAAAATCCGGATCGGCATTGGTCTCGGCACCGGTGATGCCTGCGTCGGCAATATGGGCTCTGCCGACCGGTTCAACTATTCCGTGGTCGGTGACACCGTCAACATTGCGGCACGGACGCAGTCCGAGGCGAAGGCAATCGGCTGGCCGATACTGGTATCGGAAACGACCGCATCGGCAGCACCCGGCATGGCCTTTCTGTCGGTAGGTGACATCATGCTCAAGGGCAAGTCGCAGAGCATCGGCATTTACGCGCTGGTCGGTGAAGAGAATTACGCAAGATCCCCGGAGTTCGCGCAACTGAAGGAAAACCACGAGCAGCTTGCCGCCGCGCTGGCGATCAACAGGCGCGGCGAGATCAACGACGCCCTCGAACGATGCATGGCACACGCCCCCGATCGCCTTAAGCCGCTCTACCACTGCCTTCGCCGTAACATTCTTGGGGGTTATAGTGCCAACCAGTCGTTATAACCCTATCCGCCACAGGAAGTGGCCTACTTCACCCAGTCACGCATTCCCATGGGCTCGGGCAACTTCCATGCTTGGCCGTGTGGCTTCACGCTGCGAGGAGCATTCGAGATGCGTCGCGCGTTGGCATTCGCCTTTCTCGGCTTGTTGGTGGCACTGCAGCCTGTCGGCGCAGCGCCGCAGATTGGCGTGGCGATCGACGCGAAGCTGCGTGTCACCAATGTCGGCGCGGGCGGCAGCAAGGTTCTTATTACCTCGGCTCCCGTATTCACGAACGACCGGCTTGTCGCGAACTCGACCGGGCTGGCGCAAATCAGGTTTGTCGACGACACCAAACTGGTGCTTGGTCCAAACTCGAACGTCACCCTGGACAGGTTCGTGTTCTCGGGCGAGAGTTCAGCAAAGGCGGTGTCGGTTTCGGTGACAAAAGGTGCTTTTCGCTTCATCAGCGGACGCAGCGGCTCGAGGGCCTATGCGATCACAACACCGGCCGGCAGTATCGGCGTCAGGGGAACGGCATTCGACGTCTCGGTAAAAGGCGGCACGACGAGCCTCCTTTTGCTGCGCGGGCAAGTGAATGTCTGCCCACGAGACGGCGCCTGCCGCGTGATGCGCCAAAGATGCGGTTACATCGCCTTCAACCGACGCGGCTTCATTCAAAGAAACAGCGGCGTGGGCCGGCTGGATCCGCAGCGCGTGCGAAGCCTCTTTCCGCTGCTCACGAGCGGAAGTGCTATTCTCCCGCAGTTCCAGGGCGGCGCCGCCGCCTGCCGCGGCTCGATTCCGCAAACCGGCACCCGCAATGCCCGCGCCACCACCCCCACTACACAGCGCGAAAGTCCTGTTGCGTCGCCGTCACCACCTTCGCCAGCGCCAGTCTCGGACAAGCCTGCTGCGTCACCCGCGCCCACTCCGAACAAAGCACGACCGCATGGAAACCCGGGAAACACCAAAGCGATGGGCAAGGCTGGGTTCAGCCCGAACGGCCGCGACTTTGGCGCCCTGGGTCATGGACGCAGCAACGCGCACGCCGCAGGTCGTTCGCAAGCGTCGTCGATCGGTGCCTCGGCAAGCGGTTGGGGTGGGGGAGTTGCTGCCGGCGCGAGCGTCGGCAGAGGTAGCTCGGGTTTCGGCGGTTTCGGGAGAGCCGGCAGTTCGGGCAGAGCAGGCGGGCCCGGAACCGGCAGCGCTGGGACCGGTGGGCACGACGTCGGTGGCCGAGGCCAAGGCCACCGATAAGAACAACGATCATGCTGGAACAGGTTCATCAAAGTGGTACCAGCGTTCCGGCCCGGCATCGTGGGAGAAATGCGTCTCATCAACAGCAGTTCGAGTCTGCTCTATTGAGCAGCAAGCACGATCCTGTTCTTTGCAACCGCGCTCATCAGGATTAAAATGTTTCAACTGCGCTTTCCGGACCGATGAGGAGGTGAGCGGTTGTGATTCACCTATGGATGTCCAGATGTTGCGCAAATGCCGCGCATGGTTTGGGCTGTCGCGAGTAAAATTATGCAAAGGTAGAAGGCAGGTCTTAGACCAGGAGGAGAGCATGGCTATTCAAATCCCAAGAGATTTCCGCCGTGTGATCGTTGCTGCATCGGTGGGAAACATCATCGAATGGTACGACTTCTACATCTTCGGCAGCTTGGCTGCGGTTCTGTCGGTCAAGTTCTTTGAACAATCTCACCCGGTCGCAGCTCTGCTGAGTACGATTGCGCTGTTCACCGCTGGATTTCTGATCCGCCCACTGGGGGCGTTCCTCTTCGGGTGGATGGGCGATCGGGTCGGCCGCAAGTACACCTTTCTTATTACTCTCAGCGGAATGGGGTTGGGCACCGGCGCGATCGGGTTGATCCCAACTTACGAGTCGATCGGCTTGACCGCTGCGTTCCTTCTCTTCGGCTTGCGGATGATTCAGGGCCTGTGCCTGGGCGGAGAGTATGGCGGTGCCATCACCTATGTCGCCGAGCATGTCCCGGATGAACGTCGCGGCTACTACACCGGCTGGCTGCAGACCTCTCCAACTCTCGGGATCGTGGTGTCGCTGGCCGTAATTATTGCGACGCGCAGCTATTTTGGTAATGAAGTTTTCGATGCCTGGGCATGGCGCGTTCCGTTCCTGGTGTCCTTCCTCCTGGTAGCCATAGCAATCTACATCCGGCTCCAGCTTCAGGAGACGCCGATATTCGAGGAGATCAAGGCCAAGGGGCAGATGACCCGAAATCCTTGGAAGGAAGCCTTCCTTAGCTCCAACATCAAATACGTTGGCATCGCCACCATCGTGCTGATTGGGCAAGGTGTGGTTTGGTACAGCGGTCAATTCTGGGCGTTGTACTTCTTGCAGCAGGTTTCGAAGTTGGACCCGCTGGCCTCGGCATACATCGTGGGCACCGCGCTGCTCATTGCAACGCCAAGCCTGATCTTCTTTGGATTTTTGTCCGACATAATCGGCCGAAAGCCAGTGATTCTGGGAGGCATGTTGCTGGCTGCGGTCACGTACTATCCACTGTATTTGTGGCTTGGATCGGTCACACAGCCCGGCAACATCAACTACCCGATTGCGATCTTCATCATCTTCATCCTCGTTTGCTACGTCGGGATGGTTTATGGGCCGGTCGGGGCATTTCTGGCAGAGTACTTCCCTGGCAGGATTCGGTACACATCGGTGTCGGTGCCTTATCATATCGGCAACGGATGGGGTGGCGGATTGGTGCCGTTCATCACATCGGCCGCCTTCGCGGCCACCGGTAGCATTGGTTACGCGCTAATCTACCCCATCGCGGTTCCTGCAGTCTGCTTTCTGTTGGCCCTCTACCTGATGCCCGAGACCCGCAGGATAAGCATTTGGCAGCCACTGGAGGATAGAACCGAAACGGGCCCTATGGCGAAAACTTGAGGATTGCGCGATCTGGCGTGGATTTTTTGCAGCTGGGAAAGCCGCTTAGGGTGAGTTGCTTTCCTCAGTTCGCGTCAATCGATCTGCTCGAAAGTGCATTGACGGGGAGCCTTGTCGGGCCGCCATCGCAACAGCTTCGTGCCATGACGGAAGCGCTCGCCGGTGACATGATCGAAACGAACTTCCACCACCAGCTCCGGTCTCAAGGGTTCCCATGCTCCGCTGCGCTCCGTGCTCCAGCGGCTCGGCCCGCCAGGCGCCTTGCCTGTGAAGCCTGGCGGCTCTCGCAAGGCCTCCAGGCTTCTGGTCAGCGCGGCTCGCTCCTCGTTGCCAATCGTAGAGGTGAAGCCGACATGGTCGAGCTTGCCATCCTTGTTGTAAAGTCCGAGCAGCAAGGACCCGACTTCGTTCCTGTCGGCGAGATACCGGAATCCGCCGACCACGCAGTCGGCCGTTCGCATCCGCTTGATCTTCACCATCGCGCGCTCGCCGGAAAGATACGGTTCATCGCGTCGTTTCGCGACGATGCCGTCGGTTCCTCCGGCCCCGCCACCGTTCAGCCACGTTTCGGCTTCCCTGGCATCGAAGGTGACCGGAGAAAGCTCGGCGCCCGTGCCCCTTGCGGATTTGACGAACGCTTCAAGGGCAGCACGCCGCATTGAAAGCGGCTGACCGGTGAGGATTTCGCCGTTGGCATCGGCCAGTATGTCGAAAAGCATCAGCTTGGCGGGTGTTTCGGTCGCCAGCTTGCGGATGCGGCTTTCTGCTGGGTGGAGCCGCATCTGCAATGCGTCGAAGGAATATTGGCCGGAACGCTCGATCACGATCTCCCCGTCGACGACGAACTGCGCCGCAGCCAGGCCGTGCAGGCGATCCACCAGTTCGGGAAAGTAGCGTCCCAGCGGCTTGCCGGACTTGGCGCGAATGTCGACGGTATCGCCACCTTTGAATGCAAGACACCGAAAGCCGTCCCATTTCGGTTCGTATTGCCACACCCCTTCGTCAGAAGGAATAGTATCCGCCCGCTTTGCTTCCATAGGCGCGGTGTCGACCGGCAAGGGGAAGAGGGCGGAGATGGATGAGGCGGGGCGGGGGGCCATTCTTTCGCCAGCGATCAGCGAGATGCTTTCCAGAAGTCGGCCAAGGCCCCCTTTTCACCATAGATCGGGTCCTTTCGCGGCTTCGCAACGTGCGCAATAGCCTCCACCGCGTCGCCGTGATCTTCGCTTCCGGTGCATTCGTCATAGGTGCCTTCCGGAGGATAGGCACCGACAACCAGAAAATCATCGCTCGCGCCGAGGGACTGGTGGCCCGTGCCGGTCGGAAGAACGGCGACGTCGCCGGCCTTCAGCACCAATATGCGGCCGTGCTTACCACCGAACCGCACCTTGCCCGATCCGCGCGCGACGCCCAAAACCTCATGGACGCGGGAATGATAATGCACGTAGTCGTAGATGCCATTCCGCCACGAGTTTTCCCAGTCATTGCGTGCGAAGAGCGCCTCGAAGATAGCAGCCGGATCGGAACTGTCGGGCAGTTGCACCGCGCTGCGGTAGACGATGAGCGGCCAGCGGGGATGATTGGGGATGACGCCATCATCCTTGAAGTGAAACGTGTTGGCCGGGCGGTCGCGCAGGAGGGTATCCCAATCGCTGGCCGACGGCCGAGCCCGGCCCGTCAGCCTTTCCACGATCTTCTTTCCGGTCTCCAGTATAGGCATCGCCGCCTCCGATCAAACATGCGCGCTGGTTTTTTCGGCAGCGACCGCCATCGTCCGGAACGTGATCGAGTGGCGTCGCGCAGCTACGGGAGGAATGCTATGCTCCCAGATATAACGGGATTCGCCAGACATCATGTATAGCGAACGCGGTTCGACATCGAACGTCGCACGCTGCCAGCCAAGATCGACCATTCGGCGAAAACGGAACTTGCAGGCTGATACGAGCGACAGTCCAAAGATGTCTGCGAAATGGGGCTTGTCCCGGTGCCATCCTATTCCGACACCTTTGTCGTATTCCGTGCAGAGGACCTGTTGAATCGCGCCATCACGCAATGGAAAAAAAGTCTCGATGCGTCGTGCGAACGGGATCAGCCAGTCCGGCAGCGCGCTCGCCTGCACCAGCTTCTGCAGGGAATAGTCGTAGCGCCAGCCAAACGAGGCGACCCGGCGCTTTCCCTCGAATGCTCCGAACTGAAACGGGGTGAGTGGGAGTTCGCTGATGCGTTCGCTCAACGCGCCCTCTTCATCAGCACTGATGAAGCCCGGCACTAGACGGAAACCGCCGGGTTCCTTTGCTTCTTCGACGAACAGGCTGAGTTGTTCGGGCACCGCGCTTTGTCCTTCCGCTGATCGATCAGCAACGCCGGCCGCGCGACAGTGTTCCCCAACGGGGCTGGCGGATGGATGTTATCGCCTTTGTTTTGGAACACGACCCGCATTATCTTTCATCAAACCTCGAGAGTAGTGTATGGCACAGCGCACCGGCAGCGCCGATCTTCCCCTTCATAACGGTCGCGTTCCGCCATGGCTCGGACAGCGCATGGCCTCGCTCGGTGCGGTCATCTGCCAGGCTATCGTGCATCACTATGGTCGGGACGAGTTCCTGCGGCGTCTGGCGCATCCATTCTGGTTCCAGTCGTTTGGCGCCGTGATGGGCATGGACTGGCACTCGTCAGGCATCACGACCAGCGTGATCGGAGCTTTAAAACGTGGGCTGGCTCCGCTGGGGCATGAACTCGGCATCCATGTCTGTGGCGGCCGCGGAAAGCATTCGCGACGCACGCCAGAAGAGCTGATGTCGCTCGGCGAGCGCATTGGATTCGACGGCGGCGCGCTGACCCGGGCGAGCAAGCTGGTTGCCAAGGTGGACAGCGCTGCCGTGCAGGATGGTTTCGACCTCTATCTGCACGGCTTTTTCGTCACTGACGATGGCCGCTGGACCGTCGTGCAGCAGGGCATGAACGGCGACAAACATCAGGCGCGGCGCTACCACTGGCATTCCGGCGACATCATCGATTTTGTCGACGCCCCGCACAGCGCGATCGAAGGCCCGGCGCAGGGCGAGATAGTCAATCTCACCGACAAGCGCGCCGCCGGCTCGCGTGCCGCGCAGCTTGATCTGCTCGCCGGCCTCGGTCCGGACGGCGTTGCCGATCAATACGCCGCGCTCGTCGCGCGACAGGAAATGCAGCCCATGCTGCCGCATCTGGTCATGCCTGCGCATCACGACGTGCGATCAAGCGATGTCTTCGTGCGCCGGCTGCATGGCACGCTGGCAGCGGCGGCGCAGTGCGGCCCGACCGACTTCCCGGAATTGTTGCTGACGCCGGGGGTCGGCGCGCGCACGGTGCAATCGCTCGCGATGGTCGCCGAGGTCGTCCACGGCGCGCCCTATCGCTTCCGGGACCCGGCGCGTTTCTCGCTCGCGCATGGCGGCAAGGATCGCCACCCGTTTCCAGTCCCAATCAAGGTCTATGACGAGACCATCCGTGTCCTGAAATATGCGGTGCAGAAGGCGAAGCTCGGTCGCGAGGAAGAGCTCGGCGCCATCCGCCGCCTGGACGAGCAAGCGCGTCGGCTGGAGCGCACTGCCGAGGGTCCTTCGCTCGATGCATTCGTCGCGGGCGAGCGTGCAGCGTCGCCGTCCTATGGCGGACGATCGGTATTCGGTTGGGAAACCGATCCCGCTTCTGGTCCAAAGGTTGGCAGCAAATAAGCTGTAGAACTCGAGCGCGTTATTCATCCCATCGTCGTCTTCAGCGATTCCTCCTGCCGCGTGGCGTCTCACCAGCAAGCTAGCCGCCACAATCTTCACAAAACCCCGGATCGTCCGATTAGTCCGGAACCTCCCCCTTCGTTATGAGTTGGGAGGCACAAGAGGGCCACACACGAGGAGGCCTCGATGAGCGCTACGGGACTCGAAGTATTCGACAAGTCGATCCAGACGACCAACATCTGGTTGGACGAGATCATGTCGGAAATCGGTCCTGACCGGCAGTTCGCCTGGCATCTACTGGGCGCGGTGCTGAGGACCATGCGCGACAGGCTCCCGCCAGATCTCGCCGCACATCTGGGTGCGCAGCTGCCGCTTGTGGTGCGAGGCGCCTACTACGACCAGTATGAACCGTCTGCCTCACCCGAAAAGACCAGGTCCCTCGATGCCTTCCTCGGCAAAATCGCTGATGAACTGAAGTTCAGCCGGCCAATTAACAGCCAGGTAGCGCTTCAGGTCGTCTGCTCCGTGTTGGCAAAGCACGTCGATAACGGTCAGATCGCCAAGGTTTGGGAAGCACTCCCCGAAGACATACGGCAGGTCGCGACGGCGAAGTCGCAGTCCTGAGAGCTGACGAAAACCGCCCATCCAGGAACCGAAAATAGCCGTGAGCAATCAGCATCCAAAGACTCCTAGTCTGCCAACAAGAAATTGCGCGAAACTCGGGAAACGGAGCCTCGCGCTAATGGGATTTACTGCTATGGACGAGAACAAGCGCGAGACCGTCGCCAGAGCACTTTGCCGCCAAGCCGGCAACGCAGAAAACACCATGTTCATGGGACTGCCGATGTGGAAGAGCTATCTGTCGGAAGCCGACGCGTTGCTGCAAAGCGGCGAGGCAGACGACATTCTCGAACGGCATGCGTCAGAAGGGGCATCTGGGGGCGGCATTGAACTCTCAAGATACGTTCGCTTTCAGGTGAGAGATTGCGAAAAAGCGCCGGATGAATGACCGCGGCTATCTCAATGGAAGACTGCAGCAACTGCGGCAGCTTCATGCGTCAGACCCGCAACACTGGCGTTCGCGAGTTGAGCGGTGGCAAGATCAGGAAACCCAAAGCAGGGTTGCATGGCCCTCAGAGCCACAAATAGGGAGAACGCCCGCCGCCTTCACATCGGACGACGGGAAGGTTCGCAAGATGGGTCAGCAAAGCTAGCGCTTCGCGGTGTCGGCGTCCTTTTCGTCACGCGCCATGAACTGCTGCGTGACGGCCGGGAGGTTTTTTTCCAACCAAGACGCCATTTCCTGTTCCTCACGTAAATTCTGCTCACATGCACGCTGGATTTCGGGTTCTCCGCACTTTTCGGCAGCAGCGATCAGCATCGTGTAGCTGGCGATTTCCATGTGCTCGAAAGTATAGCTTGCGAGGGAACCCTTCATTACCTCGTCGCCGGCGAAGATGCCGCTCAGGCCTTGCGCGGTGGCCATGAGCTTGGCGCCTGCGTCTTTCATCGTCGACGTGCCACCGCCGATCCGATCGAGACATTGCTCCAGGCGCTTTGCCTGTTCTTTCGTCTCTTCGATATGCTGGCCTATGCGTTGACGCAGGCCCGGATAGCTCTCCAGTCTGTCGTACTGGCTCTTGAGCATCGTTTCGGCCTGCTCCTCCATCGCGTGAGCATCACGCAGCCACTGCATCAACCATTCTCTGCTGTTGGTCATCGCACTCTCCCGAATTCTGGTAAAACCGAACCTCGGGCGCGTTACATTGTTCCGCAAAAAAACCCGCCGCTGCGGTCGGCGGGCACGCTTTTTCCTGGCACCTTCCTGTAGATCTAGGGAAATTTGGTCGGTTCGCTAACACCCACCCGGTGCCGATAGACGAGCTCACCGCCCAGCCATCCGGTAAACAGCAATCCGGCGACTGCAATCAGTGAGAGAATAAGCCCGGTAGGAACGACAGCAACGTCACCGGTGCTAAAGCGCAAGTACCAGTTGGAGAGCTCGACCAGCACGATGATGATGTTGCCCGCCGCATGGAGCCAGGCTGTAGAAAGATTGCGGACACGGCCATCGCCCAGAACGTCCGCCAGACCGGCCAGGGCAGCCAGGACCGCCGTAACCAGGCCGCCGCCGAGCAACCATACCGACGCGGTGACCCAAGCCGCGTTGCCGTTTTGCCAAAACACGAGATCGCAGATCAATGCCGCCACGAAGAAGGCGATTGGAAAAGGCACCAGCATGGGATGGATTGGATGACCGGCTATGCTTGCAGCGCTGTGCGGATTGTGAGGAATATCGGACATAACACCTCGCAAAGATTATTGCTTGCTGTGCTCGCAACGACCGCGATCGTTGAAAGTTCCTTTCTCCAGACAAAACGAAGCCCGCCGATCTCATCCAGAGACAACGCTTTTGTGGATCGGATCTGCCGGTTCGTGACATTCAAGCCGGGTTGTGCCTCACGGATCAGCCGCAATCCACCGAATTCGGAAGGTTGCGGAAGATTGCCGATCTTTGCCGGAACAGATCGGCGCGCACTCGGTTCGGATGATATGCCGATCCAGCGCAAGAAGTTCAAATGCCCCAGCTCAAGCAGCCGATGCGTGAAGACGTCGACTACATCGGACGTGAGCTGCGCCGCCTGCGTGCAAGAATCGCCCAGTTGGAGCGTCGCGCTGAGCTGGATGACCTCGATACGCTGATAGGCGTCGCTGAAGCAGAAGCCCGCCGTTTCGCCCGCCGGCTCCCGGCCGCACGGCGCCGCAACGAATGATCAGAGCCAGAACGGATTCGCTCGATGCATCCAGCCGTAGGATTAGGCTGCCAGCCGGTGCTTGGAACGTAGCGCCGCAAGAAGCTGCGCGTTGTCGCGCCGCCCGGATTGAAATAGCTGAACCAAGCTGGCGGCCCGAAATTCCAGATCCAATTGCGTATCGCCAGATCGCCGAGCGGCGTAGAATACCCGTTCGAGCAAATCCAGATCTTCCGGCGTCAGGAACTGTTCAGGAAGGGAGGTTCGAAGGATGGCTTCCTCCTGTCGTCAGGGCGGAAGCTTGATGGTCGCTCACAGCCGACGATGCTCGTGTCAGCTATCGCCGATTAAAAGAAGGTACTTCATTTCTTACGGGAGTCGATTCACAGAAGTTAAGGAAAAATGAAAAGTCGCCACCCAGTGGCAAAGCCACGGAGTGCAGTTCCTGGCTAAGGCGAGACGAGGCCGCCGGATGGATCGCCTGAGATAAGGATTTTTCCTGTGGGAATGTTCCTCCGGCATGCTCGGACAGAGGAAAAACCCGGTGGAGAATCACTGGAACCGCTGTGCCTCGATCGCACGCCGAAACTGGACGTGACACCTCAAATACGCCTGCAACGCCGTTGTTGAACAGACGCCTATCCCTGCGTTCGGGGGGTCCGCACGCGCAGTCCCTCATGCCGGGCGGTAATAGTGATCTGGCAGGACAGCCGCGAGGCCGGCGTGGTTTCAGCCGCAGCGAATTCCAGCATGTCCCTTTCCGTTTCACTGCGGGGCTCCAGCTTGTCCCTCCATTCTTCAGCAACGTAGACATGACAGGTGGCGCAGGCACAGGCGCCGCCACAGTCTGCGGCTATGGCTTCTATTCCTGCGTTGCGCGCGCCTTCCATGAGGGTTTGGCCTTCGGCAATCTCTATTTCGGCGGAATTGCCCTGATAGTCTGTAAACGTGACTTTTGGCATGATCACTTCGGCTGGTTGTCGTTGATGGCTTTCAGGGTGTGAGGCTGAATAGGCCGTGCACCCATTTGGCGATCGCAAGGAGTTTGCCATCTTCATTCTTGCGACCGATCAGCTGAATTCCCAGCGGCAGGCCTCGCGGCCCGCTACCAAGCGGAAGCGCCACGCACGGCAATTGCAGCAGGTTCCACATGCGGCTGAAGAGCGGATCGCCAGTAGCGTCCAAACCTTCGGGCGCCTCGCCAGGCGCAGAGGGTACGAGCAGGGCATCGCATTCGGTGAAAATCAGATCGACCATTGCGTTCGCCTGGTCGCGTAGGGCAAGCGCCGCCTGATACTCAGCTTCCGTGGTCTCCTGGCCTGACCGGATCAGCTGCGCAAATTGTTGGCTGATCGCATCGCCGTGACTGGCGCACATGCCGCCATGAATGCGCGCGGCTTCATAGCCCATTACGATCTTCTGAGCGTCCGTCAGTTCAGCAAATAGCGGTGGATGGGCAATCTCACCGGTTTCAGTGCGGTGGTCCATCAGCACGCGCATTGCGCGGCTGACGACGTCACGCATTTCCATTGACCCGTCCCCCCAATGCGGACCGCGCATCAGGCTGATCAGTGGCATGGTGTCGGAAAAGTCCGGCGATAAGGGCAGCGCGCTTCCGGTCAAAACCGCGCGAGCCAAAATGAAATCTTTGGGATCCCGTGCCAGCAGGCCAAGCGTGTCAAGGCTGGGAGCGAGGGGCATGACGCCTGCAAGATCGAATGACCCGGTCGTGGGTTTGAAGGCGCAAACGCCACAATATGCCGCCGGTCGAACGAGCGAAGCAGCGGTCTGCGAACCGAAAGCAAGCGGCGCCATGTGATCCGCGACCGCCGCGGCTGAACCAGATGACGATCCCCCAGGGGTGTGGCCGAGATTGTGTGGATTTGCGGTCTTGCCCGGCCGGAAATAGGCGAACTCGGTGGTTACGGTCTTTCCGAGCGGGATTGCGCCGGCGTCGAGGAAAACCTGGACGCAGGAGGCGTTGCGGTCCGGCCGACGATCCATGAACAAATCGCTGCCCCACTCGGTTGGCATATCGTGCGTATCGATTATGTCCTTGATCGCGAAGGGCACGCCATGCAGCAAGCCCTTGGGTGATTGATGGTCGGCGGCCCTGGCCCGCTCCATAGCGCGCTCGGCATCCAGATGGACGAATGCACCAACGGCAGCTTCGCGCGCTGCAATCCGGTCAAGATGGGCAGCCATCACGGCGCTCGGCGTGGTGCGGCCATCACGGATCATCCGGGCAATCTCGGAGGCGCTTTGATGATGAAGTTCTACCGTCATCCGAGCGCTTCCATTGCCCGAACGAATGGTGCCACGGGCATGTCATAGATGCCCGCGCCCAGCCGCCCGGCTTTGCCCAGCCGATCGAGAATACCAAGCCCGACAATCGGACCCGCACCGGAAGCGACAGCACCGCGCGCCGTGCTGCCAAGCCGCACATCGAGTGCACGGAAGTAAGGATGCGAGCCGACGGACAGTCCGGCGGCACGCACCTGGCTGTCATCGGGCAGATAGGCTGCGAAGTTCTCCCTTTGCGAAGGGCTCAGTTGAATGGCCATGGCGCCGAGGCCGAAGCCTTCGACAACGGCACTGTCGCCGATCGCGCCCAGTGCCCGGTCCTGCGGCAGGTCGACGTCAAGCCTGCCTCCGGGTGGATCCGCGGGAATAGTGAACCAACGTCCCGGCAGGCCAGACACCTGGATACCGACCTCATGCCCGTTGCCGCCAGCAGCTGTGACAAAGCTTGAACCGTCGATGCCCTCGGCCAGTTTCATCATGCATTTCGTCGCTGCCATCCAAAGGTTCAGGAACAAGGACGGAGAGGTGGCCATGAAGTCCAGCGCATCCTCATCTGCGATTGAGCCACGCGTACGGTCTTTGAGTTCCGCAACCAGCGCACTCGTTGCGACATGCGTGCGACCGTGACAGTCATCACCGCCGATCAAGCCGACGACCGCCAACGGCACCAGGGCGATGCCTTCCGCGATGCCGTTCTGCAGCACATCACGAAAGCGGGTATTCAGCCAGCGGAGGTGCTCCAGCACGGCATCCGATCTCAATCCGGTCCGCATTGCAGGCCGTGACCCTTCATTGATCGGGGCATAGACCCGCTGCAATCCGCGCCACGCATCGTAGACCGTGTGTAGCGGCATCGAGGCGCTGACGACAGCGGCCAGTGGCGTTACCACATCATGATCTTGCGCGGGCTTCAGCTCGATCTCTCCGGCCATGATCATCGCTTCCGCCTGATCGAAGTCCTTTGCGATGCCCTCGTAAACAGCAGCCACGCAGGCGGAATTGAGGATCGGCATGGTGATTTGATCCGGCGCGGCGAAGGCCGGTCCAGCATGAAGCAAGACGTTCCGGGGCAGGCTCAGGGCTTCGGCGGCGGTGTTGAAGCGGTTCCACACCGGTTGTGTCACCATCGCCTTGTCGAACGCCAGTTGGTCGGCTGGATGCAAGTTCATGCGTCCTCCGGCGGGATCACCCAGGTTTCCGAGAAATAGAGAAATGCCGTTGTCGTCTCGATGCCGGCCTGTATCCGGGTTCCGATCTGTCCGGGCAGGCTGTATCCATTTACGATAATCCGGGCTGTGCGCGCCGGCACCAACAGCGAGAACATCGTGTGGGCACCTGTGCCGACCTGGTCCGGTGTCAATTCCAGTGCGCGCGGTGGCTCCAGTTCTTCCCAGACCAGCTCGACTGTCAGCCCGTCTCCGGAAATCGTTTCGCAATAGCGATGCCCCATAGGGTCGCCGGAACTGCGCACGGCCTGTGCGAGCTTGACTGACATTCCCTCGAAGGCCGGCGGTGCACGGAAAATCTTGAGCCGACCGATGAAGTTATCCTTCAGGAAAGCTGCGAGCGACGCGTTGTCGGTCAGCAGAACGTTGGGAGCTTCAGCAGTGCCTGACACAGCGGCCGGCGTACCGTAGAGCAGAAGCACGTGTCCCTGGCCTGCCGGCGACCAGGCAATGCGGAAGAAGAGCGCCATGGCGCTGAAGTCGCCCGCTGCATCCTTCAACAGGATGCCCGGGTTCTCGCCACTCCAGTCAACGACGCCGGGGGTGATCGGTTCTGCAAGCGGCATCACGCACCTCCGCGCCGTGAAGCAGGCAAAGGTGAAATCCAGGTTTCGGAAAATGCCAGGAAAGCCGTGCTCATGGTGCGGCCGAAGAACTGCCGTTCCGTGACAATCCCCACAAGCGGCGTGCCGTTTACGATGACTTGTGCTTGCTTCGCTTCAAGAAACAGCGAATACATCTCGTGCTCTTTTGTGGCCGAGTTCTGTTTGGTGAGCTCGACGGGCAGGGGCGGCCCCATATCCCGCCAGACCATCTCCACGGTCACGCCTGAACCGCGCAGGGTTTCGCTGTAGCGCGACTTCAGATCGCCAGGACGTTTTTCCACCGACTCGCAATCGAGCCAGGTCATTGCGCTCAAGCCCGCCTTGCCGGCAAAGGTGGGCATCTTCGCTACCCAGCCATCGACGATCCAGCGCATCAGGCCCTGGTTGTCTGTCATGATGAGATTGGGCACTCCCGGCCAGCCTTGTGCCGTATCCGGCGCACCCAATACGATCGCCGCGTGGCCTCGCCCGAACGGCGACAGAACCACGCGGAAGAAAAGCGCCAGCGTCGAATAGGTCGTGCTGCCAGAGTCCTGTTTCAGGTAGATACCGGGGTTCTCGCCCGACCACTCGACCCGGCCCGGATTGATCGAGATGCGCTTCATGCCCAACTCGCCTCATATGCCTTCAGCTCATCCTTGATGAAGCGGTTGCGCGCTTCGCCGGCCAGGGTATCGCCGGCCCTGTAGATCTCTGCCACCTTGAACGAAATTTCCTTCAGCACGGCGGGATCGTCGCGTCCGGCCTGGAGGGGGATGCGCAGCATCGTGTCACCCGCATAGGTCGGCAGCACACCATCATGGTTGTCCGTCGGATGCGGCACGCGATTACCGGCAGCAAGCGACCGGATACTGTTGCGCAGCATGCGGCGCACCTTGGCCACACCACGATCCGTGAAGCTGAGATTTTCGCGGGCGTGGATGTTCTTTGGTCCTTGGCTCACCCAGGCGTCATAATCGCCCGGATCACGCTGGCGTTGCTCGTAGGACCGGTCCGGGCCCTGTCCGTAAAAATCGGTGGTCCCGTAACCCACCTTGCTTTTGTCCGTTAGGCCGCGCGGATCGTCGCCGGCGCGGAAATGCCGCCATGTCACGACCATGGTGTTGGTGTCGTCGATCGGCACCACCCACCGGCTCAACCCGCAGCGGCCGAAGTAGCGCTGACGATCCGGTACCGGGAAATGAGCTCCATTTTGAGTAAAGCTCGGCATCATGTGATCATGAATGCGCAGCCACACAATGTCGCCCACACGGCGCACATTGGTGTAGAAGTCGCCATGTTTGCCCTCATGGAATTCGATCATGGGCATTTCGGCGAAGGCGTCGATGAATTGGCTGCGAACCGCAAGGGTGTGCAGATAGACCACGTGGAACGGGTCCCAGGCATTTTCCATGACTTGCAGCCAATTGCACGGCGATTTGATCAGGGAAGGCAACATTTCATCGCCCTCCTCGTCGAAGGTATCCATCACCGGGAAGGGTGGCCTCGTGTCGGCGGGACCGAGATAGGCGAAGGCGAGGCCCTTATACTCGATCACCGGATAGGCGCCGAGGCAGGCCTTCTTCTTTACCTGCGAGGCCGGCGGCTCACACGGGGTTTCGAGCACGGTTCCGTCGAGCGCATATTTCCAGCCGTGATAGGAACAGCGGATGCCGCCCTCTTCGATGATCCCGAATTCGAGGCTCATGTTGCGGTGGGCGCAGTGCAGGTGCGTCAGTCCCAGCTTGCCTTCTTTCTTCTCGCGAAACAGGACAAGGTCTTCGCCCAGAATTCGGATGCGGTAAGGCAGGTCGCCAAGCTGGTCCGTCATCGCGACAGGCATCCAGAAACGGCGCATGTACTCGCCGCAAGGTGTGCCAGGACCGACTTCAGTCAGTTCCGGATCGGGCGCCTGCTTCCACACGCTTTGCCGTTCATGGCCGCGAAAATTGCCTTCTGGGATCTGAAACGCCGTGTTCATCGGTTCCTCCAATCGGCTCATTCCGGAAACGGATCCGGCACCGGTGCCTTCCCGGTCCAGACGGATTTGGCTTGCAGGAAATCCCTGACGGCATCAGGCCCCAATTCGCGCCCGTAGCCCGACCGCTTGAATCCTCCGATCGGCGCATGGGGATCGACGGTTCGATAGTGATTCACATAAACCGTCCCCGCATCTATCCGGCGGGCGACCCGAGTGCCTTTGGCCGGGTCGGAGGTCCATACGCCGCCAGCCAGCCCGTAGTCGGTGTCGTTGGCAAGCGCGATGGCCTGGTCCTCGGTGTCAAACGAGGTGACGGCAAGCACGGGGCCGAATACCTCCTCGCGCCAAAGCTGCATATCGTGGGTCACGTTGTCGAAGATCGTCGGGCCGACAAAGAATCCCGCGCGGTCGTTCGTAATTGTCGTCCCGTCGAGAAGGCAGGCCGCACCGTCGTTTTTTGCCTGCGCAATCATCCGCAGGACCTTTGCCAGATGCTGCTCGTTTGCCAGCGGCCCGAGCTGGGTTGCCGGGCTCATTGGATCACCTAATCTCAGGGCTTTTGCCCTGTCGATAATTCGTGAAACCAGTGCCTGCTTCAGCGGCGTTTCGACGATTAGCCGCGAGCCGGCCACACAGGTCTGTCCGTTTGACAGGAAGATGCCTGACAACACCCCGTTGACGGTGGTTTCAATATCCGCATCCGCAAACACGACCTGCGCCGACTTGCCTCCCAATTCCAACGTCATCGGAACCACCCCTGCGGCTGCGGCCGCCGCCACCTTGCGGCCACCGAAGTCCGACCCGGTGAAGGTCACCTTGCGCGTCAGGGGATGGCGCACCAAAGCCTCGCCCACTTCATGGCCGTAGCCTGTGACGACGTTCAGAACACCGGCAGGCAAGCCCGCGTCGTGCAGCATCGCAGCGAACTCCAGGGTCGAGGCCGAAGCCAATTCCGATGGTTTCACCACCACGGTGTTGCCGGCTGCGAGCGCCGCACCGAGCTTCCACGTCAGTATCATCAGCGGCGAGTTCCAGGGGGTGATGGCGACGACCACGCCGTAGGGCAGGAAATGCGTCTCGCTCTCGGCCCCGTTGGTGTTGTTGTTCTGCGGCTCGACGCGGATCTTGCGGGCCTCTGCCGCGAAGTGCCTGTACCAACTATGAAGCCCGGAAAACTGAGCGCGCACCTCGGTTATGCGCTTGCCGTTGTCGCGGATTTCGGGCTCGACCAGCGCTTCCCAATTCGCGGCCAGATAGTCGGCGACACGCTCCAGCAAGGCGGCCCGGTCGTCGGCGCTGGCATGCTGCCACTCTCTGTCGCGAAACGCCTGGTGCGCCGCCCGCATTGCCCGATCCGCATCGTCCGCGGTGCCGCGCGAAATCTGCGACCAGACCTGACCGTTCGCAGGGTCGATGCTGTCGATCCTTTCCCCGGTTTCAGCCGTGAAACCGCCGGCGATGAAATGGGTGTAGCGCTTCATCTATCGTCTTCCGGCGCATCATCTCGAGCGGATCGGTCAGGCATCGGCAGTCCCTTTACGGCTTCTGCTTGAGCTTTCTAGCATAATATTTTAGAAAGTGAATTGCAAAAATTAGGCATGTATGTGATATAACGAGTTAGATAAGGGAGACGAGCATGACGGTGCGCGCAAAGGCAGGTATCGACCTCATTCGGCCGCACATGCTTGGAGGCGCAGATGAAGCCTCGCTGCCCGTTTCGATTTTCCTGAATTCGAACGAAAGCGCTTACGGACCGAGCCCTAACGCCGCTGCCGCTGCTCGTGCAGCCGTCGCGGGCGTTGCGCGTTATCTCGAAAGCCCTGACCAGGTCCTCGCGCCGGCGATCGCTAAACGCTTCGGTCTTCAGGAGGAGCGGATAACCACGGGGCAAGGCTCCGATGATCTTCTGGCTCGCCTGGCACGGGCCTATCTCGGCCCCGGAATGGAATTGGTCCGTAGCGCAAATGGCTACCTCAAGGTGCCGAATTACGCGCACGCCAACGATGCGATCGCGGTTTCGGTTCCTGATGACGATTTCAAGCCGTCGGTCGATTGCATGATTGCGGCGATCACCAACCGCACGCGCATTGTTTATATCGCAAATCCCGAGAACCCGGCAGGCACCTATCTGACCGGCACCGAAGTCCGTCGTCTGCATGCTTCCATGCCCGAGGATGCCCTGTTGATCATCGACAGCGCCTACGAGGAATATGTGGACGCCGTGAATTACGAACCGGCGCACAAGCTCGTCGAGGAAGCCGCAAATGTGGTGATGTGCCGTACATTCTCGAAGATTTTCGGTCTTGCCGGAGCTCGGGTCGGGTGGATCTACGGGCCGCATGACGTCATCAATGTGCTGCGCCGTATTTCGCTGACTTTTCCGGTAGCAACCCCTTCGGTTGCAGCAGCGGTTGCCGCACTTGAGGATCATGGCCATACCAGGTTCGTCTTTGAGGCGAATGCCGCGGGTCGCCGTTGGTTGAGCTTGAAACTGCAGGAGCTTGGGCTTGAAGTGGTGCCGAGCCAGGCGAATTTCGTTCTTGTGAGATTTCCGGACCCGCACAGAAGTGCCGCGGCTGCATCCGACGCTCTGCGCGCTCGCGGCATTGCCGTGCGTCGGTTCGGCTCGCCTGCTTATCGCGATTACATCCGCATAACGATCGGCTTGCCGGACGAACTGGACGCGTGCGTTTCGGCGATTGCGTCCTTTCTCGACGCGAGGACATGATGGTTGCGACAAGCTTCACCGCATCAGCGTGTGCCGCTGTCGCTTATCCGTCCGGCAGCAGGATCATCGCTGGCATCAAGGCGGCGGGCGTGCGTGAGATTATCGCGTTACCGGATATCGTCACCAGCGACGGATTGCTCTGGCCTGTATCGAAAGACCCAGAATTCCGCTTGACCCGTATATGCAAGGAAGACGAAGGCGTGTCGATCTGCGCGGCGATGTCCTATAACGGCACCCGTGCCGTTTTGATGATGCAACAAACTGGCCTGCTGGATTCTCTCAATGCGATCCGGGCGATCGGCGTGGATTATGGCTTGCCGGTCGTCATGCTGGTGGGGTTGCAGGGCAAGGAACCGCAATTGGCGCCGGAAAAGTCGTCAGCCTATGGAGTGCGCATCGTCCGCCCGATTCTTGACGCGATGCAGCTGTCGCATTCGCTTATCGAGGAGCCGGAGGATGTGGAGCATATTGCACAAGCGATTTCAGCTGCTTATGCGGCTTCACGCCCCCATGTTTTCCTGATCGGCCGCGCCCCGGAGGCTTCATGACACTTCGCCGGGACGATGCCCTGAAAGCCTTGATCCCGTTTGTGGATGACAGGGATATAGTTGTAGCGGTGTATCAAAGCTGCTTCGACTGGCTTGTGTTGAATCCACGCGATTTGAACTATGTCGCAGTCGGTGCGATGGGGCAGGCTTCTTCCCACGCCCTGGGCCTGGCCCTTGCCAATCCGGAGCGCCGCGTTCTGGTTTTCGATGGAGATGGCAGCCTTTTGATGAACCTGGGCGCATTGGTGACCATCGCCGCGGCCGCGCCAACCAACCTGCATCATTTCCTTTTTGCCAATCGCACCTATGAGGTCAACGGCGCCCACCCTCTGCCGGGCGCCAAAGTCGTTGATTTCGCTGGTTTTGCCAAGGCTGCCGGCTATGTCGATGCCTGCAGTTTCGACGATCTGGGTCGGTTCGAGGCCGACCTGCCCAGGTTGCTGAAAGCTCCCGGCCCGCAAATTGCAGTTCTCGAGATCGTTCCGGGAAATTCCTATCCGCGCGACTACGCCTACATCCACAGCGCGGCGGCCAGGAAGAGCTTTCGCGATGCACTTAATTGGCGCTGATGGATTTTTGGGCGATTTCCAGAAAGTCGTTGGCGACGGCGGAGAACGCCCTTTGCTTTGACCAGAACAAAACCGAGCGAAAGCTCAAGGGCGCAGCAAAGGGAAGGGCTATACATCCCGGGATAGATTTCAGGTAGCTTTCACTGGAGCCGACCACCGCGACCCCTAGTCCATGCGCGACCAGCCGGCAGATTGCGTCGGTCGTGCGGGTCTCGTACTGCATTCGCCGCTCGACTCCTTTCGCCGCAAAAAAGCGGTCGATTTCGAAACGAAACCGCGAGGTGGAAATGTAGGAGATGAAGCTTTCATTGGCCAGGTCATGAGCATGGACCAGGGCCCTGCCGGAGAGGTGATGGCCTTTAGGCAAAACGCAATAAACGTCCTCGTTATTCAAGACCAAACTGTCGAATGACGGGTTCATCGGCTCATTCGACGTAATGCCGAAGTCGAAATTTTGCGATACCAGCCATTCGACCGTGTCGTCATTCGCCTCGATCTCCATGCGCGCCATAGCCTCTGGACGCACCGCCGCAAAGCGCTCGATCAACTCAGGCACCAAATGTGTCGAAAAGGTAGGCGTGGTCACGAGCGTGAGCCTGGCATGACCAAAACGCGCGATTGCCGCCGCCGCTTGCTTTATGTGCTCCATTCCGCTGATAGCCTGGCGGACTTCCCCGACGAGAAGTCGGGCTTCTTCGGTCGGTACCAGAATCCTGCTCGATCGTTGGAAAAGCTGAAATCCGACTTCCGCTTCCAGATCCGATATCAGGCGACTGACCGCAGGCTGGGAGATACCGAGGACAGTGGCCGCTTCGGTCACCGTACCTGTCGAAACGACGGTCCTGAACGCATCAATCTGCCGAAACGTTATCTTCATGCGGTCATCTCTCATTTTGCAGGCTGCGCGCAAAGCAGCCCACCTTGATCAGTATCGAGCCACTTCGATAATCTTTTTTTATGTGAAGGTCAAAATTTCATTGACTAAGCTATATGTTGCGGTGATAGTTTTATCACGGTTTCCCAACTGAGGCGTGGGGAAAGGGCATGCAAGAACGTGTATGGGCGCCTACGCCGATCGAGATGAGGGCACGTGAGGCGACACGTCTGGATGTGCGCTCCGTCCTGCGTACCAGCTGGCAGATCACGCAAGCGGCCCTGGTTTTCACGATCATTGCTTACTTCATCTGGCGTGGCACTTTGGCCATGGACTACAAATGGCAATGGTACCGTGTCGCGCCATTTTTCTATCGTGTCGTGGATGGCGAAATCGTCTGGGGCCCCTTGATACTGGGGCTGCTCCAAACGCTGAAACTGGCGGCAATCAGCGGCGTCATCGCTATTCTGATCGGCTTTGCAACTGCACTGGCCAGGCTTTCGAATTCGATTGCAGGCAGGGCAATCGCGACCTTGTATCTGGAGTCGATCCGAAACACACCTCTGCTGGTCCAGCTGTTCCTTTTTTACTTCGTCCTTGCGCCGATATTCGGCATCGATCGGTTTTGGGCCGGTGTATTATGCCTGTCAGCCTTCGAGGGCTCGTTCGCCGCAGAAATCATCCGTGGCGGCATTCTCGGCGTCGACAAAGGTCAATATGAAGCGGCGGACGCCATAGGCTTCAATCGCAGGAACAAATACCGCTTCATCGTCATCCCCCAGTCACTGCCGCTTATCCTGCCACCCCTTACCGGACTGATCATTTCACTCATTAAACACTCGGCGATCGTCAGCGTCATCGCCGTCGAAGAACTGACCACCGCCGGCCTCAACCTGATTTCGCAGACATTCATGGCCTTTGAAATTTGGTTCCTGGTCGCCGGAATTTATCTCGTGGTGACGATCTCGCTGTCAGTCGGAGTAACGTTCCTCGAAATGTCTTTGAACAAAAGCAGGCGGTAGCAAGCCGATAACAAGAAAAGCCGTCAAAACGGCGCAACAGGAGGAAAAAATGCAGTTATTCAGGATCGTGAATTCACTGGTGGTTGCTCTGGTCATGGCCACGGCCATGGCCGCCTCTACAATTTCAGCCTCGGCGCAGAGCATGCTCGAAGAAGTGGTGCAGCGCGGCACGTTGCGCGTCGGCATGTCGACTTTCGTGCCTTGGGCGATGCGCGACAAGAAGGGCGAATTGATCGGATTCGAAATCGACGTCGCGAAGAAAGTTGCCAAGGACATGGGTGTCGAGATCGAATTCGTCCCGACCGCGTGGAGCGGCATCATTCCCGCACTGCTGGCGAAAAAGTTCGACATCATCATCGGCGGCCTATCCGTCACGCCGGAGCGGAACCTCACCGTCAACTTCACCATACCGTATGCACATTCCGGCCAGCAGATGGCTGCCAATACGGCTTTGACGAAGGACATGAAGTCACTAGAGCAGTACAACGAGGCAGCAGTGACGATCGCTTGCCGCAGGGGCTCCGTTTCGTGTGATGCCGCCCAGAAGCAGTTCCCCAATGCGACGCTGCGCCAGTTCGATGACGATGCCCAGGCCTTCCAGGAAGTCGTCAACGGCAACGCGCATGCGATGATCTCGTCAGCGCCCAAGCCACGCTTCTGGTCCGAAGCCTATCCGGACAAGGTGTACGTTGCCAATAATGGTGAAAACCTGACCCGCGGCGACGAGGCTTTCGGCCTGCGTAAGGGCGACGTGGATTCGCTCAATTTCTTCTCGAACTGGATTCTGGTCAACATGTCGAACGGCTGGCTCCAGGAAACTCATGACCGTTGGTTCAAGGACCAGTCCGCATGGAAAGACATGGTCGCTCCCGAATAGGTGGATCGACATGAATCATGAGGCACAGGCAAGTCCGGTGCCTCATTTTTCCATGAGGAAGCCAGGCATGAACCGCGCCGCGCCCCCCGCACCGGAAAAGAAGCGATTGACCAGGCTCGACTTCGTGCTGTTCGGCGCCGTCTTGTTGTTGGTCCTTTATGCTGCGTATCGCGTCAATGACGTGCTCGTTTACAATTGGGGCTGGTCGAGGGTCCTGAATTTCATCGTCCTTTACGATGACGAGACCGGGACATACTCGGCAAACCTGCTGCTTTATGGTCTGGCTGCAACGCTGCGGCTGGCGGTATGGGCGACGATCCTGGCAAGTATCATCGGCATCGTCATGGGGTATTGGCGCACCTGCGACAACCTGACGGTCCGCATCATCAGCCGCGGCTATGTCGAACTGATCCGGAACCTTCCGCCTCTGGTGTTCATCTTTATCTTCTATTTCTTCGTCTCCAGCCAGATTTTTCCGGCGCTTGGCATCGACAATATCGCTCGCGACAACTGGCTGGTGAACACCACCGCGTTTCGCATCATGTTCGGCGATCCGCAGCTTTTGTCGAACTTCCTGGCCGGAGTTCTATGCCTGGCCCTGTTCGAGGCGGCCTACATTACCGAAATCGTACGTGCCGGAATTCAATCGATCGGGAAAGGCCAATGGGAGGCGGCCCGCGCAATCGGCTTGTCGCACACCAATGTGCTGAAGGATGTGATCCTGCCCCAGGCGATCCGAAAGATCCTGCCGCCGCTGGCCGGTCAATTCATCACTCTGATCAAGGATTCAGCCATAGTATCCCTGATATCGGTGCAGGAATTGACATTTCTGGCGACCGAAGTCGCATCAACCACGACAAAGGTCTTCGAGACATGGATTCTGGTTGGGCTGATGTATTTCGTCCTGTGCTACAGCTTTGCCTTGCTTTTCAGCCGGCTGGAACGCCGAGCTGCCAAAGCTCGCCGTTAGGAGATCTGCGCGATGATCGAAGCCGGACCAAGGCCGTTGGTCGAGATCAGCAAGTTGTGCAAATGGTATGGTGATTTCAGTGCGCTACACGACATAAACCTTACCGTTGCCGAAGGCGAGAAGGTGGTCGTGTGCGGCCCCTCAGGATCGGGCAAGTCCACGATGATCCGCTGCATCAATCAACTTGAGACCCATCAAAGCGGGACGATTACCGTCGACGGCGTCGAAGTGAAGCCCGGCATGAAACACATCGAACGCATCCGCCGCGATGTCGGCATGGTGTTTCAGGGCTTCAATCTCTTTCCGCACATGACCATCTTGGACAACCTTGTACTCGGGCCGATGCGCAACCGCGGCATGTCGAGGGCCGACGCCACGGAGTTGGCGATGTGGTATCTGGAGCGCGTACATATCGCCGAACAGGCGAGCAAATATCCGTCTCAATTGTCAGGCGGCCAGCAACAGCGCGTTGCGATCGCGCGCGCGCTTTGCATGAAGCCGAAGATCATGCTGTTCGACGAGCCGACCTCGGCGCTGGACCCTGAGATGATCGCTGGCGTGCTTGAAGTGATGATCGAACTCGCCGAGGAAGGGATGACGATGATCTGCGTCACCCATGAGATGGGGTTCGCCCGCAAGGTCGCCGACCGCGTCGTTTTCATGGACGCAGGCGAGATCATCGAGCTTGCCGAGCCTGAGACTTTCTTCAACGATCCCAAGAGCGACAGGGCCCAGGCGTTCCTTGGCCAGTTGTTGGCGCACTGAGGTTTCCATTCAAGGGGTTCGGATTGCTGCGCGGGCAAACCGGATAGGTCCGATGCGGCAATGCGCCTGGGCTGTCGATCGCGTCCTATTCGGTGCTCTTGTAATAGCCGACGACATCGCCATCAGTCGTGACGCCGAGGCCGTTCAGCAGCCGGTTCACATAATTGAAATACCCGATGATCTGGTTGGCCTCGAGGATTTGACCATCGTCCAGGCCCTCCCGACGCAGCGCCTCGACATCTGCTTGCACCATTTTTCCCGGCGACAGGGTCAGCTTTTCAGCATAGCGGAGCAAGGCAAGTTCGCGGCCGTCGAACACGCTTTCGGGCCGGCGCATATGCAGAGCCTGCTCGATGGCGTCGGCCCGAGCTTCGTCGTCAATCAGGTGGCGGGCATTGGCCCAGTGGTTGGCTAGCGAATAAGGGCAATCGTTCAGGATCGATACGTAAGAACTGATGGTTTCCTGAAGCCATGTCGGCAATGTGTTGGTGTCGTCATGCAGCGCGGCGCGATACAGGATAACATGGCCCCTCATGGTGTTGGGGCGCAGCGAATGCACGCGCATGACATTGTCCACCGTTCCATGCGGTGTACGTGCAAGGTTCAGCACTTCCTGCAGTCTCGGGTCGGCATCTTCGTCCGAGATCATTCCAATCCAGGCAGACATGTTGTTCCTTCCCGCGAGGTCATGTGGGCAGAGAAAGGCCCGACTGTCAGATCATTAGTGACAACGTCTTTGTGACCCGACGGCACTTCCAGAAAGGGCATCATGCGGCGCCAGTCTCCCGGTCTATCAGGCGCTGCAGATGCAGGCGAAAGAGTTTCGCGCCGGCATCGAGCCCCAGATCGATATTCGGGGTTTGTTTGTGCTTCATGCCCTCATGCACCGCCACGAGAACCTCGCGATCTTCTTCGAACGCCATGCGAGCGCCTGCATTCATCTTTTCCGAGATCGCCTTGTCCTGCGGATCGGTATTGCGGTGCTGAAACCAGAAATATCGGCTGCGATCCTCATCGATCGGCGTCATGAAGTTGTAGGAAATGTTGACATAGGTTTTGTCGACGGGTGCCGCACCAGGTCCGCCGGTCCCGGCCGGTGTATAGACGGACTTGTTCAGAGCAATTGCCGGGAAGCACATTTCATAGTGCTGGAGCCGGTCGCAGGCTCCCTCGAATTTCACCAGGCCTGCATAGTATGGAGACGGCGGCTGCCCGTATATCCACCGTGAGACGATCACGCCCCTGTCGGTGCGGGTGATCTCCAGCGGCTGATCATCAGTGCCAGCACCCGCGAACGAGGTGAGATGAACCCAGGCCACGTGGCTCGGGTCAAGCAGATTATCAGCAATCCAGAGATAGTTGCAGTCGATGTCAAGGACGCCGCCATCCGTGTAACCCCAGTCCGGATTATCGAAATTCTCGATGGGAAAGATGGTGTCCGGATCGGCCAGTGTCGGATTGCCCATCCAGATCCAAAGAAGTCGGTATCGGTCGACAATGGGATAGGACCTGACCATCGCGCGGACCGGAATTTTGCCTGGCTGCGTCGGCGCGGCGACACACATGCCCGAGCAATCGAAGGTGAGTCCGTGATAGCCGCATTCGACCGCGTCGCGCTTGCGCCTACCCTTCGAGAGCGGCAATTTACGGTGCGGGCAGGCATCCTCCAGGGCAACGGGTGAGCCGTCTTGCTTGCGGAAGATGACGATATTGTCGCCGAGGATCTTTTCCGGTTTCAGATCCTGGCCGAAGTCCTTGCTCCATCCCGCGACATACCAGGCATTTCTCAGATACATCTTGCAGCGTGCCCTTCGCAGATTGCCATGAAGCACTCTAAGGCCGCCGTTCAGCGCCCCGCAATATATCTGTCATAATGACAGCCATTAGGAATCCTAAACTATGGCGATTGCTAGCCGCCAGCTTCCGAGAACAGCCAGTTTCGGAAGCGCTGGATTCGGGCGGATTTCATCGCGGCTTTCGGACACACGAACCAGTAGGAATACTGTGAAAGGGCAACGCCCTGAAGCGGCTTCACAAGGCTGCCATCTACCAAGGCATCCTTCACCAAAGGCTCGCGCCCGAGCGCAACGCCCAAGCCTTGGATGGCGGCCTGTACGACCATGTTTGTTTGACCGAACCGCCGCACACGTACCGGAATCGGCAAGGTCTGGCCTGTTTGCTCCGCCCAGAATGCCCATGTCGGCGGAGTGCCCCCGACATCGGCTAGTTCATCCATCAACAAGGTGTGATGGGCGAGATCCTCAAGCGTCGTCAGACCCGGCCCGTTCTCAAGCAGCGAAGGCGCACAGACGGGAAACAGGCGCTCGTCCAGCAACCGCTCGACGTGAAGCCCCGGATAGTTGCCCATGCCGTAGAGGATTGCCAGGTCCGACTGCCCGGTCGAAAAGCCGAGTGGTGAGGCGTCGGTTGAAATGGATACGGGTGCTTCGGCGTGGAGTTGATCGAACTTGATCAGTCGTGGAAACAGCCAATTGACCGCGAAGCCGGGCAGGCAGGATACCGTGATGGCGGGGTCTGAGCCGCTCTTGTGGCGCATCTTGTCGCAAAGGTCGCCGATCTGGCCGATACCGTTGGCGATTGTCGTTGCCAGCACTTTTCCTTCATTCGTCGCGACCGTGTCCCTTGGCCCGCGGACAAGCAGGGTGCGCCCGATCCACTCTTCGACGACTTTCACGTGCTGGCTGACGGAACTTTGCGTCACCCCCAGTTCTTCGGCCGCGCGGGCGAAGCCGCGCAACCTGACGACCGCCTCGAAGGCACGCAGGGCCGCAAAAGGGAGGTTCGGCAACATATTACTCACACTAATGAGTCGGTTTATAAAATTCAAATTGAGGCTCGACGCCGGCGATCATTAGATTCGTAGAAAATTAATGATGGATCGAGATGTCGCGCGGAAAGGAAATGATCGATAAGGGTGCGGCGAACTTGCTGGCCAATTGTGCCGGCATCCGCAAGCGCGATCGCCTGTTGATAGTCCATGAGGAGCCCGGTCTCGGCTATTATGACGACGAAATCCTGTGTGCGATCTTACGTGCGGCGCAAGTGATCGGCGCGCATGTGACGGTCAAGCAGGTGCCGTTCATACCCCGGCCGACTGAAATGCCCGCCGATGTGGGCGCGCTCATGCAGTCGGCCGATCAGACTGTTTTCCTTGCGCGCATAGGTGACCAACTGCGCTTTTGCGACATAGCGTCATACGGGCGCATGGCCGTATGTTATGCACTCGACGCCGAGATGCTTTCCTCACCCTACGGCACGGCGGATCACCGTGCGTTCATTGAGCTCAAGACAGCGCTCAACAGAATGCTGGCCAATGCGCGATCAGTCCATGTTACGTGCCCTTGCGGGACCGATTTCCACGGGCCGGGTGCCGGAACCGCGAAGCCCTTGGCGGATGTCGGGATCAAGCGCTTTCCCCTGTCGGTGTTTACGCCCATTCCGGCGGCACGATACTCTGGAAAAGTTGCTCTGCCTGGTTTCCTGGTCGGTACCGGATCGATGTACTACGAGCCCTACGCTCTTGAATATGAGGGGGCATTGTCGGTGTCGTTCGAGGCGGGGCGCATCACGCGGTTCCAGGGCAGCGCGGCGGCTGTAAGAGCTGCCGAGCAGCACTACCAGATGGTGGCGTCCAGATTGGGCATCGATCGTGATTTCGTCCATTCATGGCATGCCGGTATCCATCCCGGCTGCGAGATTTCGGGCGTGGTGTCCGACAGCTATGAGCGGTGGAGCGGTGCTGCGTTCGGCAATCCGCGGCTGCTGCATTTCCATACCTGCGGCGCCTATGCGCCAGGCGAAATTTCGTGGAACGTCGTCGATCCGACGATCACGGTCGACGATATCCCGGTATGGCAGGATGGCGTTCTACGCCCGCAACTCGTGCCTGGAGGGGAGGAGATACTGGCGCGGTATCCTGACATCGCCCCTCTCTTCGATGCACCGAAGCGAAACATCGGTCTTTGAGGAGAGGGCTGTTGCCCATCTTGCTTCTTTCATCCAGGCACATCAGGATCGGGAGCAAGGCGGCGCCATGCCTGCAATGACCCGGAAGGACGACACTCTTTGAAATACGAGATTGCGATTGGCGACCGAGCCTATTCAAGCTGGTCGATGCGAGGCTGGTTGCTGTTCGAGCGTTTCGGTATTCCCTGCGAGGTCAGTCAGGCGCGCTTGGGGACCGATCAATTTGCCGCAATGATCAAGGAGTTCCATCCCGCGCGCACGGTGCCGGCCGTGCGATTTCCTGAAGGGGCGATTGGCGACAGCCTGGCCATCGCCGAGGAACTGGCTACACGCCATCCCGAGGCCGGGATTTGGCCGCAAGATGCTGGCATGCGCGCAATCGCGAGGTCCCTCGCGGCCGAGATGCACTCCGGCTTCAAGTCTTTGCGCAGCAACTGCCCGATGAACCTTCGTGCTTCCTGTTCGAATTTTCCCGTCGACGAGATGGTTGCGGGCGATCTGAGGCGGCTGGAAGTCATCTGGGATTACGCCCGCGCGGAAAGTGGCGGTAGCGGTCCATGGCTGTGCGGCGACTATTCCGCAGCGGACGCGTTTTTCGCACCCGTAGCGGCACGCATTGCCACCTATGGGCTGAAGGTGTCCGCCTCCGCGCAAGCCTACGTCAAAGCCCATCTCGCCGACCACGCATTCCGCCGCTGGCGCGCCATGTCCTTGGTCGATGGCGATGACCGGCCGGAATATTTTTACGATAGTCCACGGCGCGACTGGCCGGGACCCCGGCCCTTATCCGCGCGGGCGATCGTGCATGGCAGGCCGGAGAACGCAGCTTGCCCGTACTCCGGAAAGCCCGCCATTCATCTGATGGAGATCGACAAGCGTGTATTCGGGTTCTGCAACTCGTTTTGTCGGGACAAGACAGTCGCAGACCCCGAAGCCTGGCCGCAATTCATGAAGCTGTACCGGCAGTAGAGCAACGCAACGGCACGCGCGCGCCTGCCCGCCTTGTAGGTGCGGGCACAGAGCTTGCATCCTCCAGATGTTTTCTATAAGCGAACAAAGTTCGGTAAAACCTTTGGAGGGATCGTTGACGCGCCGGCAACAGGTTCAGATCATGAGCAACGATCCCTATTGGTGGGAGGCGCGGGATCGCGGCACCCCATACGCTTCCGACGGCGGAGGCCAAAGCTACGACGTCGCGGTTATCGGCTCCGGATATACCGGCTTGTCTGCGGCTCACAAGCTCGCCGCAAACGGGGTTTCAGTTTTGGTAATCGAGGCCGAGGAACTCGGCTTCGGCGCCAGCACCCGCAATGGCGGCATGGTATCGGGCACGTTGAAGCTTTCGCATAAGGAATTATGCGAAGCATATGGTCGCGACACCGCCAACGCGCTGTTCCAGGAAGCGCAGGATTCGGTTCTGTTTCTGGAACAGTTCATTTCCGAAAACGATATTAGCTGCGACTACCAACGCACCGGCATGTATTTTGCCGCCTATGCGCCGAAGCACTATGACGCGCTCGCCCGCGAGGCCGACGAGCTGGCAGCACTCGGCGTCGAAACCCGCATGGTGCCACAGACCGAGCAGCGCCAAAAGCTTGCTTCAGATATCTATTTTGGCGGGCGCACCACTGTCTTGGCCGGCGGCCTGCATCCGGCCAAATACCATGCTGGCTTGGTTGCGGCGTGCCGCCGCGCCGGCGTTGTCTTTCGCACGCGCTGCCGGGTAAACGCCATCAAACGCGAGGGGACGTCCTACGTGTTGGCGACCGATGGCGGCAATTTCCGTGCCGATCAGGTGGTTATCGCCACCAATGCCTATACCGATCCCGGCATGCCATGGTTCCGCCGCCGCGTCATTCCGATTGGCAGCTACATCATCGCCACCGAAGCCATGGATCCGGCAATGCTGCGCCGGCTGATTCCGAGCGCTGAGATGATTCAGGATACCAAGCGCAACCTGTTCTACTATCGCCTGTCGCCCGATGGCACCCGTATGATCTTCGGCGGACGCACCAGCTTCCGGCCGATAGACGCCAGTGAAAGCGCCAGCAGGCTACACGCTGCCATGTCCAAAGTCTTTCCCTCCATGGCATCAGCTCGGATCACCAACAGCTGGACCGGCAATGTCGCCTTCACTTTCAACAAGGTCCCGCATGTCGGCACTCACGATGGCATCCATTTCGCACTCGGCTGTTGCGGCCAGGGTGTCGCGTTGATGAGCCATTTCGGTGACCAGATCGGCCACCGCATACTGGGCCAGGGCGGCGACACGGCATTTGCGCACACTCGCTTCACCACCAAGCCCTTTTACAGCGGCCATCCCTGGTTCCTTCCCGTGGTCGGCGAGTTCTATCGTCTGCTCGACTGGCTGGAGCGTCCTTAGCCCTTCCGGAGCGTCCGGGAGAACTCATCCTAGAAAGGAATCCCATGGCAGATTATCGCAACCCTGAGGGCGTGCCCGTGCCGCCGAGCCGCTATTCGCAATCCGTAAAGGTCGAGCGTAACGCCGAGTATCTGTTCCTGTCCGGCCAGGTCGGCATTGAGGCGGACGGCACCATCCCGGCCGATTTCGATCGCCAGGCTGAATTGACCTGGGACTATATCGAGCGACTGCTTGCCGATCATGGCATGGCCATGGCCAATCTCGTCAAGGTTCAGGGTTTGGTGACCAGCGCCGAGCATGTCGCTGGCTACAAGAAATGGCGCGACCTGCGCATGCCGGAAGCGCCGCCGGCCTCGACCGTGTTCATCGTGTCCGGTTTCGTGGCTCCCGGCCTGCTGATCGAAATCGACGCGGTGGCCGCGCGCGAACTCTGACAGGCAAGGGCAAGGTCGCTTCGGCGTCGCTGGCGGCCTTGCTCGGTTTCACCATCAGCGCGGCTTGGGCGTCATGACGAAGATCGCGATCGTCCGAGTTGTTTCGGAAGGGTTGTAGAATGTGTGCAGCCGGCGCGGATCGAAGGTCATGGCGTCACCCTGGCCCAGGATGAACGTTTCGTCTTCGAGTTGCAGCGCCAGTTCCCCGGAAAGGATGAGGATGAATTCCTCCTCCGCGCGCAGCGAATAGAGCTGTTCGCCGCCGCCGCCCTTGGGCTCGATCTCCGTCCAGATCGCCTGCAGGCGAAGGCTGCCGCTCGGCGTCAGCAGATGGTCGGACACGTCGATGCCGCCAAACCGGATCGGCGGTCGCTCGTCGGCTCTCACCACCGCCGACTGGGAGGAGGTGAACAGGTCGCCGACCGGCAGGCTCAACACCTCGCAAAGCTTGACTAGGGAGGCGACCGAGGGCGAGGTTTTGTCGCGTTCGATGTCGCTCAGAAAACCCTTGGTAAGCGCGGTCGCTTCGGCCACCGCATCCAATGTGAGGTCGAGCTGCCGGCGTCGCTCGCGCAAGAGATGGCCAATCCGAGGCGATTGCTTGCCAGCGCGCGCCTTTGGCGACTCGATTGATATATCCGTCATGGAACCTCCCTGCTTGAATTCTGCCATGCACCCAAACTGCTTCGAGGATGGCTACCATATCGCAAACAATGTTCGTTGAAACCGAATTTTGTTGACCAATAGCGAAATAAATGCCAACGATCTGCCTAACATGAACGGCGAGGAGTCCGAAATGTCGGCCAAGTGTTTTCACAACGGGGGAAAGTCAATGGTTTCTAAAGCTCTTAAATCTCGCATCGCGCTCTTGAGCGTCGTCGGCGTGCTGTCGGCCGTGGCTCCGGCAGCCGCCGAGGACGCGAAGCCGAGTTTCGCCGGCAAGGGCGAGTTTGTCGTATGCACTGATGCGACCTTCCCGCCGATGGAATTCTTCGAGAAGGCTGACGATCAGAAGCCGGTCGGCTTCGACATCGATCTCGCCAGCGCGCTGGCCACTCATTGGGGCCTGACGCCGCGCCTCGTTGTGTCGGATTTCACCGGCCTTTTGCCAGGGCTCGAGTCGCAGCGTTGCGATGGCGTGATCAGCGGCATTCTCGTAACGCCGGAACGGACCAAGTCCTATGATGCGGTCCCTTATCTCGGCACCGCGCTTGTGGTGTTCACCGGCGCCAAAAGTGAGCTCACCATCAGCGGTCCGGCGGATCTGGGCGGCAAGGTCGTGGCTGTTCAGGCCGGCACCCATTATGTCGAGCAGCTTGAAGCGGTCAACGCCAAGTTGAAGTCCGAGGGCAAGGACGAGATCAGCATCCAGACCTATCCGAAGCAGACCGACGTCATCCAGCAGGTGCTGGTCGGGCGCGCGGCTGCCGCAGTCTCGCAGGATACGGAACTTGCCTATCGAGAGTTGCAGCAGCCGGGACAGCTGAAGACGATCTATTCGTTTCCGGGCGACGATAAATTCGGCGTTTATCTGCGTCGTACCGGAGACGACAAGAAGGCTGTAGCCGCTGCAGTGGCAGCTCTTGCGGCGGACGGCACGCTCAAGTCGATCGCGGAAAAATGGCGCCTGTCGCCTGCTGACGTCGTCTCTGGTGAATAAGTAAAAATGCAGCCGGCGTGGTTAATTCGCTGCGCCGGCACGCTTGCGGACAAGGCTATGCATCGAGCCTTGCTCCGATCGCCTGAATTTCGGCCACGATGTAACGACCGTTGGGATCAGCTGTCATGAGTTTCGACTTCTCTGCTTTCTGGGGCGCCTTGACGTCCGAGGCATTCTTCAGGGGAGCCTGCGTCACCATCATCCTGTCACTCGTCTCACACGGCGTGGGCATTCTCATCTCGATTCCCGTGGCCATAATCGTCAATCGCAGCCAGGGAATCCTCTCGCGCACTTTGAAGGGTCTGGTTGGCGTGTTGCGCGGCGCGCCGACGCTGTTGCAGCTCTTGTTCGTCTGGAACGCGCTGCCGCAATTCTTCCCGATCTTCCGCGAGCCCTGGTTCACGCCGTTCCTCGCCGCATGGATCGCGCTCAGCCTCAACGAAGCCGCCTATCAGGTGGAGATCAACCGCGCCGCGCTGAAGTCGGTCGACCCCGGCCAGGAGGCTGCCGGCGAGGCGCTTGGCCTGTCGCGCTTCCAGATCTTCCGCTACATCACGCTGCCGCAGGCCATGCGGGTTGCCATTCCGCCGACGGCCAACGAATTCATAACGCTGCTCAAGATCACTTCGCTCGCGTCTGTCATTTCGTTGCAGGAATTGCTTGCCACGGCGTCGCGCGCAGTGTCGACCACTTTCCAGTTTTCCGAATACTACGCGGCGGCCCTGGTCTACTACTTGGTCATGGTTTACGCGTTGGTCTTCCTGCAGGGCAAGCTGGAGCGGAAATACACCTGGGACCGCTCGAAAGCCGAAGCCTCCAATGACCCAAGCGTCGT
Source organism: Borborobacter xinjiangensis (assembly GCF_047739745.1). NCBI lineage: Bacteria > Pseudomonadati > Pseudomonadota > Alphaproteobacteria > Hyphomicrobiales > Phyllobacteriaceae > Borborobacter > Borborobacter xinjiangensis. The sequence goes on along the minus strand of NZ_JBLLVA010000025.1, from coordinate 12,362 downwards.
GCAGAAGGCGATGGCGTTGATGCGCCGCTCCTGACCCGCTCCAGAATACGAAGGATTATCTCATGACCGAGATCATTCGGCTGACCAATGTCGGCAAGAAATATGCGGATTTTCAAGTGCTGCAGGGCATCAACCTGTCGATCGCCAAGGGCGAAAAGATCGTGATCTGCGGTCCCTCCGGCTCCGGCAAATCCACCTTGATCCGCTGCATCAACCATCTGTCGCCGCACGACGAGGGTTCAATCCGCATCAATGATGTGGAACTTGACGGCAACGTCAAGAATGTCGGCGCGATCCGTCGCGAAGTCGGCATGGTCTTCCAGAATTTCAATCTGTTTCCGCACCTCTCGGTGCTGGAGAATTGCCTGCTTGCGCCGATGAAGGTGCGCGGGAAGTCGCGGGCCGATGCCGAGGCTACCGCACGGCGGCTGCTGGCGCGGGTCCGTATCGCCGACCAGGCCAACAAGATGCCGAGCCAGCTCTCCGGTGGGCAGCAGCAGAGAGTCGCGATCGCGCGAGCGCTGTGCATGGAGCCTGAAATCATGCTGTTCGACGAACCAACCTCGGCGCTCGATCCGGAAATGGTCGGAGAGGTGCTTGATGTCATGGTGGAGCTGGCCAGCGAAGGCATGACGATGCTTTGCGTCACCCATGAGATGGGCTTTGCCCGGAAAGTGGCCGACCGCGTCATCTTCATGGATGCGGGCCAAGTGGTGGAGGTCTCCAAGCCCGACCAGTTCTTCGATGCGCCGCAGACGGAACGCGCGCGCAACTTCCTCTCGCAGCTTATGCATTGAGGTTCGCACCGGAGCGGGCGAACCAAATCCGACTTGCAGGACAGAACATGCCGACTTGCGGAGAGATGATCATCGGACTGCTCGAATCCTATGGAGTCGAGTTCATCTTCGGCATTCCCGGCGTGCACAATGTCGAGCTGTATCGCAGCCTCGACAAGTCGTCCATCCGCCACGTCACGCCGCGCCATGAGCAGGGTGCCGGCTTCATGGCCGATGGCTATGCCAGGGCGACCGGCAAGGTTGGCGTCTGTTTCACGGTCACCGGGCCCGGCCTTACCAACATATTGACGGCGATGGGCCAAGCCCATGCTGACTCGGTGCCGATGCTGGTGATCTCGACGGTGAATCCGATAGAGCAACTCGGCGCGCCGGTCGGTGCCCTGCATGAGTTGCGCTCACAGCGCAACCTTGCCGCCGAGGTCTCCGCCTTCAGCCAGACGGTGCTGCACCCCGATCAGCTACCACGGGCGCTCGCCCGCGCCATGGCGGTGTTTTCAAGCGGGCGGCCGCGCCCCGTCTATCTGGAGATTCCTGTCGATGTGATCACCGCGCAGGCAGGCGATATGCCGGCAGGCGCGCGTCCTCTGCCGGATCGGCCGACGCCCTCCCACGTTTCGCTCGACAAAGCGGCCGCACTTTTGGCACAGGCGAGAACGCCTCTCGTCGTGCTTGGCGGCGGCGCCGTTTCGGCCGCGGACGAGGCGCGGCATCTGATCGAACAGCTCGATGCGCCGACCGTGCTGACCGTCAATGGGCGTGGCCTGCTTGCGCCCGACCATCCGCTTCTTGCCGGGGAAAACCTGGGCAGCGTACCGCTGCGCCAAGCCTTCCATGATTCCGATGTGGTGCTCGCGGTCGGCACCGAACTCGGCGAAACCGAGATGTATCCGACGCCGGCAGAACTCATGCCCGGCGGCCGGCTGATCCGGATCGACATCGACAACGAGCAGTTGTCATGTGAACCTGTGGCCGACGTGCCGGTGCTTGGCGACGCGGCGGCCGCGCTTGCCGGCCTGGCTTCGCGCCTGACGCACCACCGCTCGGCCGGCGACGGCGCCGCGCGCGCCGCAGCGCTGCGGGCCGCTGGAGACCAGGCGTTGCCGGACAGTGTTGTGCCTTACCGTCGTTTGATGGGTGCCTTGGCTGCTGCCCTTCCCGATGCGGTCTTCGTTGGCGACTCCGCCCAGACGGTCTATGCCGCCAACCAGTTTTTTCGCCCGCGCCAGCCGCGATCCTTCTTCAATTCCAGCACCGGATACGGCACCCTCGGCTACGGCCTGCCCGCGGCCATCGGCGCCAAGCTCGGCGTAGGTGCCGCGCGGCCGGTTGTGGCGCTCATGGGCGATGGCGGCATTCTCTTCACCATTGGTGAGCTTGCCAGCGCAGTCGAGGCACAAGTGCCGATCGTCGTGCTGCTGTGGAACAATGATGGCTATGGCGAGATCCGCAACTATATGCTGGACAAGGGCATAGCGCCGCTCGGAGTCGATCTTGCGACGCCCGACTTCATCATTATCGCCCGCGGTTTTGGCTGCCACGCCGCGCGTATCGACAGTTTCGAGCAACTCGCCGCTGAACTGACGCAGAGCGTCGGCCGCACCACACCAACCGTGCTCGAGATTCGGCAGGACGCCGCGTTTCTCGCGGGCTGAAGGCCATGCCGCCCAGGACAAAGCCAGTGCTCGACAAGCTCTACATCGCCGGTGAATGGACGGGTAATATTATGGAACAGCCGGATGACTGAAGGCTCAACTGCTCCAGTCACGTCGTCTTCGTTCAGCGACGCGTTCCTTGCACGGCTGGATGGCATCGTGGGTTCAGTCGAGCGCGAAGACAAGCTGCGCGACTGGAATAGCGGCTATCATCCCGAAAACCTCGCCGCCGGCGTCGCCGTGTCGCCCCGATCGGTCGATGAGCTGCGTGGGCTGCTTGCGCTGTGCAACGCCGAACGCGTGCCGGTGGTGACCCATGGCGGCTTGACCGGCCTTGTCGGCGGCACGGCCTCGGCGCCGGGCGACCTCATCCTCAGCACGCGCCGGCTGGCGAGCGGAATCGAGATCGATCCTATTGGCCGTGTTGCGGTCGCCGATGCGGGGGTGACGCTCGAAGCCTTGCAGCAGGCTGCGGCCAACCATGGTCTTAGCCCCGGAATAGACTTGCCATCTCGCGGCTCCGCGACGCTCGGCGGGATGACTGCGACCAATGCCGGCGGCATAGAGGCATTTCGCTATGGAACCATGCGCGACCGCCTGCTCGGTTGCGAATTCGTGTGCGCCGACGGCACTCTGGTCAGCGATCTTGCGCGCGTGCTGAAGAACAATACCGGTTATGGCCTGACCGATCTCATGGCAGGCTCGGAGGGCACGCTTGGCATTGTCACCCGCGTCGCGATCCGCCTGGAGCCGTTGCGGCCGGTCGCGGCCACAGCGCTGTTTGCATTCGCCACGATCGATGCGGCGCTCGCCGTCGCGCAAAACCTGCGCGACCGGTTCGGCGACCATCTGCGCGCCGTCGAGATATTGTGGCGCAACTATGCACAGACGATTGCCGGCGCACATGGTCAATCGCTGCCGGACATCGGCGACGGAGCGTTCCTGCTCCTTGCCGAGACGGAGGAGACGGCGGATGGCGACAGCCAGGGCCGCTTCATCGCCCATCTCGAAACGCTCTACGAGCAGGGACTCATCACCAACGTCATTGTCGCGCAAAACAGCAGCCAGCGGGATTTCTTCTGGCTGATCCGCGAAGATGCTGATGCGCTTTATCGCATGTGGCCGGACGTGAAATCCTTCGACGTGTCGGTACCGCTGGCAAATCTTGGCGCTTACGCCCGTACCATCGAGCCGAAGTTGAAGCAACTGGCCGATCCGCTCGGTCTTTATATTTTTGGGCATCTTGCCGATGGCAATCTGCATGTGATGGTCGGCGCACAGGACGACCTGCCGCGTCAAGCGATCGAAGCTATCGTCTATTCCGGGCTTGTCGAAATCGGCGGCGCCATCTCGGCCGAGCACGGCATAGGGCTGGAGAAGCGCGAGGCTCTTGTCAGCTTCGGCGATCCGGCCAGGCGCCAGGTCATGGCAACGATCAAGTCCGCGCTCGACCCGAACAACATTCTCAACCCCGGCAAGATTTTCATGCCCGCCTCACCCTAACGAGCGCGCGGCTTCCACCCGTTCGGCGTGTGATCAGGCTCCCGTGCACGGGAGCGGCCGGCATCTCATGCCTGAGGACACAGCCCAATTCGAAACCAAAGGAGCATCGCACATGTCCGAAATCGACTTCGATACCGCCAAGGAAGAAATGGCGCGCTGGTACTGGTGGGGCATCCCGACCTTCTTCCGTTGCCCCTGGCAGGAAGATCCGGCCGCCAGCGACATCGCCCTGCTTGGCGTGCCGCATAGCTCGGGCAACGGCTCGACCGAACGCAACCAGCATCTCGGCCCTCGTGCCGTGCGCAATGTCTCGGCGCAATATCGGCGCGGCCATGGCCGCTTCGGCCTGATACCGTGGGACGTCTGCCGCATCAATGATGCCGGCGACGTGCCGCTGCCGGAAGCTATGGTCAATGACGTCTGCGTCGAGCATATCGAAGCCTTTGCCAAGCGCTTCGACAAGGCCGGCACCCGGCTTGTCGCCATGGGCGGCGATCATTCGATCACCGGTCCGCTGGTCAAGGCCGTGGCTGGCAAGGATGCCCGGCTCAGCGACGGCCGCAAGGTTGCGCTGGTGCATTTCGATTCGCACACTGACAGCTACAACCATCTTCCGCATTGGCTCGGCAGCCGCCGCTCGGCGGCTCACTGGGCGAGCTATCTCGTCGAGGAAGGCCACCTCGATCCGCATCGCTCGACCCAGATCGGCATCCGGCCCAATGTCGGCACGCCTGGCTCGCGCAATACCAGCGAGGAACTCGGCTACCGCATCATCGGCATGGACGAATTCGAGGAGATCGGCACGCGCGGCGTGATCGAGTCGGTGCGCGAACGTATCGGCGACGCACCCGTCTACATCACCTTCGACCTTGATTCGCTCGATCCCGCGGACGCCCCCGGCGTTTCGAACCTCGAACCCGGCTATCCGGGCATCCGCATCGGCGAGGCGGTTCGCATGCTGCAGGGACTGCGTGGCCTGAATGTGGTCGGCGGCGATGTCGTCTGCCTCATGCCGACCAAGGACAACCCGAACCAGATCACCGCAATGAATGCCATGGTGGTGATGTTCGAAATCGTGTCGCTGATGGCGGACTTCATCGCCACTAACAAGAAGTGACCTCGCGCTGATGGGGCGGGCGAAACGTCCGCCCGATCTTTGCCAAGCCCAAACCACGCCAAGATGTACTTCGTCGGCTGAGAGCCTGTTTCGCGGGCACTCCTTTCCCATTCCTAGAGAGCTTTCGCGGTCATGCTGAACCTTAACGACATCTCCCTGCTTCGATCGAACTGCCAGATTGCCGGGCAGTGGTGCGGCGAACCGGTCACGCCGATCATCAATCCCGCGACCGGGCAAGAGATCGCACGGGTGCCGCATCTCGGCGCAGCCGAGGCGACGCGGGCGGTCGAGGCGGCGGCGCAAGCCTTTCCGGCATGGTCGCGGTTGACGGCGAAGGAGCGCGCAGCCGTCCTTCGCAACTGGTTTGAATTGATCCTGGCCAACAGGGATGACCTTGCTCTGATCATGACCAGCGAGCAAGGCAAACCGCTAGCCGAAGCGCGTGGCGAGATCGATTATGCTGCTTCCTTCGTCGAGTTCTACTCCGAGGAGGCCAAGCGCATTTATGGCGAAACCATTCCAGCGCACCGCAAGGATGCGCGCATTGTCGTGCTGCGCCAGCCGATCGGTGTGGTCGCCGCCATTACGCCGTGGAATTTCCCCGCCGCCATGATCACCCGCAAGGTCGCGCCGGCACTTGCCGCCGGCTGCACCGCCGTGGTCAAGCCTGCTCCGGAAACGCCGCTGACAGCGCTTGCCCTGGCTGTTTTGGCCGAGCGCGCCGGCGTGCCTGCGGGTGTTCTCAACGTGTTGACCGGCGATGCCCCTTCCATCGGCGAGGTCATGACCAGCCATCCGTCGGTGCGGTTTGTCGGCTTCACGGGTTCGACCGAAGTCGGCAAACTGTTGATGCGGCAAGCGGCTTCCACGGTAAAGAAAGTCGGGCTCGAACTCGGCGGCAACGCGCCGTTCATCGTTTTCGACGACGCCGATCTTGATGCCGCCGTCGAGGGCGCGATGGTCGCCAAGTTCCGCAACATGGGTCAGACATGTGTCTGCGCCAACCGCATCTATGCGCAGGAAGACATCTACGATGCTTTCGTCGCCAAACTTTCGGAAGCAGTGGCTGCGCTCAAGGTAGGCGACGGTTGCGCGCCGGGCGTCGAGCAGGGACCGCTTATCAATGCCGAAGCGGTCGACAAGGTGGAACGCCACATTGCCGATGCCGTGAGCCAAGGCGCCAAGGTTTTGGTCGGCGGCAAGCGCCATGCCCTCAGGGCAACCTTCTTCGAGCCGACGGTGCTGTCGGAGGTCACCTCGGCAATGCAGGTGACGCACGAGGAAACATTCGGACCGCTCGCACCCGTCTATCGCTTTGCCGACGATGCCGATGTCATCGCTCAGGCGAATGCCACCCAGTTCGGCCTGGCGGCCTATTTCTACGCGCGCGATCTTCGTCGGATATTCCGGATCGCCGAGGCATTGGAATTTGGCATGGTCGGCATCAATTCCGGGGCCATTTCAACCGAGCTCGCACCGTTCGGCGGCATCAAGGAGTCCGGACTCGGCCGCGAAGGGTCGCATCACGGCATCGAGGAATTCACCGAATTGAAGTATCTTCTGCTCGGCGGTCTCGGTTCTGCCTGACCAAACCGATGCGCACTCATGACCTCTTATCGCCGTGAATGAGTACCAGTCGGGCGCGAAACAGTTTCACCGGCTCGTGTGCTTGACTGAACCGAACTTGCTCCCAACCCGATCACTGCGCCGCTAAATCGGCGGCACGATATTTGTGCTCATTCCAAACTTTTGCTGGGATGAGCGAGTTTCGAGGTGACGACCCGCTGATCGATTAGTTGCACCGCCGACTTTCACATCCCGAAATGTCAGTCCCCTTTGCAGGTTTCGACCGAGAGACGCCGTCGTTCGCTGATGTGAAAATATTTGACAGAAAGGCAAATGTGCGATTGCCTTATCAATGCCTGATGATGTCGAAGCGCGAGCATTCGCTCAGGCTGGGAGCCGGCAGTTCAAGTCGTCTCCTAACGTGCATTGATCAGAGCAAGCCCGCTCAACCTACCAGTCGATGACGATCCGGAACTCGCAATTCCAGGGACAGGGCTCATAGCGCGCGAAGCTGAAACGCAGCTTCGTCGAGTTGAATGAGAACTGACCTGGAGAAATTGCATGTCCGTAGACCTGCTTGTCCACGACGCATACGTTTATGTCGATCGCGGCTGGGAAATCGCCAACGGCTGGGTGGCCGTCAAAGACAAGAGAATTCATTCGGTGGGCAAGGCCGGCGAGGAGCCGGCTGCCAAAAGGACCATCTCGGCGCGAGACCGACTGGTGACGCCGGGGCTGATTAACGCCCACCACCACATGTACCAGAATCTGACGCGCTCTTACGCGCCGGTGACCAATGGTTCGCTGTTCGAGTGGCTGACCGGGCTCTATCCGATATGGGCCGGGCTCAGTGAAGAGTCGGTCTATCTCTCCACCTACATCGCCATGACCGAGCTTCTCATGGGCGGCTGCACCACGTCGATGGACCATATGTATGTCCATCCCAAGCCCAATCTGATCGATGCCCAGTTCCGTGCCAGCACTGACATCGGCTTCCGCTTCTACGCCACTCGCGGTTCGATGACCCGCTCTGTCGAAAATGGCGGACTTCCGCCCGCGTCCGTGGTCCAGCGAGAGGATGAAATTCTTGATGACAGTGTCCGCCTGGTCGAAAAATTCCATGATGCTTCGCCCGGATCGATGACCCGTGTGGCGTTGGCGCCGTGCTCGCTGTTTTCGGTGACGGAACGCCTCATGTCGGAATCGGCGCGCCTGGCCGAAAAATACGACCTCAGGCTCCACACCCACCTTGCTGAGGACCCGGAGGAGGACAGGTACTGCGCCGAGGTCTACGGTTGCACGCCAACCGAATATTTTGAGCGCGTCGGCTGGGCAAGCAAGCGCTCGTGGGTTGCGCATTTCATTTATCCCAGCGACGCCGAAATCGGCCGCCTTGCCCATACCGGCGTCTGCGCCACCCAATGTCCTTGTTCGAACATGCTGATCGGCGGCGGTTCGGCCGATGTCATGGGCCTGCGCGCCCGCGGCATGCGGGTCGGTCTTGGCTGCGATGGTTCGGCCTCCACCGATCATGCCTCTATGTGGCTGGAGGCACGGACTGCCTTGCTGCTCGGCCGCTATCGCAATGGGCCGAGCTCAATGTCGGCGCGTGATGCGCTCGATGTCGCCACGCGCGGCGGGGCGGCCTGTCTCGGCTGGGAAGACGAAATCGGTCATCTGCGGCCCGGTGCCTGTGCAGATCTGGTCGTCTGGAGCATGTCTGACGTTGCCCTTGCCGGCGCTCATACCGATCCGGTCGAAGCTTGGCTCCGCTGCGGACCGGCAACGGCCGGCATAACCGTCGTCAACGGGAAAGTCCTGGTCGAGGAGGGGCGGCCGGTCATGCCTGAGCTTGCCGGCGTGCTGCGCGAACATGGCAGGCATTCGCGGCGCATGCAGTGCGTTGAGGCCTGACGACAAAGACAAAATCACTGAACGCCGCCAGGCGGCTTTTGCTTCTGGGAGGAGGTAGTTTAAATCATGGCCGGATATGTAGATGCGCATCTGGACGAGCGGGAGCATGGAGTGCTCGACGGCGCTGTTGGGGATGTTGAGGAGATCATCCCCACCAGGCGCAGACTGGCATTGGGACTTCAGCAGGCACTCGTTTCAAATGCCTGGCTGGACCCCATCTTCATTGCTTCTGTGGCCGGATTTTCCGCCAGTCTGGCGACCAACCTGGTGACCGCGACTTTTCTTGCGGCCGGCATCGTCACCGTGGCGCAAAGCACCAAGCTCGTGCGATTGCCGGTAGTGCAAGGGCCGTCTTCGGCGTTTTCGCCGCTGGCCATCGGCTATTACAAGGCAGGCACCATTTCGGCGGCGAGCCTCGGGCTACTCATCGGCGCCGCAATGGTCTTTCTTTTATCGCTTTGCGGGCAGTTCGCCCGCCTGAGGCGTCTGCTTTCGCCGGCCGTCTCGGGCACCATCATCACGTTGGTCGGCATCGCGCTCGCAGGTTTCACCTTCATGCAATTCTTCGGCGGCGTTGGCTCGGCGAGTTTTGCCACGGGGCCGAGCCTGCTTCTTGCTTGCGTCACAACCGCGGTTGTTCTGGTCAGCGCCGCGTTCGGCGGCACCTACCGGATGTTCGGCTTTTTGATTGCCCTGATCGTCGGCGACATCTTGGCGTTGTCCCTGGGCATGCTCGACTTCTCGAGCGTGGATAAGGCGCCATGGATCGCCTTGCCGAAACTGTTGCCATATGGGCCGCTGACCTTCGATCCCGCGATCACCATCACCATGTGCATCGTCTTCGTTGTCGCCGTGGTGGAGGCCATGGGAATGTATGAGGCCACCGCCAAGCTGGCGAGTGTCGGGTTGACCGACAGGCGCGTCAATGCGGGCATAGCAGGAGAAGCAGGTGGCTCGATGCTTGCTGCCCTTATCGGAGGCTTCGGCACCACCGCCTATGCTCAAAATCTTGGCGTAATCAAACTAACGGGTGTAGCCAGCCGGCATGTGGTTCGTGTCGCCGGCTTCATCTTCATCGTGTTGGCATTCCTGCCCAAAGTTGCGGCTGTCCTGGTGGCGACGCCTGCTGCAGTCGTCGGCGGATTGTTTCTGCCTGCAGCTGCAACTGTTGTAATGACCGGCATCCAGATGGCGAGCCAGGACCGCGGCTGTCCGGTGAAGAACATGGTCGCCCCGATGGGACTGATGGCCGGCCTCGGCATCCCGGCACTATCAGGAGCTCTGTCTGGCTCCTTGCCTCAAATCCTAGGCGAAATGCTTGCTCATTCCATCGTTGTTGGTGCGGTGACGGTGATACTGGCCGAGATAATCCTGGTTCGAATCCCGGACTTCATGCGCTCCCGGTAAGCCTGATACGCGTGGGCCGGTCTACCTGGCCCACGCGGTGTTGAAGCGTAATGCGTTGGATAACGCAAGTTCATGGAACGCTCGGGCACACTCGCGAATTCAACTGATGTGGCGAGTTGGAATCGTAAGGCAAGGAGCTTAAGCGATGAGAAAAACCGTCCTCGCAGGGATCGTGGCCCTGTCAGCTTCAACTTCATACGCACAGAACAGCACCGCACCCGACCCGAACGTCGCTCAGGAGCCCCCGGCGGCGCAAACTGCAACACCCGTGGCTCCCCCGACAATGGCGCCATCTGATCCAGCCGCTCAGAACACCCGCACGGGCCGGCCGGCCAATCTCTGCCAGGAGCTTCTCGCCTTTATGAAGGCGCCACCGGAAGCGGCTGCTCCAGCCGCAGGTGCGAAACCCGCGGCGGCTCCGCCTCAGCAGGCGGCTCCGGCCCAGCAGGCCGGCACAAGTGGTTCGAGCGGAGCCGCGCCGCCGAAGTCGCCGGCGCAGACAGGTTCGGCGCAGGAAGTCACCGGGCAACGAGGCGTGGCGACGGATTCCCCCGCGCCGAACAACGCCAAGGTAGCCACCGGAACGGTCACAAACGCGCCTCAGAAGGAGAGCAGGGCTGCACCGCTACCGCCCGACGACGTGACGAGCACGCCCAAGGAATCAGTCATAACCGTTGAAAAGGCCGAGGAACTCGCTGCCGCCAACGATATCGCCGTGTGCCAAAAAACAGCCAGGGACATGAGGCTGGCCGGTGTCGCCATGCCACCCCCGCTGCTCGCGCTGACGGCGCTCGATCTGAAATTCCAGCAGACTGCCGAACCCGCGGCTCCGCCGGCTGGAGCTGACAATCCGGCACCGCAAGACCCCGCCTCACAAACGCAGACGCCACAGTGACCAAAGCAACGCGGATAGACCTGGACTTCAGCAGCGTTAGGGCAACAGCAGAAAGGGAGAAGCCGGGATGGGCATGATCTTGACCGGGGTTGTCATTGCGATCGCGATCGCGATCGGGACAGGTTATTATCTGCAGGCGGAGCAGCAGCCGGCCTGGATGGTCAACAGCACCTCCAGCACACGCGTTGGCGATCCGGGCCAGAACCTTGTGGGGCCCGCCTGGACAGGTGAGCCGGGACCTATAAATACCGATTCGCCGCAGAGCTGAGGTGCGTGTCGCTTGATTTCATGCTGTCGGCCGATGCGGCTAACCTCTGGGGTTGGAACTCTATTGCGCAGGCGTTGTCACCGGCCGCGGAGGGGGCGCTCCAGTTTCGGCCTTCTGTTTTTCCGCCCAGGCGCTGTGGTGCTCCCTGGCCCAGCTAAGGTCGACCGTGCCCGACCCCATCGCCTCATAGGCGCCTTCCATTCCGAGGGTGCCGATATAGATGTGGCCAATGATGACGGCAATCATCAGCACGCCGATCGTGCCGTGTATCGTTTGTGCAAGTTGCATCCCGTTCACATCAGCGAACCAAAACGGAAAGAGCATGAAGATGCCGGACACTGAGAGCGCGGCTCCGCCCAACACCACCGACCAGAAAATAAGCTTTTGCCCTGCATTGAACCGAGCCGCAGGAGGGTGGGTCCGATTCGATTTGTCGAAGAACCCGCCACCGACTTTGAGCCAATGCGCGTCATAGCGATCTGGAAGGTTTCCCCATAGCCATATGACCAGCATGATCGCGATGCCGAGTATGAACGCCCACGAGAAGAAGTCATGGGCGTACTTAGCCCACTGCGACCATGACGAGAAGGCGTCGGCTCCGATCAGCGGTATCAGCAGGCGCTTGCCGAAAATGAAGTTCAAGCCGGTGATCGCGAGGACGATGAAGGCGGTGGCGGTGGTCCAGTGGATCAAGCGTTCCAGCGCATTGAAGCGCAGGAGTTTGACGCCGGTTTCCGGGGCCTGCGTTCGTACGCGCCCCCTGATAAGATAAAAAAGCGCCAGCAACAGCAGCATGCCCAGTACGGCAATTCCGCCGATCCAGGGCAGGACGCCTTCGTGGAACGCGCGAAAGTCGCGCCCCTGCGGCTGCTGCAATGTCGCGGCCTGCCTGTCCGGAATGGTGATCTGGCCTTGGATCTTGGCCAATTCGTCAAGGAGCTGTTGTTCGCTTACCGCCTGTTCGGTCGGGTTGCTTCCCGACGGACTTTGCGCGCTGGCAGGTGCAACGACCAGCAGCCCGAGCGCCAAGGCTACCGGTATGATCGCGGGCAAAAGTGGCCGACCATGCCTCAACCTGCTCATTCCTTCGCCCTCGCTCGCTCCGATGATGATTGTCGATTGGTTCTATACGGTGATCGTCTCCCGATAGGCGGTCTGCCAGCCCCAGGCGCCGGAGCCATAGCCGCGCTTGAGGACACGCTCCTTGTAGATCTGGGCGATGATCTCGCCGTCGCCGGCCAGC
>NZ_JBLLVA010000024.1:0-73237 GCF_047739745.1 Borborobacter xinjiangensis | reverse complement strand
CTAACCTGCCGAACAAGCGCCCCCGCCAGCAAAACCTCAGATCAAACAGAAAGGGACGGGGCGGGGCGAATGGCCTCCTCAACTCGCAGGCCGATGGTTGATACGCCTTGAGGACGGACGGTCCCCCGGCAATGGCGGGTGGAATCTCCGAGCAACGTTCGTTACGATCCTTGCGTAATCTCTATCAAGTCCTGGCGTCGGAGCGCTTTCGTTGCTGCGCTAACCATCAGCCGTTCCATGCGTCGCATAGATCGCCGAAGCACTTGGGAACAGGTCAGGCGTGTTGTCCTCGGGGCGCATAGGAAAAGCTGTCTCAGGCGCGAGGCGTCGCATGCGTGTCATCGTGCCTGGCGTACGCTTGAAGCCCTCCGGGAGGAGACAGCCGATCGCGTGTGCTCGGTTCCGAGCGTCAGGGCTTGAGATTAGTTCGCTTGGCAATTAAAACGCGCCGAAGCTTTCTCGACGTTTGGAAACGTTGTGGCGGGTTCCGTGACGAAGCCGCAGGAAAACCCCCACCAGGAACAAAAAGAACTTATACTTATGATGAAGACGCCATACTATCTGATCGACAAGGCTCATCTTCTCAAGAATCTTGAAAAGATCAGCTATGTCAGAAAAGCGTCAGGCGCCAAGGCACTTCTAGCTCTCAAATGCTTCGCGACCTGGTCGGTTTTCGACTTGATGCGCGAGTATATGGATGGCACGACGTCTTCTTCGCTCTACGAGGTGAAGCTCGGTCGCCAGAAGTTCGGTGGCGAGACGCATGCCTATAGCGTTGCTTATGGCGACGATGAGATCGACGAGGTCCTGGCCAATTCGGACAAGATCATTTTCAACTCGATCGGCCAGTTGTCCCGTTTTTCCGAAAAGGCGGCGGGCGTGGCGAAAGGGCTCCGGCTCAATCCGCAGGTGAGCAGCTCCGATTTCGACCTCGCCGACCCGGCGCGGCCCTTCAGTCGGCTCGGAGAATGGGACGTGGAAAAGATTGCCGGCGTGATCGATCAAGTTTCCGGCTTCATGATCCACAACAATTGCGAAAACGCCGATTTTGGGCTCTTCGACCGGATGCTCGGTCAAATCGAGGAACGATTCGGACATCTGCTGCACAAGGTGAAGTGGGTGAGTCTCGGCGGCGGCATTCATTTCACCGGCGAGGGCTACCCGCTCGACGACTTCTGTGCGCGGCTGAAAGCCTTTGCTGACCGCTATTCGGTTCAGGTCTATCTGGAGCCGGGCGAGGCCGCGATCACCGAAAGCACGACGCTCGAGGTCACGGTTCTAGACACGCTCTACAATGGCAAGCATCTGGCGATCGTCGACAGCTCGATCGAGGCGCATATGCTCGACCTTCTCATCTATCGCCAGAGCGCAAAAATGAAGCCGAACACAGGCCCGCATAGCTACATGGTCTGCGGCAAGTCGTGCCTTGCCGGCGATATTTTCGGCGAATTCAAGTTCGAGAAGGAACTGGCCGTCGGTGATCGCCTGTCGATCCAGGATGCGGCTGGCTATACAATGGTCAAGAAGAACTGGTTCAACGGCGTTCGCATGCCGTCGATCGTGCTGCGCGAACTGGATGGCAGCATCAGGCTCGTCAGGGAATTCACCTTTGACGACTATGTCGAAAGCCTCTCCTGAGGCTTCGCTTTCTCGCAACGGAATAACGGAGAGTTACGCGTGAAATGAAGAAGAACGTGCTGATTGTTGGTGCGGGCGGCGTCGCCCAGGTCGTTGCGCACAAATGTGCGCAGAACAACAATGTGCTGGGCGATATTCACATCGCTTCGCGCACCCTGGAGAAATGCCGGGCGATCGTCGCCAGCGTGCAGGAAAAGAACAACCTGAACGTGCCCGGCGTGCTGGAAGCGCATGAGCTCGATGCGCTGGATATCGACGCCACGAAAGCTCTGATCGAAAGAATCAGGGCGCAGATCGTCATCAATGTCGGATCACCCTTCGTCAACATGCCGGTGCTTGAAGCCTGTATCGCAACCGGTGCCGCCTATCTCGACACGGCAATCCACGAGGATCCATCGAAAATCTGCGAGACGCCGCCATGGTACGCCAACTATGAATGGAAGCGCCGCGACCGCTGCGCCGAAAAGGGCGTCACCGCCATTCTCGGTGTGGGTTTCGATCCGGGTGTCGTCAATTCCTACGCCGCTTTGGCGCGCGACGAATACTTCGATCGCATCGATTCCATCGACATCATCGACGTGAATGCCGGTAGCCACGGCCGTTATTTCGCGACGAACTTCGATCCGGAGATCAATTTCCGCGAATTCACCGGGCAGGTGTGGAGCTGGCAGAACAGCCAATGGACCTCCAACCGCATGTTCGAGGTCAAGCGCACCGACGACCTGCCGGTCGTGGGCGAGCAGACCACTTATCTCACCGGTCATGACGAGCTTCACTCGCTGTCGCAGAACTTCGACGTTCCCGATATCCGCTTCTGGATGGGCTTTGGCGAGCACTACATCAATGTGTTCACGGTGCTGAAGAACCTCGGCCTGCTTTCCGAGCAGCCGGTGAAAACCGCCGAGGGGCTCGAGGTGGTGCCGCTCAAGGTGGTCAAGGCAGTGCTGCCGGACCCGTCGTCGTTGGCGCCGAGCTATAGCGGCAAGACCTGCATCGGCGATCTGGTCAAGGGCGAGAAGGATGGCAAGCCTCGCGAGGTGTTCATCTACAATGTGAGCGACCATGCCGATGCCTTCGAGGAAGTCGGCAGCCAGGCGATCTCCTACACGGCCGGCGTACCGCCGGTTGCAGCCGCCATTCTCATCGCGCAGGGGGCCTGGGACGTGAAGAAAATGGTCAATGTCGAGGAACTGCCGGCGCAGCCCTTCGTCGCCCTGATGAACCGGATCGGCCTGCCCTCGCGGATCAGGGATGAGAAGGGAGACCGGGCTCTGGAGTTCTAGGGGCCTTTACAAACTCTACCCTGCCGGCATCTGGCGCAGTCTTCTCAGCTTCCGGTGCTCACGTATCTTGAAGTACGCTCCGCCCGGTTCCCGAAGAACCACGCTGGATGCCCTCGGCAGGGCGAGTTGTCAAACGGCCTCAGGCCAGCACGTCAACCAGCCAGCGCTTGGGCCAGGTCGGCAATCAGATCGTCGGCATCCTCTATGCCGGCCGAGAGGCGGATCAGCGAATCCGAAATGCCGATTTGGTCACGCTGCGCGGCGGGGATCGAGCCGTGGGTCATCAGCGCCGGATGCTCGATCAGGCTTTCCACTCCGCCGAGGCTTTCGGCCAGAGTGAACAGCCGCGTACGCTCGAGGAAGCGCCTGGTGCCGGCCAGATCACGGTCGAGTTCGACGGAAATCATGCCGCCGAAGCCATGCATCTGCCTGCGCGCCAGCTCATGTTGCGGATGGCTTGCCAGGCCCGGATAGATGACGCGGCGCACATCAGGGCGGCGTTTCAGCCATTCGGCGATCTTCTGGCCGTTCGAAGAATGCCGTTCCATCCTCAGCGCCAGCGTCTTGAGGCCCCGCAACGCCAGGAAGCTGTCGAAGGGGCCGGAAATGGCCCCGACCGCATTCTGGAGGAACTTCAGCCGATCGGCCAAGTCCTTGTTGTTTCCAATCACCGCCACGCCGCCGACCATATCGGAATGGCCGTTAAGGTATTTGGTCGTGGAGTGGACGACGATGTCGATGCCGAGCTCCAGCGGCCGCTGCAGATAGGGGCTGCAAAAGGTGTTGTCCGCCACCGAAATCAGGCCCCTGTGACGGGAGAGCGCCGCCACTGCCTCCAGATCGACGATGCGCAGCAGCGGATTGGTTGGCGTTTCAACCCATAACAGCCGTGTCTCGGGCCGGATTGCCGCCTCGACCGCCTCAAGATTGGTGAAGTCGACAAAGCTCACCTGAAAGCCGGCGGAGCGCTTGCGCACCCGTTCGAGCAGCCGAAACGTGCCGCCATAGATATCGTCGGTGGCGACGATATGGGCGCCGGTATCTAGGAGTTCGAATACAGTCGCGATCGCCGCCAGCCCGGAGGCGAATGCGAAGCCTGCCTCGCCGCTTTCGAGATCGGCCACTGCCCGCTCGAAGGCAAAACGGGTCGGATTCTGGCTGCGGGCATATTCGAAGCCTTTGTGCACGCCAGGGCTCTGCTGTGCATAGGTGGAGGTCGCATAAATCGGCACCATCACGGCGCCGGTGGTTGGGTCGTGGCTCTGACCGCCATGGATCGTGCGTGTCGAAAAGGCCAGTCTGTTCTTTTCCGGTGTGCTCATGGCCTTGCGCGCCTCAGATGGTTGATGAGATCGATGCGGGTAATGAGACCGATGAATTCGTCGCCATCGAAGACGATAGCCACTTCATTGCGATCGAACACGGGGAGAAGGGCGTCCAGCGTCTGGTCGGCCTGCAACGTATGAACGTCCGCGGTCATCGCGGTGCGGATGGGTGCGTTGAAGCGGTCCCAGCGCCCTTCATAATGTCCGTCGATGGCGGCCAGGATGTCGCTCTCGTCGATGATGCCGACGAGCTTGCCGTTTTCCAGTACCGGCAGTTGGGAGACGTCGGCGCGTCGCATGCGGCCATAGGCGTTGAGCAGATTGTCTTCCGGACCGACATAGACGGTGCCGCCTTCCGGGTAGGAGCGGGCGACGAGGTCGCGCAAGTCGCCATGCGTTTCGCGTTCGGAGAGTCCCTGTTCGGCGAGCCAGAAATCGTCGAACACCTTGGAGAGATATTTGTTGCCGCTGTCGCAAACCAGGGTGAGCACCCGCTTTGGCGTCTTCTGCTCGCGGCAGTAGCGAAGGGCCGCCGAAAGCAGCGTACCGGATGACGAGCCAGCGAGTATTCCTTCCCGGGAGAGCAGTTCACGCGCTGCGGTCATGCTTTGCCGGTCGGAGACGGAGTACGCCTTGGTGACAAGCGAGAGGTCGGCATTGGGCGGAATGAAGTCCTCACCGATACCTTCTACTGTCCAGCTCCCGGCTTCCTTCATCTTGCCGGTCTTGATAAAGGGCGCCAGCACCGAACCCGCAGGGTCGGCGAGGATCATCTCGGTCTTCGGCGAAACACGCGCGAAGAACCGGCCAAGGCCGGTCAGGGTGCCGCCCGATCCGACGCCGACAACCACCGCATCGACATTGCCGTCGAGTTGCTGCCAGATTTCCGGGCCTGTCGTGGTCTCGTGCGCCAGCGGATTGGCCGGGTTGGCGAACTGGTTGACGTAAAAGGCGCCAGGTATCTCGGCGGCGATTTTCTCGGCCATGTCCTGGTAATATTCCGGGTGGCCCTTGCCGACATCCGAGCGCGTCATCCGGACCTCGGCGCCGAGCGCGCGCAGATGCTGGATCTTTTCGCGCGACATCTTGTCGGGCACGACGAGGATGATGCGATAGCCTTTCGGGATGCCGACCTGGGCGAGGCCGAGCCCGGTATTGCCCGCGGTGGCCTCGACGATCGTGCCGCCCGGCGCCAGCTTGCCGCTGCGTTCGGCTTCGGCAACCATGGAGAGCGCGATACGGTCCTTGATGGAGCCGCCGGGGTTCTGGCTTTCGAGCTTGACGAACAGACGGCAATGCCCGGTGTCGAATCTGGTGAGTTCGACGACCGGCGTATCGCCTATGAGTTCGAGAACCGACGCATAGGGCGGGCGCAGCCGACCCGTGCCGACATCAGGTGTTGCATCCTTGACGTGAGTTGTTTTGGATCTGGTCATCTTGGCAGCCGCGACGTGTTGGACATGGGGTTGGGTGACGTGACCTGCCCGTGCGAGCACGAAATGCTATTCTTGCGGGAGAAGCCGCCCGAAAGAAGAAACGGTCTGCCCGTTTCTTTGCTGAAGTAGGAATAAAGTTCCAGCAACTTGAAGCCTCCTCCAGCCATGCGTCTGATGCTCGACCGTCAGGCACTTTGTGTATTATCTGAATTCAGAGGCCGCATCGGGGTTCCAGCCCGAGGCCGTCAAAGGACCGGAGAATTGAAGATCATGACAGCACCTGCCGATCTTGCCGCCATGGAGGCGCGCGATGCCGCCGATCCGCTGCGGCACATGCGCGACAGGTTCGTGCTGCCGAAGGACGTTATCTATCTTGACGGCAATTCGCTGGGTGCTGCTCCCCGGCAGGTTTTCGCCGAGCTGGAGCAAGCGTCGCGGCAGGAATGGGCGCAGGACCTGATCCGCAGTTGGAACCGCGCCGGCTGGTTCGACCTGCCAGTGCAACTGGGCGACAGGATCGGGCGGCTTATCGGGGCGGAGCCCGGCGAGACGGTGGTTTGCGACACCACTTCGGTGAACATCTACAAGGCGCTGCACGCGGGACTGTCGCTTCGTCCAGGCAGGTCGGTCATCGTCGCCGAGAGCGGCAGCTTTCCGACCGACATCTATATGGCTCAGGGCGTCGCCGCCGAACGGCCGGATATTTCAATCCGCCTCGAGGGCGTTGATGGGGAGGCGATCGAGGATTTGATCGACGAAAACGTCGCGGCGGTTCTGGTCAATCACGTCAACTATAAGACCGGTGAATTGCGCGACATGGCCGCACTGACCGCGCGCGTGCATGCCGCCGGCGCCGTCGTGATCTGGGACCTTTGTCACAGTGCCGGCGCCCTGCCGGTCGAGCTCGGCGGTGCCGAAGCCGATCTTGCGGTGGGATGTACCTACAAATATCTGAATGGCGGTCCGGGCGCGCCGGCATTCATCTACGCGGCAAGGCGCCATCACGACAATCTGCGACAACCATTGACCGGCTGGTGGGGCCATGCCCGGCCGTTCGCCTTCGAGCAGGACTACGCGGCCGGCTCCGGCATAAAGCGGTTTCTTTGCGGCACGCAGCCGGTGCTGTCGTTGCGCGCACTGAAAGGCGCGCTCGACGTCTGGGACGACGTCGATCTCAACCTGCTCCGGCAGAAGAGCATGGCGTTGACCGACCTGTTCATCGAGTTGGTCGAGGCAGGCTGCGGCGAATATGGGGTGGCGCTCGCCGGCCCGCGCGAAGGCGCCTCGCGCGGCAGCCAGGTGTCCTTCGCGCATCCGCATGGCTATGAGATCATGCAGGCGCTGATCGAGCGCGGCGTCATCGGCGATTTCCGCGCGCCGGATGTCATGCGCTTCGGTTTCGCGCCGCTCTATGTGAGCTATCGCGATGTTTGGGACGCGACCATGATCCTGCGCGATATACTGAAGACCGAAGCCTGGAAGCATGAACGCTTCAGCGTAAGGGCTGCAGTCACTTGACGCCTTGTTCAGATCGGACGACGGCTCTCACATGAATAGAGGCGCTATGCGCCTTTGTTCGTGCTGACGTCGATGCCTTTTTCAAAGTTCTGAATGTGTAATTCAAGCGCCTTGTTGTCCATGAAGGCGCTGATGCTTCGTATATCCTTACCCCTGTAGAGCTCATGAGCTTGTAATTTATTCAGGCGCTCCAGCAGTTCGACGCGTTTCATTCTGACTCCTTTCCACGAGTGATTTGGGGCCAGATTCTCTTGAAGGGCTAGTTTGATTCGCTTGTCAACTTTAAAAAACCGGCAACCTGCCCTTGACCTTCCAGTTACTGGAAACCCTAACTTCGTTCCCCCATATGAAGCTGGCACGGGAACGAACATTGTGACTGATCACCGCGAACATGCCCATCACGACAGCGGAGCCGTCGCGGAGGTCGTGCGCGATCCGGTCTGCGGCATGACTGTCGATCCCGACACTGCAAGGCATCGCACGCGCCATGACGGGCGGGATTTCTATTTCTGCTCCGCCGGTTGCAAGGCGAAGTTCGAAGCAGACCCCGAGACCTATCTTGGCGAGCGCCCTCAGCCTGCGCCGGCGCCGAAGGGCACGAAATACACCTGCCCGATGCATCCGGAAATCATTCGCGACGAGCCCGGCTCCTGCCCGATTTGCGGGATGGCGCTGGAGCCGATGGGCGTGCCGACGGGCGAGGAGGGGCCAAACCCGGAACTCGTCGACTTCACAAGGCGATTCTGGGTCAGTGCGGCGCTTTCCATTCCGCTGCTGGTTCTGACCATGGGGCCGATGATCGGCCTGCCGGTGCGCGACTGGTTCGGCGAACGGCTTGCGATCTGGATCGAGTTGGCGCTCGCGACGCCTGTCGTGCTGTGGGCGGCGCTACCGTTTTTCCATCGCGGCTGGCAGTCGATCCTCAACCGCAGTCCGAACATGTGGACGCTGATCTCGCTCGGTGTTGGTGCGGCCTATCTCTACAGCGTGGTTGCAGCGCTTTTCCCGGATGCGTTCCCGCACTCCTTCCGCGGCCATGGCGGGACGGTGCCAGTCTATTTCGAGGCCGCCGCGGTCATTGTGGCGCTGGTGTTTCTCGGCCAGGTGCTGGAACTGAAGGCGCGCGAACGCACCGGCTCCGCGATCAGGGCGCTGCTGGACCTTGCGCCAAAGACCGCGCGGTTGATCCGCTCCGATGGAACCGAAAGCGATGTGGAACTTGAAGCGGTCAAGGCTGGCGATCTGCTGCGCGTACGCCCGGGCGAAAGCGTTCCGGTCGACGGGCTGGTGACCGAAGGCAGGTCCTCTATCGACGAATCGATGATCACCGGCGAGCCGATTCCGGTCGAGAAGGACGTGGGTGATCGTCTGACCGGCGGCACGCTCAATCGGAACGGCTCGCTGGTGATGCGCGCCGAAAAGGTCGGCGCCGACACCGTGCTTTCGCAGATCGTCGAACTGGTCGCCAAGGCACAGCGCAGCCGGGCGCCGATTCAGGGTCTTGCGGACCGCGTCTCGTTTTATTTCGTGCCGACCGTGGTGCTGGTTGCTGTCGCTGCCTTCGTCATTTGGGCGATTTCCGGGCCTGAGCCCAGCATGATCTTCGCAATCGTCTCGGTGGTTTCGGTGCTGATCATCGCCTGCCCCTGCGCACTGGGTCTTGCCACGCCGATGTCGATCATGACGGCGACCGGACGCGGCGCCCACGCCGGCGTGCTTATCAAGGATGCCGAAGCGCTGGAGCGGTTCGCCGGCGTCGATACGCTGATCGTCGACAAGACCGGAACGCTGACCGAGGGCAAGCCGGTGCTGACAGAGGTTGTAACCGCGAACGGTGTCGCCGAGACCGAGCTTCTCGTGCTGGCCGCGAGCCTGGAGAAAGGCTCCGAGCATCCGCTGGCCGACGCCATCGTCGAGGGTGCCAAGGCGCGCGGCGTGACGCTGCTCAACACAGACGGCTTCGAAGCGGCCACCGGCAAGGGCGTCAGGGGCACCGTCGCCGGCAAGGCGGTGGCGCTGGGCAATGCGGCGATGATGGCACTCGACGGCGCCGACACAGAGCCGCTCGACGCGCGTGCCGATGCGCTGCGGGCGGATGGCAGCACGGCGATGTTCGTCTCGGTCGAAGGCCGTCTGGCCGGCATCATCGCGGTTTCCGACCCGATCAAATCGACCACGGCCGAAGCGATAAGGGCACTGCATGACAGCGGGCTGAAGATCATCATGGCCACCGGCGACAATGAGCGCACCGCCAAGGCGGTCGCCGCCAGCCTCGGCATCGATGAGGTCCGCGCCGACATATTGCCGGAAGGCAAGAAGGCGCTGGTGGATGAGCTGCGTGCCAGGGGCGGCCGAATTGCCATGGCCGGCGACGGTGTCAACGATGCGCCGGCGCTTGCAGCCGCCGATGTCGGCATCGCCATGGGAACGGGCGCCGACGTTGCCATGGAAAGCGCCGGCATCACGCTGGTGAAGGGCGATCTCAACGGCATCGTCCGAGCGCGGCGGCTGGCGCAGGCGACAATCCGTAACATCAAGGAAAATCTGTTCTTCGCCTTCGTCTACAATGCGCTTGGCGTGCCGGTTGCGGCGGGCGTGCTCTATCCCGTGTTCGGTGTGCTTCTGTCGCCGATGCTGGCGGCAGCCGCGATGAGCCTGTCGTCGGTCTCCGTCATCGCCAATGCGCTGCGCCTGCGGACCGTGAAACTTTAACGTTTGGAGATGAGGTCATGAACATTGGTGACGCTGCCGAGCGTTCCGGGCTGCCGCCCAAGACCATTCGCTACTATGAAGAAATCGGGCTTCTGAAACCCGGCCGCGCCGAAAACGGCTACCGCGACTACTCGTCAAGCGACGTGCATCGGCTGAAATTCCTGCAAAGATCGCGCAGTCTCGGTTTTTCGGTCGAAGAATGCCGCCAGCTTCTGTCGCTCTATGGCGACAGGCAGCGGGAAAGCGCCGACGTGAGGGCCATTGCCGAAGCCAAGCTTGGTGAGATCGACCGCAAGATTTCCGAGCTTGTCGAGCTTCGCGAGGTGCTGCGGCACCTGGTGGAGCATTGCAACGGCGATGCGCGTCCGGATTGCCCGATCATCGACCGGCTTGCCGGCGGCAGCGGCTCGAAACCAGCCGATGGCCGAACGGCCGAAACGGCGGAATGCTCACTGTCATCCAACCACTGAAAAAGGAGACCTGCATGATATTGAAACGCAAGCTCGCTGCGCTCACGGCGGCGTTGATCTTCGGCGCGGGCGCGGCAGGACTGGCGCTCGCCCAAAGCGATCACAGCGGCCACGACATGAGCACCATGAGTGCGTCGGACGCAGCTTCGTCGCCGGCTGCCATGGGTTACATGAAGGCCATGGACACGATGCACGCAGCGATGGGCAAGATCGACTATTCGGGCGATCCGGATATCGATTTCGCACGCGGCATGATCCCGCATCACCAGGCGGCCATCGACATGGCCAAGGTCCAGCTCGAACATGGCAAGGACCCTGAAATCCGCAAGCTTTCCGAAGAGATCATCAAGGCCCAGGAAAGCGAGATCAAACAGCTTGAAGCCTGGCTTGCGGCGCATCCCGGGAAGTAACCGGATCCAAAGGCCGGCCGCTCATACGAACGGCTTGCCGACCTCGAACCGTCCAGGCACCAGCCGTTTCAGATAGGCGATGCCTGCGTCGGAGAGCTGGTTGGCTTCAGGCATAAGAAAATCGTCAGGCATGTGCCGCGTCTTGCCGGCCACCGCATCCAGCGGCACCAGCCGCATCACGGTTTTTTTGCCGTCATATTGCAGAGCCACGGAACCGCCACCGCGTGCGGCGGCCTCCACGGCAAAAACGCCGGCGTCGAAGGCTTCGTGGGAATCGGTGTCGTTGATAGCGCCGATATAGCCGCGGGGTATGTAACCCAATGCATCGACACGCGCCCGCGTGCCCGGCAATCCGTCGCGCAGCGCCTGTTCGAAGGCGAGGCCGAGATCGCCGCCCGACAATTTCAGATTGCCATGCGCATCGCGTTCCAGCCGATCCGGCGGCACGAGGCTCTCCACCAGCGGCTTGCCGTCCTCGGTGCTGGCCCCCTCTGAAACGGCAACGATGCAGCGTTTGTGACGGGCAAGCGTGGCGCGGACATCGTCGATGAAGCGGGGAACGGAGAAAGCCCGCTCCGGCACGTAGAGCAGATGCGGCCCGCTATCCTCGTCATAGCGCCAGGCGGCCGCCGCCGCCGTCAGAAAGCCGGCATGGCGGCCCATGACGATGCCGACATAGACCCCGGGCAGGGCGCGAAAATCGAGATCGACGCTGAGGAACGCGCCGGCGACGAACTCGCCGGCCGAAATGAAACCCGGTGTGTGATCGTTCTCGACCAGATCGTTGTCGATGGTCTTCGGTGCATGGACAAAAGCGATGGAGCCGCCCGAGGCTTCGGCGAGAATCTGCTGCGTTCCGGCTGTGTCGTTGCCGCCGATATAGATGAAGGCGTCGGCACCGACCTTGTTCAGGCCGGCCAATACGAGGTCGCAATAGGCCCGATCGGGCTTGTCGCGCGTCGAGCCGAGAGCCGCGCCCGGTGTCGCGCCGATGCGGCGAAGCTGCTCTTCGGGAACGTCGGAGAGCTCGACATAGTCGCCGTCGCGAATGCCGCGTACGCCGTGGCGCGCGCCAAGCACGCGCGCGTCAGGGTGGCGCCTCTGTATTTCGATAACTGCCCCGACCATGGTCTGGTTGATGACGGCCGTCGGCCCACCACCCTGGGCGATGACAAATGTTGCTGACATGTCCGTATCCCGCTGGATTGCGCTACGCTATTTTCGCGCGCCCGCAGGCTGGGCGCAACCGTTCCGGCAGGCGCTGAGGGTTAAGGAAATTGGTGGATCAGGCGACGACGATCGGCGCCTTGCCTGGAACCCGATTGTAAAGGTCGATCACGTCCTGATTGATCATCCGAACGCAGCCGGAAGAAGCCTGCGTGCCGATCGTCCACCATTCCGGTGAGCCATGGACGCGAAACAACGTATCGCGCCCGTCCTTGAAGATATAGAGCGCGCGTGCCCCAAGCGGATTGGTCAGGCCGCCGGGCTGGCCGCCGCGATATTTTTCAAGCTCCGGTCGCCGGGCGATCATCTCCGCCGGCGGCGTCCAGGTCGGCCATTCCTTCTTGTACTGGATGTTGGCGCGGCCCGACCAGACGAAGCCTTCCTTGCCGATGCCGACACCATAGCGGATTGCGTCGCCGCCCGGCTGCACCAGATAAAGGAACCGCTCCTGCAGATGAACGACGATCGTGCCCGGCTGCTCGCCGGTGGGGTCGACGACGATCTGCCGGCGGAATTTCGGATTGATCTTCTCGAAGGGGATTTCCGGCACCGTATATCCGCTATCCGTCAGCGAGGCGTACATCATCTCGGGCCGCGTCACCTGCGGGTCGACGCTGATGCGCGGCCGGATGGTTCCGGTGGTGAAGGTGTCGATCTCGACAGCCGCGAGATCGATGCTGCGCGAACAGCCGGTCATCGCCGCCAGCGCGGCGGAACCGAGAGCAATGAGAGCGGCGCGCCGCGAGATCGATCCGGGTTCGTCGGACAGTCCGGAGGCGTCCGTCGAGGAAGCTGAGGTTTGCGGCACGGGCCTGATTCCAGCGTTGAATGTGCACTCCGGGAGGCGTGAGCGAGCCCGTGGGAGTTGTTCGCATTTTCATCAATCGTGGTTGACAAACAGTGAACGACCCTCGGCATTGATCTGCCTGCGTTTTTTTGACGACCAGCGCATTTGTCGTACGCCATGGAGCAGGAAAGGCCATGGTTGCGTCACAATGCGGACGGGACGCTGAGGCAATGTGAGCGTCGGGAGATTCCTTACTCGACGGCGAGCGCATTCCAATGGGTTTTCAACTGAAACATAGTCTCTGCTCATTCGAATCTTCTCGCTTTACACCGCCGAAATGGCAGGGTTCATCCTCGGTGTCGAGCAAAGGCGATATCCGTGCCGCCTGAGACCTGAGCACCCTTTGCTGCCGCGTCAGCCGCTCTCCTGATCATCCCTGGGCGACGATCCTGCTGGTGGTCTCCAATGCGCGGGCGGTAGCCGCACTCTCGGGCAACTGAGCGGCAGCTATTTTTTACGGGTGTCGAAAAAATAGCTTCGCACTGGCCGAATATTTGTTAAGACACACAAACGTGGGAGAATGCTGGCCGCAGCAGGTCGGGCGCGCTAAGCCGGGAGAGCGGCGATGTATCTTGGGATCGATCTCGGCACGTCGGGCGTCAAGGCGCTCCTGCTCGACGGCGATCAGACTGTCATCGCTTCCGCCAATAGCCCGCTTGAGCTGGCGCGGCCACATCCCGGCTGGTCCGAGCAGGACCCCGCCGATTGGATCGACGCTACCCGGAAAGCGCTCAACTCGCTCAAAGCGCAACATTCTCGGCAATTCGGCGCAATCAAGGGCATCGGTCTTTCCGGGCAGATGCATGGTGCGACGCTTCTCGAGGCAAGCGGTGCGGTCCTGCGGCCCTGCATATTGTGGAACGACACCCGCAGTCACGAGGAGGCGGCGCGCCTCGATGCCGACCCACGCTTTCGCGAGGTCACCGGCAACATCGTCTTTCCGGGCTTTACCGCGCCGAAACTCCTTTGGGTACGCAACAATGAGCCGGACATTTTCGCCAGGATTGCGAAAGTTCTGCTGCCCAAGGACCATCTGCGCCTGTGGCTGACGGGCGAGCATATCTCTGAAATGTCGGATGCGTCGGGTACTTCGTGGCTGGACGTCGCCAATCGTCGCTGGTCGGCCGAGCTTCTGGCTGCAACCGGCCTCGACCAGCAACATATGCCGTCGCTGGTCGAAGGCACGCAGCCGGCCGGACGCTTGCGCAAGCAACTGGCCGAGGAGTGGGGCCTGGGCGACGATATCGTGGTGGCGGGCGGCGCCGGCGACAATGCCGCTTCCGCCTGTGGCATGGGCGTGGTGCTGCCCGGTCACGCCTTCGTATCGCTCGGCACTTCGGGTGTGCTCTTCGCCGCCAACGGCTCCTACCTTCCCGACCCGGAAAGTGCCGTCCACACATTCTGCCACGCGCTCCCTGACACCTGGCACCAGATGGGGGTCATCCTCTCGGCGACGGATTCGCTCAACTGGCTTGCGGACATTGCCGGCAAAGAGCCTTCCGAACTGACCGACGCGCTTGGAAAGGATTTGAAGGCGCCGACCGGTGTTTCGTTCCTGCCCTACCTCTCGGGAGAGCGTACGCCCCACAATGACGCGCTCATTCGCGGTTCCTTCACCGGCCTTGGCCACGAAACCGACCGCGCCGCACTTACGCAAGCGGTGGTCGAGGGCGTGGCCTTCGCTTTTCGCGACAGTCTGGAGGCGCTTAAGGCCGGAACGGAGCTTTCCCGCGTTACCGCCATCGGCGGCGGCTCACGCTCGCGCTACTGGCTGAAAGCGGTTGCCACGGCGCTTGGCGTTCCGGTCGACGTTCCGGCCGATGGCGACTTCGGTGCGGCTTTCGGCGCCGCCCGGCTGGGGCTGATCGCCACGGAAACGGCCGATCCGCTTGACGTTTGCACTCAACCCGCGACCGCCGAAACCATCGAGCCGGACGCCGCGCTCGCCGGCGCCTATTTCGACGCCTATCAGCGTTACCATGCGCTCTATCCTGCCATCAGAGGAGTTTCATCGTGACCAGCGGTTTCTTCGGCGATATCAAGCCGGCCCGATATGAGGGTCCCGACAGCACCAACCCGCTCGCCTACAGGCATTACAATCCGGATGAAATCTTGCTCGGCAAGCGCATGGAGGAACATCTGCGCTTTGCCATTGCCTACTGGCATTCCTTCACCTGGCCGGGTGGCGATCCGTTCGGCGGCCAGACCTTCGAACGGCCGTGGTTCCCTAAGGAGGGGTCTGGAGAGACCATGGAGCACGCCAAGCTGAAGGCCGACGTGGCCTTCGAGATGTTCTCGCTGCTCGGCGCGCCCTATTTCTGCTTCCACGATGCCGATGTGCGCCCGGAAGGCGATACATTCAGCGAAAGCGCGTCGCGTCTCGACGAGATCGCCGATTATTTTGCCACCAAGATGAGCGAGACCGGCGTGAAGCTGCTCTGGGGCACGGCCAATCTCTTTTCCAACCGCCGCTACATGGCGGGTGCGGCGACCAATCCGGATCCGGATGTTTTTGCCTATGCCGCCGCCACGGTGAAGCATTGCATCGATGTGACCAAGCGCCTGAACGGTGAAAACTATGTGCTGTGGGGCGGGCGTGAAGGCTACGAGACGCTGCTCAACACCGACCTTTCGCGCGAGCTCGACCAGCTCGGCCGATTCCTCAGCCTGGTCGTCGATTACAAGCACAAAATCGGTTTCAAGGGCACGATCCTGATCGAGCCGAAGCCGCAGGAGCCGACCAAGCATCAGTACGACTATGATGTCGCGACCGTGTTCGGCTTCCTGCAAAAATATGGTTTGGAGAAGGAGGTTAAGGTCAATATCGAGCAGGGCCACGCCATCTTGGCCGGCCATTCCTTCGAGCATGAATTGGCGCTCGCCAATGCGCTCGGCATTTTCGGTTCGATCGACATGAACCGCAACGACTACCAGTCCGGCTGGGACACCGACCAGTTTCCCAACAATGTGCCGGAAATGGTGCTGGCCTATTATCAGGTGCTGCTTGGCGGCGGCTTCAAGACCGGTGGCACCAATTTCGATGCCAAGCTGCGCCGCCAATCGCTCGATCCGCAGGATCTGCTGATCGCGCATATCGGCGGCATGGACTGCTGCGCGCGCGGCCTGAAGGCAGCGGCCAGGATGATTGAGGACAAGGCGCTTGGCGGCCCGCTCGACGAGCGCTACGCCGGTTGGAAATCGCCGGAGGCGCAGGCAATGCTTTCGGGCAAGCGCACGCTTGAGGCGATTGCTGCACGAGTGGTGACGGACAAGATCGAGCCGCAGCCGAAATCGGGCCGGCAGGAATATCTGGAGAATGTCGTCAACCGCTACGTATGAGCGCGGCGGTTCAGCATCCGATGTTAAATTCTGTGGCGCCAGCGGAAGAAAAAAATCACCGCCTCGCCGTGCAATTGCCTCGATCCTGCCTTCAACGCGCCGCCTCGCACGGACAGATTCCCGGCATGGGAAGATTTGCAGAAACACCTATCGAAAATGATCGTGGCGAGCCGGCAATCGATGCGCTTTTGTCTCGCCGCAAGGCCGATTCGATCGTCGACCTCCTCTTGTCTCTGCCCTCGACGGTAACCGACGAGCCCGATACGTTTGATCGGATCGTCGGGGATCGGCTGGAGGCGAAGCTCGCCGACCGGATGCGCTCGCTGATCGACCACAGGCACCGCGACGCGGCCTGATCGCCTGAACATATCCCGCCGGGTTCCGGCGGGATCATTTGACCTTTGCCGTCGCCATGGCATTCTTGGCCGATGATCAGCGGTGTGCTCCTGGACCTTGCCGGAGTCGTCTACGATGGCGACAAGGCGATTGCGGGCGCAGTCGACGCGGTGGCGCGGCTGCGCGCGGCCGGGTTGCCCATACGCTTCGTCAGCAACACCACGCGTTCGCCGCGCCCTGCTGTGTTGCGGCGGCTGGCGGGCTTCGGCCTTCCGGTTGAGGAAGAGGAGCTGTTTACGCCCGCGCAGGCCGCGCGCCAATGGCTGCGCCAGCACGGATGCTCGCCGCATCTTTTGGTGCATCCCGATTTCAAGACAGAGTTCGACGGCATGCCGGAGGGCGGCCGCCGGGCGGTCATCGTCGGCGATGTCGGCGAATCATTGGACTATGCGAAATTGAACCGGGCGTTCCGGGAACTGACGCGAGGCGCCGAGTTGCTGGCGCTGGCAAACAACCGGTCGTTCAAGGATGCCGACGGCATTTTGAGCCTCGATGCCGGCGCGGTGGTTGCCGCGTTTGAATTCGCCAGCCGGGCGCAAGCGATCGTTCTCGGCAAGCCGTCGCCCGAATTCTTCCTGTCAGCGCTTGCCGGCATGGGCTGCCCGCCTGACGAGGCGGTGATGGTTGGCGATGATGCCGAAAGCGATGTCGCCGGCGCCCGCAGTTGCGGGCTTGGGGCGCTGCTGGTCCGCACGGGCAAATACCGCGCCGGCGACGAGACGCGTTTCGATCCGCCGCCTTCGGCCGTTGTCGCCGATTTGGCCGCAGCCGCCGATTGGATCATTGCGCACGCGAAGGACGGTTGAAGAGAGGCTACTTGCGTCTCAGCCGGGCGGGCGGGCTGCCGAACGCCTTGGCGAATGCGCGCGAGAAAGTGGTGGCGCTGGAAAAACCC
The DNA here is from genome assembly GCF_047739745.1 of Borborobacter xinjiangensis. Classification (NCBI taxonomy): domain Bacteria; kingdom Pseudomonadati; phylum Pseudomonadota; class Alphaproteobacteria; order Hyphomicrobiales; family Phyllobacteriaceae; genus Borborobacter; species Borborobacter xinjiangensis. Next base: position 55,741 of record NZ_JBLLVA010000024.1, on the reverse strand, counting down.
GTGCGGGCGGCAATGTCGGCCATGGCAAGGCGCGTGTCGAGCACCAGCCGCCTTGCTGCGCCGAGCCGCAGCCGCAGATAATAGGCACCCGGTGTTTCGCCGATCGACCCCTTGAATATGCTTTCCAGCGTGCGCGCCGTGACATCGGCACGCCGCGCGATGGCGGCGATGGTCAGCGGTTCGTCGACATGAGCTTCCATGAGCCGGATCGTTTGCGCCAGGCGCGGATCGTAGCCGTCGAGCCGGCCGAGCGAAACCAGAGGCTGCGCGTCGGTGGCGGCGCGCGCCTGGTCGTAGATGAATACGCTTGCGACATCGAGCGCCACGGCCATGCCGAGGCGCGAGCGCACCAGATGCAGCATCAGGTCGAAGGTCGGCGACGCGCCGCCTGTCGTGAAGACCGGGCCGTCGATGATGTAGCGATCCGGCCGCACGTCGACCTCGGGGAACGCGGTGGTAAAATCCTCCATATCCTCCCAATGCGTGGTGGCCGCGCGGCCTTCCAGCAATCCGGCCCTGGCGACGAGCCAGGTTCCGGCCTCGACGCCGCCGATGGCGCGGGCCGACCGCGCCACGCGCCGGATGCCGGAAAGGAGCGCGGCGGTGCCTTGCGCCCTGGTGCCGAAGCCGCCGACGATCGCCAGCACATCGGTTTTCTCGGACGCGTCGAAGCGGCCGCCGACGGCGATCGGCAAACCTGACGTGGTGATCGGCGGCGCGCCGTCGACCGAAACAATTTTCCAGTCGAACAGGGTTTCGCCCGCGATGCGGTTAGCGGCCCGCAAAGGGTCGATCGCCGAGGCCACGCACATGATCGACGAGCCGGAGAAGACCAGCAAGGTCAGGGAGAGCGGCGTATGCTCCGGAAGAAAGATTGAGCTCTTTTCGTTTTTCGTCATTTCATCTTCGTAAAATGCCAATCAGGTTTCGGCAAGTCGGGCATGATCCTTTGAACGAATTCGAGGAGGAATGCCGATGGCCCTTAATCCAAACCGCGATGTTTTCATCACCTGCGCCGTCACCGGTTCAGGCGACACGGTGGGCCGTTCCGACAAGGTGCCGGTGACGCCACGCCAGATCGCCGATGCGGCGATCGAGGCCGCCAATGCGGGCGCTGCCATCGCCCACATCCATGTCCGCAATCCCGAAACGGGCAAGGGTGCACGCGATGTGGCACTTTACGAGGAGGTCATGAATCTCATCAAGCAGTCTGGCGTCGATGTGGTCATCAACTTCACCGCCGGCATGGGCGGCGACCTTACGCTTGGTTCGGTCGAGCAGCCGCTGCCGCCGTCGGCCGCCGGCACCGACATGGTGGGCGCGACCGAGCGGCTGGCGCATGTGGCGAAGCTGCTGCCGGAAATCTGCACGCTGGACTGCGGCACGATGAATTTCGGCGAGCAGGACTATGTAATGACCAACACCCCGCCGATGCTGAAGGAGATGGCGCGCCAGATCCAGGCGCTCGGCGTGAAGCCCGAAGTCGAGATTTTCGATACCGGCCATCTGCTGCTTGCCAAATGGCTCGCCGGCCAGGGCCTGCTCGATGATCCGGTGATGGTGCAATTGTGCATGGGCATTCCATGGGGCGCGCCGGACGATCTTGCCACGCTGCTGGCGCTGACGGCGAACCTGCCTCAAGACTGGGTGTTTTCCGCCTTTTCCATCGGCCGCAACCAGCTTCCCTATGCGGCGGTGGCGCTTGCCGCCGGTGGCAATATCCGCGTCGGCCTGGAAGACAATCTCTGGCTCGGCAAGGGCGTTCTCGCCAGCAACGGCCAACTGGTCGAACGCGCGGTGAAGATCGCCGAGGGCATGGGCTCGCGCATCATCGGCGCGGCCGAAGTGCGCGAAAAGCTCAAGCTCAAGAAGCGGTGGTAGCCATGGGCATCGTCAGCAAGGCCGCCGCGATCGGCGGCGGCGTCATCGGTGCCGGCTGGGTCGCGCGTCTGCTTCTGAACGGCATCGACGTGTCGATCTTCGATCCCGACCCTGAAGCGGGCCGCAAGGTCGATGAGGTGATGAAGGGCGCGCGGCGCGCCTATAAGCAGATGGTTCCCGGCGGCCTGCCCAGGCAAGGCAAGCTGACTTTCGCCAAGACAATCGCCGAGGCAGTCGCGGACGCCGATTTCGTCCAGGAAAGCGTTCCGGAGCGGCTGGAACTCAAGCACAAGGTGCTGGCCGAGATCGACGCGCATGCGCCGGCCAATGCCATTATCGGTTCGTCGACATCGGGCATCCTGCCCTCCGACATGCAGGAGGCGATGAAGAAGCACCCCGAGCGGCTGGTGGTCGGCCACCCGTTCAATCCAGTCTACCTCCTGCCGTTGGTCGAGATCGTCGGCGGCAAGCAGACATTCCCCGAGGCAATCGAGGTTGCCAAGGAAATCTACGCTTCGATCGGCATGAAGCCGGTCGTCATCCGTAAGGAAATCGAGGCATTTGTCGGAGATCGCCTGCTTGAGGCCGCCTGGCGCGAGGCGCTCTGGCTGATCAAGGACGATATCGTCACCGTCGAGGAGCTCGACGATATAATGCGGTATTCCTTCGGCATACGTTGGGCGCAGATGGGCCTGTTCCAGGTCTACCGCGTCGCCGGTGGCGAGGCGGGCATGCGCCATTTCATGGCGCAGTTCGGGCCATGCCTGAAATGGCCGTGGACCAAGCTGATGGATGTGCCCGAGCTTACCGACGAACTGGTCGACAAGATCGCCGAGCAATCCGACGAACAGGCGAATGGGCTGTCGATCCGTGAGCTCGAGCGCGTTCGTGACGACAATCTGGTGGCGATCATGGAGGCGTTGTCCCGGCAGAACAAGGGCAAGGGCTGGGGCGCCGGCGCGCTGCACAACGACTACACCAGGCGGCTGGCAAAGCTTGCGGCGAGGCCCAAGGCTTCCAATTCGGCCGAGAAGGCAAAGGCCACCAAGCCGGTGAAGGTGAAGACCACAAAGCCCAAGGCCAAAAAGAAAGGCTGACGGCGATGGATTTCGGCCTTTCGGAAGAACAGCGGCTGATCGTCGATACGACACGTGCTTTCGTCGAGGACGAGCTTTACCCGCACGAGGCAGAAGTCGAGCGAACCGGGCATCTGCATCCCGAATTGATCGCCGAACTGAAGGCCAAGGCGATAGCGGCCGGGCTCTATGCCGCCAATATGCCGGCGGATGTCGGCGGCGCCGGACTCGATACGGTGTCCTGGCTCCTCTACGAAAGGGAGCTCGGACGCGCCAATTATGCGCTGCACTGGACCTGTGTTGCGCGTCCGTCCAACATTCTGCTCGCCGGCACGCCCGAGCAACGCGAGAAATATCTGTTCCCGTGCATTCGGGGCGAAAAATCCGACTGTCTCGCCATGACCGAGCCCGGCGCGGGGTCGGACCTGCGCGGCATGAAGGCCACCGCCGTGCAGGATGGCGACGACTGGGTGCTGAACGGTACCAAGCATTTCATCAGCCATGCCGATATCGCCGATTTCGCCATCGTGTTCATGGCCTCCGGGGAGGAGGACGCTTCCAACACCCCTGGGCGCGGCAGGCGAAAGAAGATCACCGCCTTTTTCGTCGATAAGGGCACAAAGGGCTTTGCGGTGCGCGAGGGCTATCGCAACGTTTCGCATCGCGGCTACACCAACTCGGTGCTGGAATTCGATGACTGCCGCTTGCCGGCCAGTCAGGTATTGGGCGAGATCCATAAGGGGTTTGAAGTCGCCAATTCCTGGCTTGGCGCGACCCGGCTTCAGGTCGCGGCCACCTGCCTCGGCCGGGCGGAACGGGCGCTTGGTCACGCCATCGACTATGCCGCGCAACGCGAGCAATTCGGCCAGAAGATCGGCAAGTTCCAGGGCGTTTCATTCAAACTTGCCGACATGGCGATGGAACTGAAGGCAGCCGAGTTGATGGTGTTCGAGGCCGGCTGGAAATATGACCGGGGCACCGTCACCGATCAGGACATGGCCATGGCCAAATTGAAGGCGACCGAGATGCTTGCCTTCGTCGCTGACGAGGCGATCCAGATCCATGGCGGCATGGGGCTTATGGACGACCTGCCGCTGGAGCGCATCTGGCGCGATGCGCGGGTCGAGCGCATCTGGGAAGGCACATCGGAAATCCAGCGCCATATCATTTCGCGCGCGTTGCTCCGAGCCGTGGGGGGATGAGAGTTGCAGCGCCTTGAACGTCTGCTGCGGCCGAGATCGATTGCCGTAGTCGGCGGAATACAGGCCGCCGCCGTCGTCGAACAATGCCTGAAAATGGGATATTCCGGCCGCATCTGGCCGGTGCATCCAATCAAGCGCGATGTTGCGGGCGTCAGGGCCTATCGTTCGGTGGCGGAACTGCCGGATGCGCCGGATGCGGCCTTCATCGGCGTCAATCGCCATTTGACGCTGGATATGGTCGGTGAACTTGCCGAGCGCGGTGCGGGTGGCGCGATCTGCTTTGCCGCGGGCTTTCGGGAGGCGGGCAAGGACGATGCCCATGGCGAGCGGCTGCAAGCCGAACTGATCGCTGCGGCCGGTGCCATGCCGATCATCGGTCCGAATTGCTACGGCTTGATCAATTATGCCGATGGAGCGCTGCTATGGCCCGACCAGCATGGCGGCCGGCGGCTCGCTCCGGGCGAGCGTGGCGTGGCGATCATCACGCAGTCCTCCAATATCGCCTGCAACCTCACCATGCAGAAGCGCGGCCTGCCGATCAGCTATCTGATGACGGCCGGCAACCAGGCGCAGACGGGCCTCTCGGAAATGGCGCTCGGCCTGATCGAGGATGAACGTGTCTCTGCGCTCGGCCTGCATATTGAAGGTTTCGATTCCGTTTCCGGCTTCGAGCGATTGGCAATGCGCGCCCGCGAGCTGAAAAAGCCGGTCGTCGCGATGAAGGTCGGCCGTTCCGAGCAGGCGCGCCAGGCCACGATTTCGCATACCGCCTCACTTGCCGGTTCGGATGCCGGCTCCGATGCGTTCCTCAAGCGGTTGGGCATCGCCCGCGTCGGCTCGATCCCGTCGTTTTTCGAAGCGCTGAAACTGCTCCATGCGGCGGGCCCGCTGGGGGGTCGGAGGCTGTCGTCGATGAGCTGTTCCGGCGGCGAGGCGTCGGTGATGGCCGACAGCGCCGAGGGGCGCAGGATCGGCTTTCCGGCGCTGACCGAAGCGCACAGCGCGCATGTGAAATCGACCTTGGGTCCGCTGGTGGCGGTCGCCAATCCGCTCGACTATCACACCTTCATCTGGAACAACGAGAAGGCGATGACCGCGACCTTCACCGCAATGGTGTCAGGCGTGTTCGACCTCAACATGCTGGTGCTGGATTTTCCACGCAACGACCGCTGCTCGGATGCCGATTGGTGGCCGACGGTTCATGCGTTCGAAACGGCCTTGAAGACCAGCAAGGCGACAGGCGCGATCGTGGCGTCGATGCCCGAAAACCTGCCGGAGGAGCACGCCGCCGAGCTTTTCCGGCGCGGGATCGTGCCGCTCCACGGTATCGTTGAGGCCATGGACGCCGCTGAAGCCGCGGCATTCATCGGCGAAGCCTGGAGCCGGCGAGCGGTGGAGCCGATTGAATACGAGAGGCGGCGGTTCGCCCTGAATATCTCCTGCGACGAAGCGTCTGCCAAGGCACTGCTGCGCGAGGCGGGTTTGGCCGTTCCAGATGGAATGCGCGCGCAAAGCGTCAGCGAGGCTGCGGACGCGGCCGAACGGCTTGGTTTCCCGGTGGCGCTCAAGGCGCTGGGCGTGGAGCACAAGAGTGAGGCCGGCGCGGTTCGGCTCAATCTCAAATCCGCTGACGAGGTTCGGGATGCGGCCGAAGCGCTGCTTCCCCTCGGGTCTGGGCTCTATGTAGAGCGCATGGTGCAGGGTGGTGTCGCGGAACTGATCGTCGGCGTCACCCGCGACCCGCTTTTCGGACCGGTGATGACGGTCGGGTCGGGCGGAGTGCTGGTCGAACTGCTCAAGGACAGCGCAACCGTTCTGTTGCCTGCCTCACGTGACGAGATCGAGGCGGCTCTGCGCGGTCTGCGCCTCTTTCCTCTGCTCGACGGCTATCGTGGGCGTGCCAAGGGCGACGTTGGCGCGGCCGTCGATGCGATCCTTGCTATTTCAAGTTTCGTCGCCGAGCATTCGGATGCAATCGAAGAGCTCGACATCAATCCGCTGATCGTCTGCGGCGACGGGAAGGGCGCGTGGATCGCCGATGCGCTGCTGGTTCCAAGGGAGATAGACAATGCCTGACGTGGTCCGCACCCGCCGCGAGGGCGCCATTCTCGAAGTGACGCTCGACAGGCCGAAGGCCAATGCGATCGACCTCAAAACCTCGCGATTGCTTGGCGAGACATTTCAGGCATTTCGCGACGATGCCGGGTTGCGCGTCGCTATCGTCAGCACGGCGGGGGAGAAATTCTTTTCAGCCGGCTGGGACCTCAAGGCGGCGGCTTCCGGCGACGCGGTCGATGGCGACTACGGCGTGGGCGGTTTCGGTGGCTTGCAGGAACTGCGCGATATGAACAAGCCGGTGATCGCCTGCGTCAACGGCATGGCGGTCGGCGGCGGCTTCGAACTGGCTCTGTCCTGCGATCTCATCTACGCGTCGGAGCATTCCTCCTTCGCGCTGCCGGAAATCAAGGCCGGCACGCTGGCTGACGCCGCGACAATCAAGCTGCCGAAGCGCATCCCCTATCACGTCGCCATGGACCTGTTGCTCACCGGCCGCTGGATGGGCGCCTCCGAGGCGCATCGGTGGGGTCTGGTCAACGAGGTGCTGCCGGCCGACAAGCTGGAAACGCGGGTGTGGGAAATCGCCCGGCTGCTGGCCGGCGGCCCGCCGCTGGTTTTCGCGGCGATCAAGGAGGTCGCGCGCAAGGCCGAAGCCATGGAATTCCAGGACGCGATGAACTGGATCACCAAGCGCAAATTCCGCACCGTCGACGAGCTTTACGCATCAGATGACAATATGGAAGGCTTTCGCGCCTTCGCCGAAAAGCGCGATCCGGTCTGGAAGGGTAGATAGGCGAGGGCTCTTGATCAACGTGCGTCCTGACGGACGCATATTGCCGATCTATCTCTTTGTTGGAGCATCGAATTTCTCCGAAAACCGGATTCCACTTTTCGGCCCGATGCTCTAGTTCCCCGCGCTTTCCATTTGGCGGCTGTTGATCGCCTTCTCGAGCCAGCCGATTTCCATCTCCGGTACCGAGGACAGGAGCAGTTCCGTATAGGCGTCGAAAGGCGGCTTGAGAACATCGCTCTTGGCCCCGTAACGCACCACCTCGCCGCGATACATGACCGCGATTGAATCGGCGATGGACTTCACCGTGGCCAGATCGTGGGTGATGAAGAGGTAGGCGACCTCCTCATCCTTCTGCAAATCCAGCAGGAGCTTGAGGATGCCGTTCGCCACCAGTGGATCAAGGGCGCTGGTTACCTCGTCGCAGATGATGAGCTTGGGATTGGCCGCCAGCGCACGGGCGATGCAGACGCGCTGCTTCTGCCCGCCTGACAATTCGGCCGGATAACGGTTGGCGAAGCCCTTGCCCATCTCGATCTTGTCGAGCAGTTCGGCCACCCTTGCGTCGCGCTGGCGGCCGCGCAGTCCGAAATAGAATTCGAGCGGTCGGCCGATGATGGTGCCTACCGTCTGGCGCGGATTCATCGCGACGTCGGCCATCTGGTAGATCATCTGCAACTGGCGCAGATCGTCCTTGGTGCGGTCGGCGAGGCTGTTGCTGAGTGTTCGCCCGGCAAAGCCGATGCTGCCTTCCAGCGGCGGCAGGAGGCCGGTGATGGCGCGCGCCAGCGTCGATTTGCCGGAACCCGATTCGCCGACCACCGCCAGCGTCTGGCCGGGGAAGATGTCGACCGAGACATTCTTCAGCACCTTGATGTGGCCGCCGCCATATCCGGCGGTTACGTTCTTCACCGAAAGTGCGGGGGTCGCGGCCGGCGCCTGTTCGGGGTGTTCGATGTGGTGAACCGACACCAACTGCTTCGTATAGTCCTCGCGCGGCTCCTTGATGATCTGGCGCGTGCTGCCCCGCTCAACCAGCCGGCCATGCCGCAGCACGGCAATCTCGTCGGAAACCTGCGCCACCACCGCCAGGTCGTGGGTGATGTAAAGTGCCGCCACCCCGGTGTCGCGGATCGCTTCCTTGATTGCCGCAAGAACATCGATCTGCGTGGTCACGTCGAGCGCCGTGGTCGGCTCGTCGAAGACGATGAGGTCGGGTTCCGAACAGAGCGCCATGGCGGTCATGACGCGTTGAAGTTGCCCGCCGGAAACCTGGTGAGGGAAGCGCTGGCCGATGTTTTCGGGATCGGGAAGGCTGAGCTTGCGAAACAACGCGACGGCGCGCTTTTCTGCCTCGGCCCTGGTCGCCACGCCATGCAGAAGCGTCGCCTCCACAACCTGGTCCATCAGCCGGTGCGCCGGATTGAAGGCGGCCGCCGCCGATTGCGCGACATAGCAAACTTCGCGACCGCGCAGATGTCGGATGCTGCGCGCATCGCCCTTCAAAATGTCGCGTCCGTTGAGGATGACCTCGCCGCCGGTGATGCGTACGCCGCCACGGCCGTAGCCGAGTGCCGAAAGGCCTATGGTGGACTTGCCGGCGCCCGACTCGCCGATCAGACCGAGCACCTTGCCCCTCTCCAGCGACAGCGACACTTCATGCACAAGCGTGACGTCCTTCGGAGCCTCGCCCGGCGGGTAGACCCTGGCCTCGATACGCAGGTTGCGGATTTCAAGCAGCTTGTCGGGTTTGGCCGCAGGGTCAGCCATTGCCGCGCCCTCCCTTGAGATCGGTGGTGCGATTGAGCACCCAGTCGGCAACCAGATTGACCGAGATGGCAAGCGCTGCGATGGCGGCGGCGGGAATGAGGGCGGCGGCGATGCCGAAGACGATACCGTCCTTGTTTTCCTTGACCATACCGCCCCAATCGGCCTGCGGCGGTTGCACGCCGAGACCCAGGAACGACAGTGCCGACAAGAACAGCACCGCGTAGATGAAACGAAGGCCGAGTTCCGAAACCAGCGGCGACAGCGCGTTGGGCAGGATTTCGCGAAAGATGATCCAACCCCGCCCTTCGCCGCGCAGCTTGGCCGCTTCGACGAAGTCCATGACGTTGATGTCGGCGGCGATGGCGCGCGAAAGGCGATAGACGCGAGTTGAGTCCAATATGCCCATGACCAGGATCAGCGTGACCAGCGTCGAAGGAAGCACCGAGAGCACCACCAGCGCGAAGATCAGCGTCGGAATGGACATCAAGAGATCGACGAATCGCGACATGGTCGTGTCGAACCAGCCGCCAGCCACTGCCGCCGTGAAGCCGAGTATCGACCCCAATGAAAAGGACAGCGCGGTGGCCAGTACCGCGATGAAGATCGTCGTTTGCGCGCCGTAGATCATGCGCGACAGCAGATCGCGGCCGAGATTGTCGGTGCCGAGCCAGAATTTCGACGACATCGGCTCCCAGACGTCGCCGACCACCTGGCCCAGGCCGTAGGGCGCGATAAGCGGCGCGAAAAGGGCGGCAAACAGGAACAGAGCGGTGAAGATCAGCCCGATCCAGGCGGCCAGTGGTATGCGTTTCATGTCAAGCATCGCCGCGCCTCCTCATTTCGGGTGTCTGAGGCGGGGATTGGAAAGAATGGCGGCAATATCGGCGATCATGTTGAGGCTGATATAGACGGCAGCAAAGATCAGCCCCACCGCTTGCACCACCGGCACGTCACGCTTCGAGACATGGTCGACCAGATATTGCCCCATGCCGGGATAGACGAAGATCACTTCGACGACGACGACGCCGACCACCAGGAAGGCCAGATTGAGCATGACGACGTTGACGATCGGGGCGATCGCGTTGGGGAAGGCGTGCTTGCGAATGATTTCAAAGGGCCGCAGGCCCTTGAGTTCAGCCGTTTCGATATAGGCCGACTGCATGACGTTGAGGATGGCGGCGCGGGTCATGCGCATCATATGCGCGAGCACCACCAGTGTCAGCGCTGCCGCCGGCAGGGCGATGGCCCTCATGCGATCGCCGAACGCCATTCCCTCATAGACGGTGGAGCTTCCCGGAAACCACTGCAGCTTCACGGCAAAGACCAGCACCAGCAGATAGCCTATGAAGAACTCCGGCAGCGAGGTGGAAGCGAGTGCGACGCCGGAGATCGCCTTATCGACCAACCCGTTGCGGTAGCGCACTGCCAGCAGGCCGAGCACGATGGCAAGCGGCACCGAAACCGCCGCCGCCCAAAAAGCGAGGAACAGCGTGTTCCAGAGCCGGTCGCCAAGTGCCGAGGCGATGTCGCGGCCATTGGAAAGCGCGGTGCCGAAATCGCCGGTCAGGACGCCGCCGAGCCAGCGAAAATAGCGGATATAGGCCGGGTCGTTCAGTCCAAGATCGCGGCGCAGATTTTCCAGCGCCTGCGGTGTCGCGGCCTGCCCGAGGATCGATTGGGCGACGTCGCCGGGCAGGATTTGCGTGCCGGCAAAGATCAGGACCGAGACGGCGAACAGGAGCAGGATGCCCAGCGCAATACGCTGGGCAACCAGTTTTGCGACGAGGGCGCCACCCATGACGCGCCGATCAGCCCTGCTTCAGCCAGACGCGGATCGCTGCCTTCAAATTGGACGTTTCGTGATTGGGATCGGCGACCCAGCCCTGGACTTCCTCGCGGCGGGCGTCGATGAAGTCGTTGAACATCGGCAGAATGAGGCCGCCGTCGTCGCGCACCATCATCGCCGCCTCGCGGTACATTTCGGCGCGCTTGGCGTTGTCGAGCTCGGCGCGCGCGGCAAGCACCAGCTTGTCGAAATCCTCGCGGAAGAAGCGGGTGTCGTTCCAGTCGGCGCCCGAAATGTAGGCGGTGGAATACATCGAATCCTGCGTCGGCCGCCCGCCCCAATAGGAGGTGCAGAAGGGCTGCTTGTTCCAGACCTCGGTCCAGTAGCCGTCGCCCGGCTCGCGCTTCACCTCGATGGTGATGCCGGCTGCGGCCGCCTGCTGCTGGTAAAGCTGCGCGGCGTCCACCGCGCCGGGGAAGGCCACGTCGGAGGTGCGCAAGAGGATCGGGCCGTCGTGCCCGGACTTCTTGTAGTGAAACTTGGCCTTTTCCGGATCGTAGGCCCGTTGCTCGATGCCTTCGGGGAACAGCGCATAGCTCTTGTTGATCGGGAAGTCGTTTCCGACCGAGGCGTGGCCTTGCAGGATCTGCTGGACCATTTGCTCGCGGTCCATTGCGAACTTCAGCGCCATGCGCAGATCGGCATTGTCGAAGGGCGCGGTGTTGCAATGCATGATGAAGACGTAGTGGCCCTTCGACGGCACGCTTTCGATGACCACGCCGGGCGCGCGCTTGAGCAGGGCAACCGTCTTCGGCTCGACGCGGTTGATGACGTGCACCTGGCCCGACTGCAGCGCCGACATCCTGGCGGTGTTGTCGTTCATGACGATGACTTCGACGGAATCGACATGGCCGACATCGTCGCGCCAGTAGCCATCATATTTCACCGACATGTGGCGCACGCCCGGCTCGTTGACCTCGACTTTGTAGGGACCGGTGCCGATGCCGGCGTCGGGCGCGTCGAAGCCGCCATTGGGCTGAATCATCAAGTGGTAGTCGGTCAAAAGCAGCGGCAGATCGGCATTGCCGCGCCCGAGCTTGAAAACGACATTGTCGCCGTCAACGCTGATCTCCTTGATGTCGGTGAGGACGCCGAGTGCTGCCGACTTGGTGTTCTCGTCGGCATGGCGGCGGATGGTCTGCGCCACGTCTTCCGGGGTCAGATCCTTGCCGTTGTGGAAGGTCACACCCTTGCGGATCTTGAAACGCCATTCGTCGGCGTTGTCGGAAGCCTCCCAGGATTCGGCCAGCACCGGTTGCGCCGTGCCGTCCTCCGGCGACTGGATGACCATCAACTCGCCCCATGTGCTGCCGAAGTTCTGCGGCACCTGGGTGAGGAAGGTCGCCGGATCCAGGCTGTTGGTGGATTCGCCGCCAACCAGGCCCATTTTGAGAGCGCCGCCCTTCTGCGGTGCCTGCGCGCGGGCCGCACTGGTCAGTAGCGAGTTGGCGAAGGTGGCGGTGACACCGAGGGCTGCGGCGCGACCGAGAAAGTCGCGCCGGCTAAGCTTGCCGGTGGCGACATGGCGGCTCAGGAATTCCAATTCTTTGGTCATCATGTTCCTCACTCTGGTTGCCAGTCTTGGTCAGGCTTTTCTTATCGTTGATCGAATAGTGCTCGATAGGCCATGCGTTGCGCAAGACGGATTGCGACATTCGGTGGCGTATATGGTGCTTCATTCTGGACCAAACCGGTCGCAACGGAGGATTTGGCGCCGGCTTTCGGCGTCAGACGGGATTTCAGCAAATTTCGCGAACCGTCCCGATTGGTTGCGCAATCTGCCTGCGCGAGGGGAGGCAAGTTCCGTGACGGTCGGATTCAAGCCAATGCCGGGCAGGCGCCGGCTGGCTTCTGTCTTCACGACGACGTCTTGTTCGTTGAAATCGAAGAGTGTTCGATCAGCGAGCGCCGCTCATGGGCGCTGCGGCAGGTGAATCTCATACGGGTGCGAGAAGTGGAATTCTTCGAGATTGGAGCCATCGCCGCCGCGATCGATCACCACAAAATCCTGGTCGGCGCCGATTGGCGTCAGCACGCCGTGCCAGCGGTTCGGCGGGTAATTCACGCCTTGTCCTGGCCGGGTCAGGAAGGCCTGCGGCTCGCCGGGACCATCGGGAGCGTCGGGGCAGACGATCACCAGAAATGGCGCCGCCGACAGCGGCACGAAAGCCTGGCTGCCGAACGGATGGCGCTCGACCATCGATAGTTGCAGCGGAAACGCGTAGGGCGTTCCCTTGAACAGGCTGATCAGCACGCGGGCATTGGGGCCGGTTGCCTCCACCTTCGCCAGATCATGGAAGCGCTGGCACCGGCCGCCGTTGATCGGAAAGCTTGCCGCTCCTTCCGTCTCGATGACATCACCGAACGGTGCGAAGGCTTCGCGGGTGAGCGGTCGTGCGGTGATGATACGGTCTGTCATGGGAGCGGTTTCAAGCATGTTCAGCGACCCAAGAGCGTTCCACCGAGCTTCATATGGCGGTTCACGTCCTTGTAGAGCAGGTAGCGGAAATTGCCGGGCCCGCCGGCATAACAAGCCTGCGGGCAGAAGGCGCGCAGCCACATATAGTCGCCCGCCTCGACCTCGACCCAGTCCTGGTTGAGCCTGTAGACGGCCTTGCCTTCCAGCACATAAAGCCCGTGCTCCATCACATGCGTCTCGGCGAAGGGAATAACCGCGCCCGGCTGCAGAGTCACGATCGTCACATGCATGTCGTGGCGCATGTCGGCGGGGTCGACGAAGCGGGTGGTTGCCCATTTTCCCTCAGTACCCGGCATCGGCGCCGGCTGAATGTCGGCCTCGTCGGCGAAGAAGGCTTCCGGAACGTCTATACCGTCGACGAATTCATAGGCCTTTCGGATCCAGTGGAAGCGCACCGTCTCCGCGCCTTCGTTGCGCACGGTCCATTTGGCCGCTGGTGGGAGAAAGGCGAAGCTGCCGGCGCGCATCTTGTGCTTGCTGCCGTCGAGAGTGACCGTCAGTTCGCCGCCGACCACGAAAAGAACCGCTTCGGCACTCGCGTCCGGTTCGGGCCTGTCGCTGCCGCCGCCGGGCTGAACTTCCATGATGTATTGCGAGAACGTCTCGGCAAAACCGGACAGCGGCCGCGACAGCACCCACAGCCGCGTCTTGTCCCAAAAGGGCAGGCAACTGGTGACGATGTCCTGCATCACCCCCTTGGGAATGAGGGCATAGGCCTCGGTGAATACCGCCCGGCCGGTGAGCAGTTCGGTTTGCGGCGAGTGACCGCCGGTCGGGGCGTAATAAGTGCGGGCGGGCATCCGTTATTCCTTCAGCTGGGCAATAGGTCTTTGAGGCGCAACAACGCTATGCGCTCGACTTGTCTGCACGCCGTCTCGAATTCGGTGTCGCGGTCGTTGCCGATGCGCTCTTCGAAGGCGGCGAGGATTTCAGCCTTGGTCCTGCCCCTGACCGCGATGATGAACGGGAAGCCGAATTTGCCGACATAGGCGGCGTTGAGCTCCTGGAACTTCGCGCGCTCGGCATCGGTCAGCATGTCAAGCCCGGCCGAAGCCTGCTCGCTGGTCGATTCCGGTGTCAGGCGCTTTGCCGCGGCAAGTTTGCCGGCAAGATCGGGATGGGCGGTCAGCACGCCCAGGCGTTCGGCGGGTGTCGCCGAGCGGAAGACGCGGGCCAGCGCGTTGTGCAGGCCGCCGGCGCTGTCATGGGCGGGGCCGAGCTCGAGCCCGTAGGCGCGCTCCGCAATCCAGGCCGAATGTTCGAAGATACCGCCGAATGTCCTGACGAACTCCTCGCGGTTCAGGCGCGAGGGTCGCAGTGCCGATGGATTGTACGGGTGCTGCTCGCGCCAATGACGGGCGATATCGATGCGCCGCGCCAGCCAGACCTTGTCGTGGCTCTTCACATAATCGATGAAGCGCTTGAGTGCTGCCGCGCGGCCAGGCCTGCCGATGAGGCGGCAGTGCAGGCCGATACTCATCATGCGCGGTCGTCCGGCCTTTCCTTCCTCATAGAGCGTGTCGAAGGAATCTTTCAGATAGGCAAAGAACTGGTCGCCGGAATTGAAGCCCTGCGCGGTGGCGAAGCGCATGTCGTTGGCGTCGAGCGTGTAGGGGATCACAAGTTGCGGGCGGATGGCGTTGCCATGGCCGTCATGGTCGAGCCAGTAGGGCAGGTCGTCGTCATATGTATCGGAGATCCAGGCGAAGCCGCCTTCGGCGGCGGCGATGCGCACCGAAAAGGCCGAAGTGCGGCCGAGATAAAGTCCGGTCGGGCGCTCGCCGACGACTTCCTTGTGCAGGCGGATCGCCTCAGTCAGGTCGGCGCGTTCGGTCTCTTCTTCGTGGTCGCGATAGTCGATCCATTTGAGGCCGTGCGAGGCGATCTCCCAATCGGCCTCCTGCATCGCCGCAACCTGGTCGGGCGAACGGGCAAGTGCCGTGGCGACGCCGTAGACGGTGACCGGAACCCCTGCCTCGGTGAACATCCGGTGGAGTCGCCAGAAACCGGCGCGCGCGCCATACTCGTAGATCGATTCCATGTTCCAGTGGCGTATGCCCTGCCAGGGGGCTGCGCCGACGATTTCCGAGAGAAAAGCCTCGGAAGCCGCATCGCCATGCAGCACGCAGTTTTCGCCACCTTCCTCGTAGTTGACGACGAACTGCACTGCGACATGCGCACCGCCCGGCCATTTCGGGTCGGGTGGGTTGGCGCCATAGCCTCGCATGTCTCTCTTGTACCGCATGATTTCCCTTGCTCGCGCCGGTCTGCCTAGTGTGAAAGGAAGATAGTCGAAATAGCGGGGAGCGCATTCCCCCCTTTATTTTTGAAAGTCTTTTTGGGCTCCTATATCACGCTGGGACTTATGCCAGACGTCTATTTGGCGCACAATCCGAGACGGTGCGATCCAAGGCGACAACCAAGGATGGCAAAAACGGGAGGCGGAATGTCCAATATCGATAGTGGGCGGCTGACGACCCATGTCCTCGACACAGCTTCAGGCAAGCCGGCAGCCGGCTTGTCGGTTTCATTGTACCGGCTCGACGGTGAAACCCGCACCCATCTGAAGACGGTCGAAACCAATTCGGACGGGCGCTGCGACCAGCCGCTGCTGCAGGGCGTCGAATTCGAGATTGGCGAATATGAGCTGGTCTTCGCCGCCGGCGACTATCTGCGCGCCGCCGGTGCCGATCTGCCGCAGCCGGCCTTTCTCGATATAGTGCCGATCCGCTTCGGCATGGCGGAAGAAAAGCATTATCATGTGCCGCTGCTGATCTCGCCCTACGGCTATTCGACGTATAGGGGGAGTTGAAGGAATGTCCGACGTGAGAACCCGCAATGAAATCCGCTTCATCCTCAATGGCGAGGATGTCGCCTTGTCTTCCGCTGCCCCCGACGAGACGCTGCTTGATTATCTGCGCCTGAGAAAGAGCCTGCGCGGAACCAAGGAAGGCTGCGCGGAAGGCGATTGCGGCGCCTGCACGGTGTTGGTCGGCCGTCTTTCAGGCGAGCAGCTCATCTACGAAAGCGTCAATGCTTGTATCCGTTTCGTCGGATCGCTCGACGGCTGTCATGTGGTGACCATCGAGCATCTGAACGGCGAGAATGGCAGGCTGCACCCGGTGCAGCAGGCGATGGTGGATTTTCACGGCTCGCAATGCGGCTTCTGCACGCCAGGCTTCGTCATGTCGCTTTACGCGCTGTGGATGCGCGAACCGAAGCCCGCGGACGCCGCTATCGAGCAGGCGCTTCAGGGCAATCTGTGCCGCTGCACCGGCTACGAGGCGATCGTGCGCGCCGCACGCGCCATATCCGACTATGGCGCGGCGGCACGTGATCCGCTGGCGGTCGAACGGGCGAGCATGGCAGGCCGGCTTGCCGCACTCCGCGACGGCGCGCGCGTTGAGATCGGCTCGGGCAAGCAGCGCCTTCTGGTGCCGGCCGACCTCGACGATTTCGCCGCGATCCTCGAAAGCGAGCCAAAGGCCACGATCGTTGCCGGCTCGACCGATGTCGGCCTGTGGGTGACGAAGTTCATGCGCGATATTTCGCCGGCGGTGTTCATCGGCCATCTCGATGAACTGAAGGCCATTTCCGAAGAGGATGGTGTGATCAATATCGGCGCCGGAGTGACCTATAGCGAGGCATTCTCGATGCTGTCGAAGCGCATTCCCGCGCTCGGGCCGCTGTTTGCCCGTATCGGCGGCGAGCAGGTGCGCAACATGGGCACGATCGGCGGCAACATCGCCAACGGCTCGCCGATCGGAGACACGCCGCCGCCTTTCATCGCGCTCGGCGCGCGGCTGACGCTGCGAAAGGGCGCCACACGGCGCACGATCCCGCTCGAGGAGTTCTTCATCGCCTATGGCAAGCAGGATCGTCAGCCGGGAGAATTTGTTGAAACCGTGCATGTCCCGGTTCCGGTGAAGGACAGCCACTTCGCCGCCTACAAGATCACCAAGCGGCGCGACGAGGACATAACGGCAGCGCTCGGGGCCTTCTATCTCTCGCTTGCGCCGGACGGCACCGTTCGTTCGATCCGTATCGCTTATGGTGGCATGGCGGCGACGCCCAAACGGGCGACTGCGGTCGAGAATGCGCTGCTCGGCAAGGAGTGGTCGCAGGCCGCAGTTGAAAGCGCGCTCGATGCCTATGCCAGCGATTTCACGCCGTTGACCGACATGCGCGCTTCGGCCGAATACCGCATGCTGGCGGCGCGCAATCTGCTGCGTCGTTTCTTTGCCGAAACGCAGGGTGGCACCGCGCCGATACAGGTTTCGCGGTATCAGGCCGCGTGAGGAGACGGACATGAACAAGCATTCCGCGCCCGATCTCAAAGCCGCCAAGATCATCGGTGGCGTTGCCACCGACCAGCGTCACGATTCGGCGCACAAGCACGTTACTGGCGCTGCCATCTATATCGACGATATGCCGGAACCGGCCGGCACGCTGCATGCGGGGCTCGGCCTTTCAGCGGTTACGCATGGCACGCTGAAGACGGTCGATCTTTCGGCAGTGCGCACGGCGCCGGGCGTGGTCGATGTCCTGACCCATGCGGACGTGCCCGGCGAGAATGACGTTTCGCCGAGCAACATGCATGACGATCCGGTTTTTGCGCAAGGCAAGGTGCAATTCCATGGCCAGCCGATCTTCTGCGTCATCGCCGAGACGCGCGAGCAGGCGCGCCATGCCGCGCGGCTGGCGAGGATCGAGTATGAAGAGCTTCCCGCCGTCCTCGATATCTGGGATCTCGATCCCGAGAAGGACAGGCTGGTCACGACACCGCTGACCTTGAAGCGTGGCGATGCCGCGGCCGCGATCAGCGCGGCACCCCGCCGCATCAAGGGGCGCATGCGGCTTGGCGGTCAGGACCATTTCTATCTCGAGGGCCAGATTTCGCTGGCTATTCCGGGCGAGGACGACGAGGTCACCGTCTATTGCTCCACCCAGGGGCCGAGCGAGACGCAGCATATGGTTGCGCACGTGCTTGGCGTTGCGAGCCATGCGGTGACGGTGGAAGTCCGTCGCATGGGCGGTGGCTTCGGCGGCAAGGAAACGCAGGCCAATCAATGCGCGGCAATAGCTGCGATCGCCGCCAAGAAGCACAAGCGAGCTGTCAAGCTCAGGCTCGATCGCGACGAGGACATGACCGCCACCGGCAAGCGGCACGATTTCGCCATCGACTATGATGTCGGCTTCGACGACGAGGGCAATATTCTCGGCGTCGACTATACCTTTGCGCTGCGTTGCGGCTTTTCGGCCGACCTGTCCGGCCCGGTGGGCGACCGCGCGCTGTTTCATTGCGACAACGCCTATTTCTATCCGAACGTTCACGCCAAATCGGCGCCGCTTTATACCAACACCGTGTCCAATACGGCGTTTCGCGGTTTCGGCGGACCCCAGGGCATGGTCGGTGCCGAGCGCGTCATCGATGAAATCGCTTTTGCGGTCGGCAAGGACCCGCTCGAAATCCGCAAGCTGAATTTCTACGACCCGATGGGCACGAAAGGCGAGCGCAACGTCACGCCCTATCACCAGAAGGTGGAAGACAACATCATCCACCGCATCGTGGCGGAACTGGAGGAAAGTGCCGATTATGCGCGGCGGCGGCGGGAGATCGCGGCCTTCAACGCCAACAGCCGCTTCATCAAGCGCGGCCTGGCGCTGACACCGGTCAAGTTCGGCATCTCCTTCACCAAGACCGAGTCCAACCAGGCGGGCGCGCTGGTGCATGTCTATACGGACGGCTCAGTGCACATGAACCATGGCGGCACCGAGATGGGCCAGGGTCTGCACCTCAAGGTGGCCCAGGTGGTGGCGGAGGAATTCCAGATCGACCTCGACCGGGTGAGGATCACCGCGACGACCACCGCCAAGGTTCCGAACACGGCTCCGACAGCCGCCTCCTCGGGTGCCGACCTGAACGGCATGGCGGCAAAGGACGCGGCGCGGCAGATCAAGGATCGACTGATCGACTTCGCAGCCGAGACGCACCAGATTCCGCGCGACCAAGTGGTGTTTCTGCCCAACAGGGTGCGCATCGGCAATCAGGAAATCAGTTTCAATGAACTGGTCAAGCAGGCTTATCTCGCACGCGTGCAGCTTTCGGCAGCCGGCTTCTACAAGACGCCGAAAATCCATTGGGATCGGAGCAAGGGCCGGGGCCACGCCTTCTACTACTACGCTTATGGCGCGGCTTGCTCGGAAGTCTCCGTCGATACGCTGACGGGCGAATATGTGGTCGAACGCACCGACATTCTCCACGATACGGGGCGGTCGCTGAACCGGGCCATTGACATCGGCCAGGTCGAGGGCGGCTTCATCCAGGGCATGGGATGGCTGACGACGGAAGAACTGGTGTGGGACGACAAGGGACGGCTGCGCACTCACGCGCCGTCGACCTACAAGATCCCCCTGGCTTCCGATCGGCCGAAGATATTCAATGTGGCGCTTACCGATTGGTCGGAGGCTTACGAGCCGACCATTCACCGATCAAAAGCTGTTGGCGAGCCGCCATTGCCGCTTGGAATGTCGGTGCTGCATGCATTATCCGACGCGGTGGCCAGCGTTGCCGACCATAGGATCTGCCCGCGCCTCGATGCCCCGGCCACGCCGGAGCGCGTGCTGATGGCAATCGAACGTCTCAAGTCCGAAGCGACGCGAAAGTGACACGCACCGCAGCAAGCCTGAATGCCTTTCTCGACGCGACCGCGTCTACCGCTCTGGTGGAGGTGACGCAGGCGAAAGGCTCGACGCCGCGCGAGACCGGCGCAACGATGCTGGTTTCGCCCAGCGCCATTTTCGGCACCATCGGCGGCGGCCAGCTAGAGTTCATGGCGATCGACCGCGCCCGCAAAATGTTGCGGGAGGGGGAGAAGCATGCACGGCTCAACATTCCGCTCGGCCCTGAGATCGGTCAATGCTGCGGCGGCCGTGTCGATCTTTCGATCAGCGTGGTCGACGATGCGTTGAAGGCCGAACTTGTCGAAAAGGCGCGCGCCGAAGACCGGAAGCGGCCGCGAATCTACGTGTTCGGCGGCGGTCATGTCGGCACCGCATTGGCATCGGCTTTTGCCCTCCTTCCGGTCCACGTCGTCGTGGTCGAGACACGCGCCGACGCGCTCGATGGCATGCCGGATACGATCGAGACGCGGCTGACGGCGATGCCCGAGGAGATGGTGCGCGAGGCGCCGCCTGGAGCCGCCTTTGTGGTGCTGACGCATGACCATGCGCTTGATTTCCTGATCGTCGGCGAAGCGTTGAGGCGTGACGATGCCGCCTATGTCGGCATGATCGGTTCGAAGACGAAGAAGGCGACGTTCAAAAGCTGGTTCCTCAAAACGGCGAATGGAACCGAAGATGTATTTTCCCGCCTTGTCTCGCCGATCGGCGGCGATGCGGTGAAGGACAAGCGCCCGGCGGTAATTGCCGCACTCGCCGCCGCCGAGATCATGACGGCGCTGGCCTTGCGCTCGTCAGCGCCTTAATCCCAATCGGCGGAGCGCGACTAGATCGACGTACGTCCCGACGGACTTTTCGGGCCGATGCTTAGGTCGTGAACTCATAAATCTGGTCGAAATGGTGTGAGGTCATCTGGCCGGATACGAGGAGCGAAGGCGCAGGAAAATGTCGACCATTTTCAAGTCCTTCGCGACGCTGTAGCCGACCTGAGGGCCCACATCCTGCGGACGCCGAAACGGCTTCGATCTGCGGCGTCGAAGCCCTTGGTCGATGGAACCAGGCCTATTCCGGTTCCTGCGTATGCGCTTCGAGAAACCAGAGCGACTTGTCGAGCGCGCGTGAATAGGCCGTGAATATATCGGCGGTGTCCGCATCGCCCGCCTCATCGGCCTCGTCGATTGCGGCGCGCGCGTTTTTCGCCACTTCGGCGTAGCGTTCGATCAACGCGGCGAGATGGTCCTTGGTCTTGAAGATGTCGAGCGGATAGGGCTTCAGTGGCGTCGCCTCCGCGACGGCCTGGGCCGTGCCATGGGCGGTGCCGCCTAGCTGAACGGCGCGTTCGGCAATGGTGTCCACATGGCTGTCGAGTTCGGTTCGGAACGTGTCCAGCATTTCGTGGATCGCAATGAATTGCGGGCCCTTGATATTCCAATGAGCCTGCTTGGTGAGAAGAGCAAGGTCTATTGCGTCCGCCAGTCGCGCATTCAGGACTTCGATCGAAACCTTCTTGGCATTGGACTTGAGATCATTGCGCGTAGCGTGAAATTGCATCTGAAACTCCATCGTAGAGGCCGCCCGCCGCACGGCAGGGATAATCAACGAGGATGAAACAGAGGCCGGAACGAATCGTTCCTCGCAGCGCGGCTATTTGCCCGCCAACCGCTCGCGGATCATGCGCTGGCATCGCTCGGCCATGAAGTCGAGCAGAAGGCGTACTTTCGGGTCCTGCAGATTCTTGTGCGGATAGACGGCGGCAAGCTGGATCGGCGTGGGCGGGGTGTCGGGCAAAATGACCCGCAGCCTGTTTTCCTGGAGGTATGGCTCGACCTCGAAGCGCGGCTTGTTGACGATGCCGCGCCCGGACAGCGCCCAGCCGGTCAGCACGTCGCCATCGTCGGAATCGAAGGGGCCATGCACCTCGAATTTGGTCGGCCCCAACGGCGTGCTCAACATCCAGAAAAATTCGCGTGATCCCGGAAAGCGCAGCATCAGACAGTCGTGGCGTTTGTCGATGAGTTCCCGGGGCTCGCGCGGCTCGCCACGTTTTTCAAGATAGTCGGGAGATGCCACCAGCACGCGCTCACATTCCATGATACCGCGCATGCGCAGGCTGGAATCCTCCAGGAGCCCGAGCCGAAAGGCGACGTCGATGCCTTCCTTCATGATATCGACATTGTGGTCGGACAGGCGCAGCCGCACCTCGATGTCGGGATATTTGTCATGGAACTCCGGAATGCCGGAAGCGATCAGTCGACGTCCCAGTCCGAGCGGCGCGGTGACCCTGATGGTGCCGCGCGGCTGGCCGGAAAGGGCGCTGATGGCGGCCTCCGCTTCGGTAATGGCTTCCAAAACGCGCCGTGCGCCATCGTAAAAGACGGTGCCCTGCTCGGTCGGCATCAATTGCCGCGTGGTGCGGTTGAACAGGCGCACGCCGAGATGCTTTTCCAGTTCCTTGATGCGGTTGGAGGCTACGGCGGGCGAGATCCGCATGTCGCGGCCAGCGGCCGACAGGTTTCCGAGTTCGACGACGCGGACGAAAACGGCGATATTATCGAGATAGGCCATTGTGCCCTGAAGCCCCACGCAGAATTTTGACGGAAGCTATCATTTTCCATTTTTTTTTGAAAGTCCTCGCCTTTCTTACCTCTTTTCGTTTGAACGGCAGCACTTAAAGTCGGCAATCGGACGCATGACTGCAAAAATCCGAATCGAATTTCGGAAAGGGGAGTGGGCGTCGATTTGGATGTTTTGCAAGGTTCCTGTGCTGGTTCGGCGCGGAGACCTTAGGAGGGCTGTCGATGACCGATTTCGCGATCTTTTGGGACTGGCTGAGTTTCGGCGTGCGCTGGGCGCATGTCATTACCGGGATTGCCTGGATCGGTTCGTCCTTCTACTTCGTGGCGCTCGATCTCGGTCTGCGCCAGCGACCCGATCTGCCGAAAGGCGCCTATGGAGAGGAATGGCAGGTCCATGGCGGCGGGTTCTATCATATCCAGAAATACCTGGTCGCGCCGGCGCAGATGCCGGAGCACCTGACCTGGTTCAAATGGGAAGCCTACTTCACCTGGATGACAGGATTCGCGCTGCTGGCCATCGTCTACTATGCGGGTGCGGACCTTTTCCTGATCGACCGCAACGTGCTCGATGTGTCGCCGACGGTAGCAATCCTCATTTCGCTGGCTTCGCTCGGCCTCGGCTGGCTCATCTACGATCTTGCCTGCAAGTCGCCGCTGGCAAAGAACGATACCTGGCTGATGCTCGTGCTCTATGCGGTGCTGGTCGCCATCGCCTGGGGTTACACGCAGCTCTTCACGGGCCGCGCCGCCTTTCTGCATCTTGGCGCATTCACCGCCACCATCATGTCTGCCAACGTCTTCCTGGTCATCATTCCCAATCAGAAGATCGTCGTCGCCGACCTGATCGCCGGCCGTACGCCCGATGCGAAATATGGCCGGATCGCCAAGACGCGCTCGCTGCACAACAACTATCTGACGCTGCCGGTGCTGTTCCTGATGCTGTCGAACCACTATCCGCTGGCGTTCGGCACACAGTTCAACTGGGTTATCGCGTCGCTGATCTTCATCATCGGCGTGCTGATCCGCCACTATTTCAACACCGCCCACGCGCGCAAGGGCAATCCGACCTGGACCTGGCTCGCGGCCGCGATCCTGTTTATCGTCATCATCTGGCTGTCGACCGTGCCCAAGGTTCTGGTCGGCGAGGAGAAGGTCGCCGCCGGCGAAGACGTGTTCGTGACCTCGACGCATTTCCCGGCGGTGCGGGACACCGTGCTTGGCCGCTGTTCGATGTGCCATGCGGCCGAACCGGTCTATGAAGGCATCTATCATGCGCCGAAGGGCGTGGTGCTGGAGACGGATGCGGCGATCGCCAGCCACGCTCGGGAAATATACCTCCAGGCTGGCCGCAGCCATGCGATGCCGCCCGGTAATGTCACTGAGATCACGCCGCAGGAGCGCGCGCTGCTGGTGACGTGGTTCGAAGACGCAGGAAAGAAGACACAGCAATGACCACCACTCTTCTGCGCGGCCGCACGCTCAGCTTCATTCGCTGGCCTGACAGCGTCGATGACCATGGCGCCTATGCCTATGAGGAGGACGGCGGCCTTCTTCTGAAGGACGGTCGGATCGTCGCGGCCGGCGCTTATGCCGATGTCGCCGCGCAGGCCGAGGCGGGAGTACAGACCATCGATCATCGGCCGCATCTGCTGCTGCCGGGCTTCATCGACGCGCATGTGCATGTGCCGCAAATGCAGATCATCGCCTCCTATGGCGCGGAACTGCTCGACTGGCTGAACACCTACACGTTTCCCGAAGAATCGAAGTTCAACAATTCGCAGCATGGCCGCCGCATCGCGCGGCTGTTCGTCGACGAGATGGTGCGCCACGGCACGACGACGGTCGTCGCCTATTGCTCGGTGCACAAGGAATCCGTGCAAGCCTTCTTTGCCGAAGCGCATGACCGCAACCTGCTGGTCCTTGCCGGCAAGGTGATGATGGATCGCAACGCGCCGGCGGCCGTGCTGGATACGCCGCAATCCGGTTATGACGACACCAAGGCGCTGATTGCCGAATGGCACGGCAGGGGCCGCCAGCATTATGTCATCACACCGCGCTTTGCCATTACCTCCTCGCCCGAGCAAATGGAGATGGCGGGAGCGCTGGCGCGGGAATTTCCCGACCTGCATGTGCAGACGCATCTGTCGGAGAACCATGCCGAGATCGCCTTCACCCAGCAGCTTTACCCCTGGTCGAAGGACTATACCGACATCTATGCCCACTACGGCCTGCTGGGTCGCAGGACGCTGCTCGGCCACAGCATCCATCTTTCCGAGCGCGAGGCCGATGTCTTGTCGGACAGTGGATCGGTTGCTGTGTTCTGCCCGACCTCCAATCTTTTCCTCGGCTCGGGGCTGTTCGACTACCAGCGTTATCGCACGCGCGAGAAGCCGGTGCGCATCGCCGCCGCCTCGGATGTCGGCGGTGGCACCAACTATTCGATGCTGCGCACCATGGACGAAGGCTACAAGGTGATCGCGCTGAACGGCGAAAAGCTCAACCCGCTCGCCTCTTTTTGGCAGGTAACGCTCGGCAATGCGCAGGCATTGTCGCTGGATGACAGGATCGGCACGCTTGATGTCGGCACCGATGCCGACATCATCGTGCTCGATTCCGGCGCGACGCCGACCATGCAGCTCAGGATGGAAACGGTGGAAACGCTAGCGGAGGAGCTTTTCCTCCTGCAGACGCTTGGTGACGACCGGGCCGTTCGCGAGGTCTATGTGGCAGGCCGGCCAGCCAAGAGCGCCATGGCGTCGATCCTTTCCTGAAGGGGGACCTCTCGTTAAGCCGGTCACACTCTGAACGGGCTTGACCGGCGTCCCACATGTCATAAAACACGGCGCAACTTCAGCGCTGGGCATCGCCGGCGTCAACTGCCTTCGGGAAAGGCTGATGAGCGTCGCCGACGATATCGCGAAAATCATCCGGCAGGAAACGGAACTGGTGTTTGCGACCTTCGACGAGGCCGCGGCCTTCGAGGTGGGCTGCATCATCCGGACGCGCGCGCTAGCCGACAAACTGCCGATCATCATCGACATCCGGCTTTGGGACCGGCCGCTGTTCTACGCGGCTCTGCCGGGTTCGACCGCGGCGAACGCCAACTGGGCGCGGCGCAAGGGCAATGTGGTGAAGATGTTCCACAAGAGCACCTACCGCATGGTGCTGGAGAAGGGGCGAGAGGATCGCACCTTTCCGCCCGGCGAGGGGCTGGACCCTGCCGATTATGTGCTGGCCGGGGGCGGCTTTCCGATCCGGGTTGCCGGTGCCGGCGTCGTTGGCGTGATTGCCGTTTCCGGTCTGCCCGAGCGGCAGGACCACGGCGTCGTGGTCGATGCGATTTGTGAATATCTGAAGCTTGACCGTAATGCGCTGGCGCCTGCGCCGCCGAAAACGTGAGTGGAGCGTAAGTGTGACCGAGCTTGAACCAAAGCGTTTCCTCACTTCGATATTTCGCGTCGCCGTTGCCGCGGCCGATCCTGAACTGACGATCCGTAGCCATTTGCCCGAGAAGCCGAAGGGCCGCACGATCGTCGTCGGTGCGGGCAAGGGCGCGGCGCAGATGGCGGCGGCATTGGAGAAGGCATGGGATGGGCCGTTGGACGGTGTCGTCGTCACGCGCTACGGCTATGCCGCGCCCTGCGAGCGCATCCGCGTGCTGGAGGCGTCGCATCCGGTGCCGGATGAAGCTGGCCTTGCGGCGTCCAGGGCATTGCTCGATGCGGTGAGCGGATTGGGCGCGGACGATCTCGTCATCGCGCTGGTCTGCGGCGGCGGCTCGGCGCTTTTGCCGTCGCCTCCGCAGGGCCTGACGCTTGCCGACGAAATCGCCGTCAATGAGGCGCTGCTTGCCTCCGGCGCGCCGATCTCGGCGATGAATGCGGTGCGAAAGCACGTCTCCACGATCAAAGGCGGACGGCTCGCCGCGGCAGCACACCCGGCGCGAGTGGTTTCCCTCATCGTGTCCGATATTCCCGGCGACAATCCGGCGCTGGTCGCGTCGGGCCCGACAGTGCCGGACGAGGCATCGCGCGAAGATGCGCTCATGATTGTTGCAGCCTACGGCATGAAACTGCCCGATGCGGTGATGGCGCATCTGAACACGCCGCAAGCCGCCGCGCCTCGCCCTGACGACAAGCGCTTTGCCGGCAACCAGGTGCGGCTGATCGCGTCGGCCGCCGTCTCGCTCGAGGCGGCCGCGGACGAAGCCCGCCGGCAAGGCGTCGAGGCGATCATCCTTTCGGATTCGATCGAAGGCGAGGCGCGGGATGTCGGCTCCGTGCACGCAGCGATCGCGCGGGAGGTCGCTACTCGCGACAGGCCGTTCCGCAAGCCGGTGCTCATCCTGTCCGGCGGCGAAACCACGGTGACGCTGCGGGCCAGGGGAAAGGGCGGCCGCAACAGCGAGTTCCTGCTGGCTTTTGCGTTGGGGATTGACGGCGTCTCCGGCGTGCATGCGCTGGCGGCCGATACGGACGGCATTGACGGCTCGGAAGACAATGCCGGCGCCTTTGCCGATGGCGAGACAGTCATGCGCATGCGCACTGCCGGCATAGACGCCAAGGCGATGCTTGCCGGCAACAACGCCTGGACGGCGTTCAATGCCGTGGATGGGCTGTTCGTGCCTGGCCCGACCGGCACCAATGTCAACGATCTCAGGGCGATCCTGGTACGGTAGCGTTACCCGCGAGCAAAGGAATCGCCCTACACCTCGTGCAGGTAGAGGTGGTAGTCGAGTTCACTTACCGTGCGCGCGACGCGCAGGAGCTCCGCATATTTGATGGCGGTGAATGTGCGGTGCAGGTCTTCGCCCAACGCGTCCTTCAGGAACGCCGAGGCCTTCGCAGCTTCGATCGCCTCACGCCAGTCGGCCGGGATGGCTGCGCCAGACGTCTTCTGTTCATAGCCGTTGCCGGTCGTCTCAGGGCCGGGATCGAGCTTTTCGTCGATGCCCTTGCAAATGCCGGCAAGCACCGTCGTTGCGACCAGATAGGGGTTGGCGTCGACACCTGACGGGCGATGCTCAATGCGACGGTTCTTCGCGTCGCCGGCGGGCACGCGCAGGGCCACCGACCGGTTGTTGACGCCCCAGGTCGGCGCGATCGGCGCATAGGATTGGGACACGAAGCGGCGCCAGGAATTGGCGTGCGGCGCAAACACCAGCATGGATTCGGCCATGGTCGTCGCAAGCCCGCCGAGCGCGTGCAGGAGGGTAGGCGACCACTTGCCTTCCTTCGCCTCGGTGAAGATGTTTCGACCCGAATCGTCCTGCAGCGAGACGTGCAGATGCATTCCCGAGCCGGCATATTTTTCGATAGGCTTGGCCATGAAGCAGGCCGTCACGCTATGGCGGCGCGCCTGCGCCCGCACGATGCGCTTCAGCATGACAAGATCATCGGCCGCCTGCAGTATATCCTTGCGATAGTGCAGCGTCAGTTCGTATTGCCCGGGCGCATATTCGGAAATAATGGTTTCGGCCGGAATGTCCTGCGCGGCCGCTGCCGCGTAGATGTCGGCAAACAGCGGCTCCATGCCATGCAGATGATCGACCGAATAGACCTCGGTCTTGCCGCTCCCGCGGCCGTCGAGCACGGCATTTGCCGGCTGGGCGCGGCCTTCGGCGTCGCGCTCATTGGCAAGCAGGAAGAACTCAAGTTCGAAGGCGCCGGCCGGGCGCAGGCCCTTGGCTGAAAGCGCCTCAACCTGACGCACTAATGCCAGGCGCGGGTCGGAAGTCATCGGCGCGCCGTCGAGATGGAACATCGACATCAGCACCTGCCCGCGAGCCGGGCTGGTTCCGTGGAGCGGCTTCAGCGTGCCGGGAATGGGCCAGGCACGCAAGTCGCCGTCGCCTGAATCCCAGATCAGTCCGGTTTCGTGCACATCCTCGCCGGTGATGTCGAGCCCGAGGATCGAGATCGGCAGGTGGCGGCCGCCCTCATAAAGACCGGCCAGCTCATGGCGGCGGATGATCTTGCCGCGACCGACGCCGTTCACATCGGTAAGCACGATATCGAAGGCTTCGATCTCCGGATGCGCATCCAGAAATGCCTTTGCCTCGTCAATGGTCGAGCCGGAAGGTGATGTCATTGAATCTGGCTTCTCTGCTTGTGTGCCCCCTCACCCTTACCCTCTCCCCGTAAACGGGGCGAGGGGGGGCGCTGACGATCCGGCCTCGTCCTTCTCCCTGCATACGGGGAGAAGGTGCCGGCAGGCGGTTGAGGGGCCTTTCGCCCGCTTGTCTCACGCCACGAGCCTTACCGCAATATCGTCGAAGGCAGCGATGAGCCGGTCGACATGACGTTTCTTCGTGGCCGGCGAGATCAGCATCATGTTGTGGAAGGGCGCAATCAGCACGCCGCGATTGACCAGAGCTACATGGATCGCCGCTTCCAACTCAGGCGCGTGGGCGGCGCTCGCCTCGCTGCCATTGCGCAGCGGGCCGGGCGCGCAGATGAACTCGACGCGCGCGCCGACGCGGGCGACATGCCAAGGCAGACCGTGGCGTTTGATCGTCGCTTCGAGCCCGTCTGCCAGCCGAGCGGCAAGCTTCTCCATATGGGCATAGTTGTCCTCGGTCATGACCTCTTCCAGCGTCGCGCGCATGGCGGCGAACTGAAGCGGGTTGGCCGAGAGCGTCGTGCCGATGCCGGAATAGCCAGGCTCCTTCGTGCGATTATACTCGGCAAAGCTGGAGGCCACCGCCTCGCTCATGCCCCACACGCTGGCCGGAACGCCGCCGGCAACCGGCTTGCCGAGCACGAACAGATCAGGCTCAAGCCCATGCTTTCCCGTATACCCGCCGGGCCCGGTGGAGATCGTATGAGTTTCATCGATCAACAACAGCGTGCCGTTGTCGCGGGTGAGCCTGCGAACACCTTCGAGGAAGCCCGGCTCAGGCAGCACCATGCAGCAATTGGTCAACACCGGTTCTGTGATGACGCAGGCGACGTCCTTATGCGCAAGCTCTGCCGCAAGGGCTGCCAGATCGTTGAACTCAACGACGCGTGTGGCTTGCGTGAGGTCGCGGAATTCACCGGCAAGCCCGGCCTTGTTGGCGGGCCTTCCGTCGAAAAGGCGCACGAAGGTCTCGTCCACAGCGCCGTGATAGCAGCCATTGAAGACCAGTATCCTGGAGCGGCCGGTCACCGCGCGCGCCACCCTCAGCGCAAAACGATTGGCGTCCGAGGCGGTGGTGGCGATCTGCCAGTGCGGCAGGCCGAAGCGCTCGGCCAGTAAACCTCCAAGTACCAGTGCGTCCTCGGAAGGCAGCATGTAGGTGAGGCCCCGCCTGCTTTGGCGACGGATGGCGCGGGCAACCGGTTCCGGCGAATGGCCGAACATCGAGCCTGTATCGCCGAGGCAGAAATCGGCCAGCCGGTTGCCATCTGTATCGGTGATGGTGGCGCCCTTGGCGCGCTCG
The DNA here is from genome assembly GCF_047739745.1 of Borborobacter xinjiangensis. Taxonomy (NCBI): domain Bacteria; kingdom Pseudomonadati; phylum Pseudomonadota; class Alphaproteobacteria; order Hyphomicrobiales; family Phyllobacteriaceae; genus Borborobacter; species Borborobacter xinjiangensis. The sequence goes on along the minus strand of NZ_JBLLVA010000024.1, from coordinate 25,959 downwards.
ACCAGGATGGGGAACGGCGTCGGCCAATCCTTCATCCAGTGCATCGGTACGCCGCCGAAAAAGCCGGCCAGCCCGTTGCCTATGGCCGCTTCGGATTTCGGGCGGGCGGCACGGAAGTCTCGCGTCTCCGCCGCTTGAATCTCGTCTATTCGCGCCAGACTGACGCCGCCCTGTGTTGCGGCCCTGCTCTTCGATATGTCCAAGATTGCCTGCCTGATTGCCCCTGCAAGCCTTGGTTTGTAGCTGCCCGCTGGCGGGCAGGCAATGGTGCGCCCTTTGCGGGTTCAGCCGGTGATATCGATCACGCCGCAGTCGCCGGCGTCGGAACCGAAAACCAGGCGTCGCTCCTCGTCGTCCCAGGCCATGGAAGTAATGGCGCCTTTGCCGGGACGACGCAGCAACACCTCCTTCTGGTCGGCGAAGCGGGCGGCGAGCACCATGCCGTCATTGTAGCCGATGGCGACGATATCCTGGCTAGGATGGCAGGCGACGCAGGTCACGGCGGTATTGCCGCGGGTACCGAGCTCCAGCGGCGCCTTGCCCATCGGCCCGTCTTTGCCGGAAAACGGCCATACGATTGCCGCCGGCGCGCCGGAGCTTGCCAGCCATTTGCCTTTGGCGCTCCATGACAGGCTTTTGACCTTAAGCGGGTAGCCACTCATGCGCATGTGCTTGCCGTCGGCAAGCTTCCAGCCGTGCAGCGCGTTTTCCTGCATTGTGGTGACGACGAAATTGCCGTCCGGCGAGAAGGTGATACCGGTATGGGCGCCCGCCCATTCCAGTTCCACTGGTTTTCCCTCGGTTGCAGGAAAGTGCAATGTCGCGCCGTTGTAGCGAGCGACCCCGAAACGCATGCCTTTGGGCGCGAAGGCGAGCCCCTCGACCGAGCGCGGGTGGACGAACTCCTTGACCTTGCCATCTGGGAGCCGCGCGTAGGCCGTCTTGCCGGTGGCGAAAGCAACCGCGCCTTGCGGGCCGCTTGCCACGCTGGCGATCCATTTCTTCCCGATCTCGGCCAACGCCTCGACGGTATCGCCGGGCCGCAGCGCACACACCTTGCCGTCCTCGCCGCCGGTGATGAGACGGTCTTGAGCCGGATCGTAGTCGGCGCAAAGCAGGCCTTCATGCAGTTCGGTCCATTTGTGGCCATGATCGAGTCGGTGAACGACGCCATCGGCCAGCGCGAAATGCGGAACGCCGCCCAGGAACAGGGCGGCGATGCAATGACCTTCGAGATCAAGAGGGGCGACTGTGGGCATTGAGAATCACGCCGCCTGACAGGCGTCGAAGCTGCGCTTCAGCCGTTCGGCGTCCAGTTCGCGGCCGATGAAGACGAGGCGGCTTTCATGTTTTTCGCCGTCCTTCCAGGCGCGCTGATGGTCGCCTTCGACGATCATGTGGACACCTTGGACGACATAACGCTCCGGATCGTCCTTGAAGGCAATGATGCCCTTCAGCCGCAATATATTGGGACCCTCCATCTGCGTGATCTTCTCGATCCACGGAAAGAACTTCTTCGGGTCCATTTCCGCGCCGCGCAGCGACACGGACTGCACCGTCACGTCATGGATTGCCGAAGCAGCGCCATGGTCGTGATCGTGGTGGTGATGATGATCATGTCCGTGGTGATGGTGGTCGTGGTCGCAATCGGGTCCGCATTCATGGTCATGGTCGTCATGCGCTTCGAGGAAATGCGGGTCGTTTTCCAGCGCCCGGCTGAGATCGAAGGCGCCACGGTCGAGCACCTCTTCGAGTTTCACGCCTGCGCGCGTGGTTCGATGGATCGTAGCTGCGGGGTTGATGGCGCGGATCGTCGCCTCGACCTCGCGCAGCTCCTCAGGCGTGACAAGATCGGTCTTGTTGAGCAGCACCACGTCGGCGAAAGCGATCTGGTCTTCGGCCTCGCGGGAATCCTTCAGGCGCAGCGGCAGATGCTTGGCATCGACCAGCGCCACCACGGCATCGAGCTTGGTCTTAGAGCGGACATCCTCGTCCATGAAGAAGGTCTGCGCGACCGGGACGGGATCGGCAAGGCCGGTGGTCTCCACCACGATGGCGTCGAAGCGGCCGGGGCGGCGCATCAAGCCTTCGACGACGCGGATCAGGTCTCCGCGTACCGTGCAGCAGACGCAGCCATTGTTCATTTCGTAGATTTCCTCATCGGACTCCACGATCAGGTCGTTGTCGATGCCGATCTCGCCAAACTCGTTGACGATGACGGCGTAGCGCTTGCCGTGGTTTTCGGAGAGGATGCGGTTCAGCAGCGTCGTCTTGCCCGAGCCGAGATAGCCCGTCAGCACCGTCACCGGAATCTGCGTTTGTGCTTCGCTCATTGTGGTCCTCGATGGGAATTGTCGCCTCCATATAGGACGGCGATTGCGGTTTTGCACGTGCCAATAGCGCCGTTTCGCACCATCGGATTTGTGTCAGGCGGGGTGGAATTTAGTTTGTCATCTAAATGAAATGTGTATCTGGCATTAGGCGTTCGTGCCTTGGGGGCAATTTCGATTGCCATCAAGCTTTCGGCAATTATTCTGCGCGCCGGGCATCGGTGCGGCCAGGAGTGGAACGAGCAATGGCCAAGACCAACAGAAGCGCGACGATGAGCCGGCTGCATTCGGCGGCGAGGCTGTCGCGCACCGCACTTGCCGCCCGGCTGATGGCGCATGGATTTTACGCCGGGCAGGACCAGGTGATGCTGGCGCTCGACCAACAGGATGGGCAAACGCCAGGCCAGCTAGCCGCCAGATTGGGCGTTCGTCCGCCGACCATCACCAAAACCATCAACCGGCTGCAGGTCCAGGGCTTTCTGGAAAAGCGCGCCTCGGAAGCCGATGCGCGACAGGCCCACATCTTCCTCAGCGAGGCGGGGCGCGAGACGATCCGCGCCATCGAAAAATCTGTCCGCAAAACCGAAAAGCTTGCCTTTCGCGGCCTCGACAAGAAGGACCAGAAGCTGCTGGCAAAACTGCTTTCCAAGATCGAAGCCAATCTCTCCGACAGCGCGACGGCCGAGGCGGAAGTCGAGGCTGAGGCGATGGAACTGGAAGAATAACGCTCGTTCGGGCCTGGACCATAGCTTTCCGGCTTGCCCGCGCGATAGCCGGCAAGCGATGCTCATTGCCAAGAATCAGTCGGTCGGGCATTTGTGAGCACGTCTTCCACACAAACTGAAACGGCAACGCCGCTCTCGGCGATCCTGCTGGTGTTCGGCGCCGGCATGCTATTTTCCTGCCTCGACGCCAGCGCAAAATATCTGGTGCTTTCGGGCATGTCGGCGCCATTCGTGTCGTGGGTGCGGTTCACGGTACATGTGGTGCTGGCGTTGGTGCTGTTTCGCTGTTGGCGCAACCCGGCGATGTTCCGCGTCCGCAGCCTGCCGCTGCAGGTGCTGCGCGGCGTCTTCCTGTTCGGCTCGACCTTCTTCAACTTCAAGGCGTTGGAGACGCTGCAACTTGCCCAGACAACCTCGATCTTCTTCTTCGCGCCGATGGTCATCACCGCGCTTGCCGGTCCGCTGCTTGGCGAATGGGCCGGCTGGCGGCGCTGGCTGGCCATTCTTGTCGGCTTCGTCGGCGTCATCGTCATCACAAGGCCGGGCGTGGGAAGTTTCCAGATCGGGCATATTCACGCGCTGACTGCCATGGTCAGCTACAGCCTCTATGTCCTCATGACCCGGCACATGGGCGCGAAGGAAACGCCCGAGAGCCTCATCTTCTATTCGGCGCTCGCGCCTGTGGTGATGATGCTGCCGGTGGTGCCCTACACTGCCTCGATGCCCTCGGACGCCTTTCACCTCGCGATCCTGCTGATGCTCGGCTTTTTCGGCGGATTCGGCCATTGGCTGCTGATACAGGCCTACCGACAGGCGACGGCCACGGCTCTCGCGCCCTATCCTTATCTGCAAATGGTCTGGATGGTCGGCCTTGGCTACATGATCTTCGACCAGTTTCCTGACGCCTGGACCATGGTCGGCGCCGGCATCATCGTGGCCAGCGGTCTCTACATCGTGCACCGGGAACACAGGCTGCGGCTTGCAAGTCGAAGCGTTCCCAGCGCCGAAGATGGCGACTTGGCAAAAAGGCTTTGATTCGACAGCGTTCGATGGCATAAGGCCGATTTAAACAGTTTAAATCGATTGCCTGCCTGGAGGACGCTCTGGCTCAGAAGATCAAGCTTTCGACCATCGCCGACGCGCTTGGCGTTTCGACGGCCACCGTGTCCTTGGCGCTGCGTGACAGCCCGCTGGTCGCCGATGGCACCCGCGACCGTATCAAGGAACATGCGCGAGCGATCGGCTACATCTACAATCGCCGTGCGGCCAGCCTGCGCACCTCGCGCTCGGGGATCGTCGGCGTTGTCGTGCATGACATCATGAACCCGTTCTTCGCGGAAATATTGCGTTCCATCGAAAGCGAGCTCGACCGCAGCCGGCAAACCTTCATCCTTTCCAATCATTACGACCAGCTGGAAAAGCAGCGAACCTTCATCGACACGCTGCTGCAACTGGGCGCTGATGGGGTGATCATGTCGCCGGCGATCGGCACGCCGCCCGAAGACATCATCATGGCCGAGGAAAACGGCCTGCCGGCTGTGCTGATCGCCCGCACCGTCGAGGGTGCGCACGTGCCGGTGTTTCGCGGCGATGATGCCTATGGCACCGGCCTTGCCACCAATCACCTTATTTCGCTCGGGCACAAGCGCATCGCCATGATCGGCGGCACCGACCAGACCTCGACCGGACGCGACCGCTACCAGGGCTACGTCGCGGCGATGGAGACCGCAGGTCTCGAGGTCAAGCCGACCTGGCGCATTCCGGGGCCGCGCACCAAACAGGCGGGCTTCGAGGCCGCCGGTCAGTTCCTGGCGCTCAAGGACCGGCCGACGGCGGCCGTCTGCTGGAACGATCTGGTGGCGATCGGCCTGATGAATGGCATTTCGCGTGCCGGCCTCGTACCGGGCGTGGACATATCGGTCACAGGCTATGACGATCTGGAGGAGGCGGCGATCGCCACGCCCGCGCTCACCACTGTCTGGAACGGGCAGCGCGAAGTCGGACGGCGCGCGGCGAGCGCGCTGCTCGACAAGCTCAACGGCCAGCCGGTGCGGCGTTCGCAGGAACTTATCCGGCCTGAACTCCATGTCAGGCAGTCTACGGGAAAGCCGGTGGTCCGCTCCTGATCGAGCAGCAGGGAAAGCGGAAGGGCCTTATTCGGCCGCGTCACGCAGGCTGCTGCGGGCGGCGGCATGCAGCCGGACCGCATCGCCGAACGCCTTAAAGACCTGCGCCGAGACGTTGTCTGACTTCACCCAATATTCCGGATGCCATTGCACACCCACGGCAAAGGCGCGCGCATCCTTCACGGAAACGGCTTCGACAGTTCCGTCGCTAGCCAGGGCTTCGACCTGGAGATTCGAGCCGAGGCGGTCGACGCCTTGCCGGTGAACGGAATTGACGACGATCTCACCGGCGCCGAACACATCGGCCAGGCAACTGCCGGGCTTGATCGTGATCGGCTGGCGGATGGCGAAGCGTTCGTCCTGGCTGTCGCTGACCGGCGCGCGATGATCGAGCGCGCCTTCCCGCTCCTGAATTTCGGTTGCGAGCGTGCCGCCGAGCGCGACGTTCATTTCCTGGATACCACGGCAGATCGCCAACAGCGGCACGCCGTGCTCGATCGCCTTGCGGATCAGCGGCAGGGTGGTTGCATCACGTTCATGGTCATAGGGTCCATTCGCCTCGCTCGCGTCGCCGCCATAAAGCGAGGGATGCACGTTCGACTTGGAGCCGGTGATCATGACGCCGTCGACCGACAGCAGAAGCTGGTCGAGATCGAGACGATCGCCAAAATTCGGGACAAGCACCGGGAAGACGCCGGAGCCGGCAATCGCCGCCTCCAGATACTGCCTTGGCGTGGCATGCCAGCTGTAGTTTTCAAACTGTTTGACGTCCGTGGAGACGGCGACGAGCGGCTGGTGCATCTGATGCTTCCGGTTGAGGAGACGGCGTTACGCTATAAATAGGCGAAATTCGGACCGCTTTCCAATAGAGTTTCAAGAGCCGTGCGACAGGGTGCAAATCATCGTTCGGCGGCTCCGGGGCTGATGATTTGCGTTCGAGTGAAGACCTGCACCGTCGCGCCGTTGACGCTGGACTTGCTCCAGACGCTGTGTTTTGTTCTGTCAGTATTGATGCTGCAAGACCGGACAATTCCAAAGGTTTCCGGCCGCCATTCCTGATCATCCAAGGGAGGAACTACATGGATCGCCGTTCATTTATTGGCAAGGCCGGGTTGGCAGGAGCCGGAGCGGTCGCCGCGACCACGCTGGCGGCACCGGCCATCGCCCAGACCAATCCCAAAATCAACTGGCGGCTTGCCTCTTCATTCCCGAAATCCCTCGACACGATCTATGGCGGCGCGGACGTGCTTTCCAAGTATGTCTCCGAAGCGACCGACGGCAATTTCACTATCCAGCCCTTTGCCGGCGGCGAGTTGGTGCCCGGCCTCCAAGCGGCGGATGCGGCGGCGGCGGGCACTGTCGAGATGTGCCATACGGTGGGATATTATTACTGGGGCAAGGATCCGACGTGGGCGCTTGGCTCGGCGGTTCCGTTCTCGCTCAACGCGCGCGGCATGAACGCCTGGCTCTATCAGGGCGGCGGCAACGATCTTTACAACGAGTTCCTGGATAGCCAGGGCCTGTATGGGCTTCCCGGCGGCAACACCGGCGTGCAGATGGGCGGCTGGTTCCGCAAGGAAATCAACACCGTCGCCGACCTCAAAGGCCTGAAGTTCCGCGTGGGAGGCTTCGCCGGAAAGGTGCTCGAGAAACTGGGCGTGGTGCCGCAGCAACTCGCGGGCGGCGACATCTATCCGGCTCTCGAAAAGGGCACGCTCGACGCCGCCGAATGGGTCGGGCCTTATGACGACGAGAAGCTCGGCTTCTACAAGGTTGCACCCTACTACTATTACCCCGGCTGGTGGGAAGGCGGGCCGACGGTCCACTTCATGTTCAACAAGGCGAAGTGGGAAGAACTGCCGGCCAGCTACAAGGCGCTGCTGCGTGTGGCCGCCCAGGCCACCGATGCGAACATGCTGCAGAAATACGACTACGTTAATCCGGGCGCGGTGAAGTCGCTGGTTGCCAACGGCGCACAGTTGCGGCCGTTCAGCCAGGAAATATTGTCGGCCTGTTTCGATGCGACCAACGAGGTCTACGCCGAGATGGAAGCCACAAACGCCCCATTCAAGAAGATCTGGGATTCGATCAAGGCGTTCCGCAAGGAGCACTTCCTGTGGGCACAGATCGGGGAATACAACTACGATACGTTCATGATGATCCAGCAGCGCAACAACAAGCTCTGAAGTGTCAGTTGTTCAAGAAAAACCCCGGAGCCGAACTCCGGGGTTTTTTCTTGCCTATCAGTTGAAACTGGGTGGCTTCGACAGATCGTTGGCCGGAGGGTGCTGCTGCGGTTGCGGCTCCGGACTTGTGAAGCTCGGCGGCTTGCTCAGGTCGTTGGCCGGGGGCTGCGGTGTGGTTGGCGCCGGTGCTCCGCCGTTGCCGGGCGCGGGGGCGCCCAGCGGCGGCAGGCCAAGGCCGGGCAGTTCGGGGATGGTGATGTCGATTGTGCTCGGGTCGACCACCTTGCCCTTGTAGTGCAGGACCATCTGCGGGAAAAAGATCAGGACGCCGACCATCACGACCTGAATGACAACGAAGGGAACGGCGCCCCAATAGATCTGTGCGGTGGTCACCGGCGCGATCTTCTTGCCGATCACCTTGTCGACATAAGGCACCCTGGCCGCCACCGAGCGCAGGTAGAAGAGGGCGAAGCCGAACGGCGGATGCATGAAGCTCGTCTGCATGTTGACGCCAAGCAGGACGCCGAACCAGATCAGGTCGATGCCCAGCGTTTCGGCGGCGGGCGCCAGCAGCGGCACGATGATGAAGGCCAGTTCGAAGAAATCGAGGAAGAAAGCCAGGAAGAAGACGAGCAGGTTCACCACGATGAGGAAGCCGACTTCGCCGCCGGGCAGCGAGGTTAGCAGGTGCTCCACCCATACGTGGCCGTTGACGCCGTAGAATGACAGCGAAAAGACCCGCGCGCCGATCAGGATGAACAATACGAAGGAGGAGAGGCGCGTGGTGGCCTCAAGCGCCGAGCGCATCACTGCGAGGTTCAGGCGGCCCTTGGCGGCGGCCATCACCAGCGCGCCGACCGCACCCATGGCGCCGCCTTCGGTGGGGGTGGCGATGCCGAGGAAGATGGTGCCGAGCACCAGGAAGATCAGCGCCAGCGGCGGAATGAGGACGATGATGACCTGCTGGGCCAATTTCGACATCAGGCCGAAATTCATGCCTCTGTCGATGATGGTGAAGGCGTAGATGGCGATGATGCCGACGGTCGCGCCCCATATGTCGGCGTTTGCGCCCACGGTCGGCGTCATGAGCACATGGGCGGCGTAGGCGATTGCCCCGGCCGCGGCCAGCGCCACCACGAGCGACGTGATGCCGTGCCCCAGCGTGCGCGCCTCCAGCGGCAGGGCGGGCATCGAGGCTGGGCGGATGATGGACATGGTCAGGATGTAGGCGCCGTAAAACAGCGTCAGCACCAGGCCCGGAATCAGCGCGCCCGCATACATGTCACCCACCGAGCGGCCAAGCTGGTCGGCAAGCACGATCAGCACCAGCGACGGTGGAATGATCTGGGCGAGCGTGCCGGACGCGGCGATGACGCCCGATGCAACGCTCCGATCGTAGCCATAGCGCAGCATGATCGGCAGCGAGATCAGCCCCATGGCGATGACCGAGGCTGCCACCACGCCGGTCGTGGCAGCAAGCAGCGCTCCGACGAAGATCACCGCATAGGCAAGTCCGCCGCGGATGGGGCCGAAAAGCTGGCCGATCGTGTCGAGCAGGTCCTCGGCCATGCCGGATCGCTCAAGGACGATACCCATGAAGGTGAAGAAGGGAATGGCAAGCAGCGTTTCGTTTGAGAGGACGCCCCATAGTCGTTCGGGCATCGCATAAAGCAGCGGCCAGGATAGATTGATCACGTTGCCGGAATAGGGGGCGAGTTCGACCCCGATGAAGAAGAAGAGCAGGCCGTTCGCTGCCAGCGAAAACGCCACCGGATAGCCGAGCAGCAGGAACACGACCAGCGAACAGAACATGATCGGGGCCATGTTCTCGGCGATGAGATGGATCACTGGCGGATTTCCTTGGCGAGAGTTTCCGCTTCCATCTCCACCATCTCATGGGCCGAGACGAAGGGATTGGGATCCTCCATATCGCCGCGCAATATGGCGATCTTCTTGATGATCTCCGAGATTCCCTGGACGCCGAGCAGGACGAAGCCGACCAGCAGCAGCGACTTGGCCGGCCACAGAATGAGTCCGCCGGCATTGTTCGACATTTCTCCGGATCGGTAGGACAGGCCGACGTAAGGCACGAGGTAGAAGATCATCAGAAGGACGAACGGCATCAGGAAGACGACATGCCCGAAGAGATCGATCCAGTGCTGGGTGCGGCGGGAAAACATGCCGTAGACGATGTCGACCCTTATGTGCTCGTTCTCCCGAAGCGTGTAGGCGGCGGCAAGCAGGAAGGCTGCGCCGAACAGATACCATTGCAGTTCCAGCCAGGCGTTGGAGGACATGCTGAATACCTTGCGGATGACGGCATTCCCGGCGCTCACCAGAACGGCCGCCAGGATCATCCAGGATACCCATCTGCCTATGAGTGAATTCACGCGGTCGATGAGGCGGGAAAGAGCGATCAGCCCTGCCATGCATTCCTCCCATTATATCCCGCGCTGGTCTTTTGCCGATTGCGCCAGCTTGCCGCGCTTAATCGGTATTCCGACAGGCAGGTGTGCGTCAACACATGTTGGCTCACTACCCGGTACGGCTTATGCCAATGGATGCCGATGGTCCATGATGTTTGGGCGCATTTGCGGGCATTTTCCGCGGGCAGGCCTGGCCGCAGCGTTGCAGGCCAAGCGTCAGACTGGACCTCGACTGCAAGGAGGCCAACATTAAGCTATCCTGTCTTGACGCTGGCCCGAATCAACCAATCGTTGATCGTTGCCGTGGAGGAACTGCCCGATGACGCTTCATGACGTCGCGCTCGACGACAAGTTCGATCTCTCCAAGGAACGCGTATTCCTTTCCGGTGCGCAGGCGATCGTTCGCATGCTTCTGATGCAGCGCGAGCGCGACCGGCGCGCCGGGCTCGATACGGCAGGGTTTGTCTCCGGCTACCGCGGTTCGCCGCTCGGCGGTCTCGATCTCCAGTTGTGGAGGGCCAAGCAGCAACTGCAACAGTCGAACATCGTGTTTCAGGCAGGGCTCAACGAGGAGCTGGCGGCGACGGCGTGCTGGGGCTCGCAACAGGCCGAGCTGCTCGGCGAAGGCCGGCACGATGGGGTGTTTTCTCTCTGGTACGGCAAGGGTCCGGGCGTCGACCGCTCCGGCGACGTCTTTCGCCACGCCAATCTTGCCGGCTCGTCGAAACATGGCGGCGTGCTTGCGCTGATGGGCGACGACCACATGGCCGAATCCTCCACCAACGCGCATGCGACGGAATTCCTGTTCGTCGACACCATGATGCCTATCCTCAACCCCGCCGGCGTCCAGGAACTGATCGACTACGGGCTCTATGGCTATGCCATGTCGCGCTTCTCCGGCACCTGGACGGCGATCAAATGCGTGAAGGACAACATCGAATCGACCGCATCGGTGGATGCATCCCTCGAACGGCTGGATATCGTCCTGCCCGAATTCGACAGGCCGCCAAGCGGGCTCAACATCCGCCACGAGATCGATATGCTCGGCCAGGAAGCGCGGCTGCACGAGTATAAGCGCGCCGCCGCCAGCGCCTTCGTGCGCGCCAATAATCTCAACCGCATCGTCTATTCGGGTGGCCGAAACGCCAGAATCGGCATCATCAGCGTCGGCAAGAGCTATCTCGACGTGCGTCAGGCGCTCGACGACATCGGCATCGACGAAAGGCGCGCCAACGAGATCGGCGTCAGACTGTTCAAGATAGCCTGTCCCTGGCCGCTCGATTTCGAACATGTCGCCGATTTCGTGCGCGGGCTCGAAATGGTCATCGTCGTGGAGGAAAAGCGCTCGCTCATAGAGGTGCAGTTGCGCGAAAATCTCTACGGCACCGCCATGCAGCCTTCGATCGTCGGCAAGAAAGACGAGCGCGGCGGCTGGCTGTTTCCGGCCAAAGGCTCGCTCGACCCCAACGACATCGCCATCGCGCTCGGCGAACGCATTCTGAAGGTCATCGGCCCTTCGGAGGAAATAGCCGGCCATGTCAGCCGGCTCAGACAATTCCAGGCGATGCTTGCCACGACTACCGACGTCGCTTCGCGAACGCCCTTCTTCTGTTCGGGCTGTCCGCACAATTCATCAACGCGAGTGCCGGACGGATCGATTGCAGCCGCCGGCATCGGCTGCCACTTCATGGCGCTATGGATGGATCGCTCGACTATCGGCTTCACCGCCATGGGCGGGGAGGGGGCGCAGTGGATCGGGCAGGCGCCGTTTTCGAAGCGGGAGCATATCTTCCAGAACCTCGGCGATGGCACCTACAATCATTCCGGCGTGCTGGCGATCCGCTTCGCCTTGGCCTCGGGAGCCAACATAACCTACAAGATCCTCTACAACGATGCGGTCGCCATGACCGGCGGCCAGCCGCATGAGGGAAACCTCACCGTGGACATGATCGCCAGGCAAGTGCACGCCGAGGGCGTACGGCGCATCGCGATCGTCACCGACGAGCCGGAAAAATATGGCGGCGTGGCGGAGTTTCCCGCGGGCGCGACCATCCATCACCGCGACGAGCTCGATCAGGTCCAGCGCGAGCTGCGTGAGGTCAAGGGCGTTTCGGTGCTGCTCTACGACCAGACCTGCGCCGCCGAAAAGCGACGGCGGCGCAAACGCGGCGCGTTTCCCGATCCCGACAAGCGCGTCTTCATCAACGAGCTGGTCTGCGAAGGTTGCGGCGACTGCGGCGTGCAGTCCAACTGCGTCTCCATCCAGCCGGTCGAGACGGAGTTCGGCCGCAAGCGCAAGATCGATCAATCGGGCTGCAACAAGGATTTTTCCTGCGTCAACGGCTTTTGCCCATCCTTCGTGACGGTGCATGGCGCCAGGATACGCAAGGCCGAAGGTATCGCCGGCAAGGCCGATCCGCTGGAGGGCGTGCCGGAGCCCCGGTCGGCGCCAATCGGGAAGGGTTGGTCTTCCATCATCAACGGCGTAGGCGGAACCGGTGTGGTCACCGTCGGCGCCATCCTTGGCATGGCGGCCCATCTTGAGGGCAAGGGCTGCGGCATGATCGACATGGCCGGGCTGGCGCAGAAGGGTGGCTCGGTCTTCACCCATGTGCGCATCGCCGCACGGCCTGAGGACATCCACGCCATTCGGGTTTCGGCCGGCAAGGCAGACCTCGTGCTCGGCTGCGATCTGGTGGTTTCCGGCGCGGGCAAGGTGCTTGCCGCAGTGCGGCAGAACCACACCGTCTTCGTCGTCAACACGGCCGAGATCATGCCCGGCGAGTTCGCCCGCTCGGCGGATTTTTCGCTGCCGGTCGAACGGCTGAAGAAGGCTGTTCGTGAAGCCGCCGGCGACGATCACGCGCATTTCTTCGACGCCACGCGCACCACCACGGCTCTGTTCGGCAGTTCGCTCGGCGCCAACATGTTCATGCTGGGCTTCGGTTACCAACATGGCGGATTGCCGCTTACGGCCGAGGCGATCGAGAGAGCCATCGAGTTGAACGGCCAGGCGGTGGCCATGAACATCGCCGCATTCCGTTGGGGCCGCCGTGCCGCGCATGAGCCCGAATTCGTGCGCGCACTTGTCGAGCGGCCGGAGCGGCCGTCGGACGTCAAGATCGCGCGCACGCTGGACGATATAATCGCCCGGCGGGCGGAGTTTCTGACAGCCTATCAGAACGCCGCTTATGCGCGCCGCTACAGCGAACGTATCGCCGACATCAGACAGGCAGAAGGCGACGCGGTGGCGGGCTCGACCGTGGTCACGGAGGCTGCGGCGAGAAATTTGTTCAGGCTGATGGCGGTCAAGGACGAATATGAGGTCGCTCGGCTCTATTCGGACGGTTCGTTCCTGAGCCGGTTGAGGGAGCAGTTCGAGGATTACGACAGGCTGGAATTTCATCTGGCGCCGCCGATCCTCGGCCGACGCGGGGCGGATGGAAAACCGCGAAAGTCGAGTTTCGGTCCGTGGATGCTCAGGGGTTTTCGTTTCCTGGCTGCCATGAAGCGGTTGCGCGGCACGGTTTTCGATCCCTTCGGTTACACCCAAGAGCGGCGCATGGAACGCGGCCTGCTTGCACAATATGAAAGCGATCTCGAGCTTATCCGTAATTCGTTGGATGCGGGGAGGATCGAGGCGGCCGCCGCGCTTGCATCGGTGCCGGAGCTTATCCGCGGCTTCGGTCACGTGAAGGATGCGAGCGTGGCGAGGGCCGCCGGCGAGCGTACCCGGCTGCTGGAGCGCCTGAACGGAACGGCAAACAGAACCATCCTTCAGGCGGCCGAATGAGGGTTCCCGTCATGCGGCTTGACGGCCAAGCCATGCCTCACCCTTTGTCTCATACGGGCCGCGCGCTGCCCATAAGCCTTTTTTAAGGTGGCTATGCCATTTTCTGCTGCGCTGGACGGGCCTCAACAGTGAACAGACGAAGAAACGAGATTCCGGTCGACGTCTATATTCCGTTCGTGGAAACCCTTTTCCGTGACGGTCTGACGCTTTCGATAGGTCTGATAGCCCAGACGCTGCTGATCGTGCTCGTCTATTGGAAGACCGGGGACCCCGCCTACATCTTGCTGGCCACCGGCATGGTTCTGGTTGGCGCGGCCCGCCTGCACAACATCCGCAAATATAGACGCGCCGCCCCGCCGGTCGACCGCGAGGAAGCCCGCCGCCGCGAGAACGACTATATTCTCTACGGCTCGTTGCACGGCTTCATGCTGGGCACTTTCTGCTTTTTCGGCATTTATTTCGCCCATGACAATTTCGCCGAGATCGCGGCGGTTTGCGTGACGCTCGCATCGGCGACATCGATCGCCGGACGAAATTATGGCTCGCCGCGCATGGTGATGATCTTCATCCTGAGCATGACCTGGCCGATCTCGCTCGGCTTCATCCTGCGCGGCGATATCTACCACGTTATCCTTGGCCTGCTTTCCGCTCCCTTTCTGTTCGCCATCAAGCGCTTCGCAGACATGGTCCGGGAAGTTCTGTTTGCCGCACTGTCGGAGCAGAAGAAGGCCAACAACCTTGCCCAGCGCTTCAACCGTGCCTTGAACACCATGTCGCACGGGCTGGTGATGCTCGGGCCGGACGGGCGGGTTCTTGTGGCCAATGCGGAGGCCGCGCACCTGATGTCGTTGAAGTCGCCGGACGCGCTGCTTGGGCGCACGATCCACTCGCTTCTCAAGCGCAGCGTTGCAGGCGGCATGCTTGCCGCCAAGGAATCGCGTTACGTCGAGGGGCAGTTGACGCGCGCGCTGCGCGAGGGACGCAACCGCAAAGTGCTGGTCTCCTTCTCAAATGGCCAGCACTATGAATTCTCGGCTCGGGAAGGCAGCCAGGATCTTGGAGTGATCACGTTCGAAGATGTGACGCAGCGCGTCGAGGCGGAAGAGAAAATCCGTTTCATGGCGCGCTACGACAATCTGACCGGATTGCCCAACCGCGCCTATTTCCACGAGACGGTCTGTGAATTCATGGCAGTAGGTGACCCTGAAAGGCTGTGTGGCCTGGCGGTGCTCGACCTCGACGATTTCAAGAGCGTCAACGACACGCTCGGCCATCCTGTCGGAGACGGGCTGATCTATGCCGTGGCGGAGAAGCTCACGGATATCGTCAGCGAGAACGTCAAGATCAGCCGCTTCGGTGGCGATGAATTCATGATCTACTTCGATAACGTCGAGGACGAAAGCCATCTCGCCGGCATGCTCGACCGGATTTTTGCCTGCCTGCAGGGCGACGTCGATGTCGCCGGCCACGCGCTGCGCATCCAGGCGAGCGGCGGCGCGGTGCTGTCGCGGGTCAAGGAAACCGATGTCGACGCCATGATCGTCAAGGCCGATCTGGCCTTGTACAAGGCCAAGGAGCTGGGCAAGAACGGCTGGCGGCTGTTTGAATCGGCCATGGATGCGGCATTCCGCACGAAACAGCTCCTGAAGGTCGATCTTCGCAGCGCCGTGGAATCGAAAGGCCTGCGCGTGGTCTTCCAGCCGATCGTGGCGATGGAGACGATGCGGATTGCGAGCTGCGAGGCGCTTTGCCGTTGGGATCACCCCGATCTCGGCCCGATCTCACCTGGGGTCTTCATTCCGCTGGCCGAGGAGATGGGCATCATCTCGGAAATCAGCACCTTCGTGCTGCAGGCGGCCTGCGAGCAGTGTGCCGGATGGCCCGAGCAGATCACCGTCTCGGTCAATCTTTCGGCCAAGGATTTCCGGCATTACGACGTCGTGTCGAAGGTGCGAGACGCGCTCACCCTTTCCGGCCTTGCCGCACACCGGCTGGAGATCGAGGTGACGGAGACGGCCCTTCTCGACGACAAATCGCTGACGCGCCAGTATATCGAGGAAATAAAGCAACTCGGCGTACGCATTGCGCTCGACGATTTCGGCACCGGCTATTCGAGCCTCAGCTATCTCCACAAGCTTCCGCTCGACAAG
Source organism: Borborobacter xinjiangensis (assembly GCF_047739745.1). Lineage (NCBI taxonomy): Bacteria > Pseudomonadati > Pseudomonadota > Alphaproteobacteria > Hyphomicrobiales > Phyllobacteriaceae > Borborobacter > Borborobacter xinjiangensis. Next base: position 10,223 of record NZ_JBLLVA010000024.1, on the reverse strand, counting down.
ATCAAGATCGACCGCAGCTTCCTGATCGACATGGCGCAGAATTCGCGTTCGCTCGAACTGCTGAAAGGCATCGTCAATCTGTCGCGCCCGCTGGGCCTTTCGATCACCGTCGAAGGCGTCGAGACATTCGAGCAGCTCAAGATCCTGGCGCTTCAGGTGAAGCCCGATCTCGTTCAGGGTTTCCTGTTCGGCTCGGCGCTTACCGCATCGGGCATCGAGACGATGTCGAGCACGGTCTGGCCCTTCGCCAAGGACATCAAGGCGGCCGAGCGCGCCCTGTCGACCTGAACGGCACGGTTTCGGCCCGAGCCGCCACGCTTTTGTTCGTTAACCTTAATGCTTGGTAAATAACTTTATCGGTAGTTTCAACTTTACTTATTATCGACCGAGGCTAGTTTCACTGGTGGTGAGGACGGGGACAATCATGACATCCGAGCGGGCGAGCGCCAGCGAAAGGCGCGGCACGGAAGAAGAGGACGCGCCGGAAGTATCGCGTTTTGCGCAAAACGTGTCGGCGTTGTTGGAGCGAACCGAATATCGGCGCTGCGACAAGGGGGAAGACCTCGAAGACATCTACCGCTTGCGATACAAGTCCTATCGGATGACCGACATGGTGTCGGAAAGCGCCAATCAGATCATTCACGACGATCTCGACGAAGCCCCGAATTGCTACAAATTCGGCATCTATATCGACGGTCACCTGGTCAGCACGCTGCGCATACACCATGTCTGCAGTGCCACTCCGCACTCTCCCTCCAACACCGTCTATGGCGACGTGCTGCGGCCGATGCTGGCATCGGGAGCGACCTTCATCGATCCGAGCCGATTTGCCGCCGACCTCGAATGGTCGCGGGTGTTCCCGCAAATCCCTTATCTGACCTTGCGTCTGGCGGGCATGGCCTGCTTCTATTTCCAGGCGCCCTACTGCCTGTCGACAATCCGCGAGGAGCATGCCGGCTTCTACAAGCGCATATACTGTTCCAAGCAGATCGGCGAAATGCGCGCCTATCCCGGCTTGAACTACCAGGTCGTTCTCTACAGGGCAGATGTCAGCGCCATTCGCGAGCGCTCCTTCTCACGTTATCCCTTCTTCAAATCGACAGCGCTGGAGCAGCGTATGCTGTTTTCGAAGCCCAAGGACGGCGAGTTGCCTCCGCTCACGGTTCTGCCGACGGCGAAATATCTGAGCAACGCCGCTTGAGCCGGCAGGCGAGGGTACCGACCTTGCCTTGTCACGGCCGGACCGCTTGTCCATAAATTCCGGACGGCTGCCAGCGTCACAGGGGATCGATGAACAACAGGAACGATCTTGTCCAGGAAACGGTCTGGGCCCGGGAACTCACTGCCGAGGAGATCGAGCAGGCGCAGCGCGGGGTTTCTGAAAGGCATTTCACCAAGGGCAGTTATCTTTGCCATCGCGGCGACCGGCTCGATTATTGGACAGGCATCGTCACCGGCCTGATCAAGATGAGCGCGATCGCTCGCAGCGGCAAACCGATAACCTTTGATCGGCGCCGGCGGTTGGTTCGGCGAAGGTTCGGTGCTGAAGGACGAGGCGCGCAAATACGATCTGGTGGCGCTACGCGACACGCATCTTCTGATGATGAACAGGTCGACCTTCTTCTGGCTCTACGAGAACAGCGTCGGGTTCAACCGCTTCCTGGTGCGTCAGCTCAATGAGCGCCTGGCTCAATTCATCGCCTCCACCGAATATGAACACCTGCTCGATCCGAAGGCGCGGGTGGCCCGCAATCTGGCATGGCTGTGCAATCCGGTGCTCAATCCGCATGTCAACTCGGTGATCGAGATCACGCAGGAGGAGCTTGCGCTGCTGGCCAGGCTTTCGCGTCCGGCGGTCAATCGCTGCCTTCAGGAACTGGAGCAGGAACGGCTGATCAGCAGCGAGCATGGCCGCATCATCGTCGCGGACGTTGAAAAGCTCGGCGAATATGGTGACTGAGAAGCTGCGGGTCTAGGACCAGACGCAGCGCCCATTCAAAAGACAATCTGCCGGCCTGTCTGTCAAGGGACGCATTGATCGTTCGTGCGATTCGATAATAGCCTGACTTCATGCCAGCGGCCGATTGGGGATTTGCCGCCGCATCGGTTGGTGCAATGATGGGTGCGAACGCGGGAATGCGGATGGGAGGAGCATGATCATGCTTGCGACGGCCCCTGCCGCCGACATGACACTCGATACTTTTCCGAAATACCTGCTTTTCAACGCGCAGCGCTTCGGTGACCGGCCGGCCATGCGCCACAAGGACTATGGCATCTGGCAAAGCTGGACCTGGAGCCAGCAACTCGACGAGATTCGCGCTTTCGCGCTCGGTCTTCAAGCGCTCGGCCTGAAACATGGCGACCGTATCGCGGTGATCGGCGCCAACCGTCCGCGCCTCTACTGGAGTTTCGCCGCCGCCCAATCGCTGGGTGCGGTGCCGGTGCCGGTCTATGCCGACGCGGTGGCGGAAGAGATGGCATATGTGCTTGACCATTCGGGCGTGCGCTTTGCCGTGGTGCAGGATCAGGAACAGGTCGACAAGATCCAGTCCTTCGCCGACAAGATCCCGCTGCTTACCGATATCATCTACGACGAGCCGCGCGGACTTGGCGACTACAGTCCCAAGGGGCTTCACGACTTTGCTGCCGTACAGGCGAAGGCCGAAGCGCTGATGAAAGCCGATCCGGGCCTCGCTGGCCGCTGGGAGGCGGCCATCCGTGAAGCCAGCAGCGACGACATCTCGGTCATGCTTTACACGTCGGGCACCACCGGCCGCTCCAAGGGCGTGATGATCAAGGCGGCCAACGCGGTCCAGGCGGCACGCGACACCGTGGAGTTCGACAAGCTGACCGAGAAGGACAGCGTGCTTGCCTATCTGCCGCTGGCCTGGGTTGGCGACCACTATCTCAACTATGCCCAGGCCTATGTATCCGGTTTCTGCATGTGCTGCCCGGAAAGCTCCGAAACGGTCGCGCAGGATTTGCGAGAGATCGGTCCGACCTTCTATTTTGCGCCGCCGCGCATCTTCGAGAGCCTGTTGACCAGCGTCACCATTCGCATGGAAGATGCCGGCTGGCTGAAGCGAAAGCTGTTCTCGCACTATGTCGGGGTGGCGCGCCGTTATGGCGAAGCGATCCTCGAGGGGCGGCCGGTGCCGCTGGCGGCAAGACTTTCCTATGCGCTTGGCCGCTTCTTCATCTATGGCCCGCTGCGCAACACGCTCGGCATGTCGAATATCCGCGTGGCCTATACGGCGGGTGAGGCGATCGGCGAGGACCTGTTCTCGTTCTTCCGCTCGCTCGGCATCAATCTCAAGCAGCTTTACGGGCAGACCGAAGCGTTTCTCTATGTCACGGCGCAAAAAGACGGCCATGTGCGCGCCGATGCGGTCGGGCCGGCACTGCCCAATGTCGATATCCGTATCACCGATGCCGGTGAAGTGCAGTTCCGTTCACCGGGCATGTTCTCGGGCTATTTCAGGCAGGAGGAGACCACTGCCGAGACGCTGACCGAGGACGGCTATGTCAAGACCGGGGATGCCGGCTTCTTCGACAAGGACGGCCAACTCAAGATCATCGACCGCGCCAAGGATGTCGGCAGACTCGTCAACGGCGCGCTGTTTGCGCCGAAATACATCGAGAACACGCTGAAATTCTTTCCCAACATCAAGGAAGCCGTCGCCTTCGGCAATGGACGCGATTTTGTCGCGGTGTTCGTGAACATCGATCTGCAGGCGGTCGGCAACTGGGCCGAGCGCAACAATATCGCCTATGCTTCCTATCAGGAACTGGCGGGTCATCCCGAGGTCTACAAGATCATCGCCGGGCATGTCGACGAGACCAATCTCCGCCTGTCGAAGGAGCCGATGATGGCAGGCGCGCAGATCCGGCGCTTCCTTGTGCTCCACAAGGAACTTGACGCCGACGACGGCGAACTGACTCGCACGCTGAAAGTGCGCCGCGCCTTCGTTGCCGAGCGCTATGCGCCGCTGGTTACCGCGCTCTACGATGGCTCTACCGAGCAATATATCGAGACCGAAATGACCTATGAGGACGGGCGCAAGGGAACGGTCCGCGCCACGGTGCGCATCATGGATGCCAAAATCCATGCCCTCGCGCAGCCGGTCAGGGAGGCGGCCGAATGAACCCGCATCCCGAGCCGCTGGTCGTTGCGGCGCCAGATGACGGGATCGCGCCCGGCGATCTCCTGATGGATGTACGCAACGTTTCGCTCTCCTTCGGTGGGGTCAAGGCGATCACCGACATCTCCTTCGACGTCAGGAAGGGTGAGATACGCGCCATCATCGGGCCGAACGGCGCCGGCAAGACCTCGATGCTCAACGTCATCAACGGCTTCTACACACCGCAAAAGGGCACCATCGTATTTCGCGGCGACGAGCGGCGTGCGATGAAGCCTCACCACGCCGTCCGGCAGGGCATTGCCAGAACCTTCCAGAATGTCGCCCTGTTCAAGGGCATGTCGACGCTCGACAACATCATGGCCGGACGTTCGGTGATGATGAAGCGCAACATGTTCTGGCAGATGCTGTGGCACGGGCCGGCGCTGCGCGAGGAGATCGAGCACCGCGAGAAGGTCGAGGAGATCATCGACTTCCTCGAAATCGAGCATATCCGGCGCACGCCGGTCGGCCGCTTGCCCTACGGCTTGCAAAAACGCGTCGAGCTTGGCCGGGCGCTGGCCATGGAGCCGTCGCTGCTGCTGCTGGACGAGCCGATGGCCGGCATGAACCTGGAAGAGAAGGAGGACATGAGCCGCTTCATCGTCGACGTGAACCGCCAGCGTGGCACCACCATCGCGCTGATCGAGCACGATATGGGCGTCGTCATGGACCTTTCCGATCGGGTCGTCGTTCTGGACTACGGCAAGAAGATTGCCGACGGCACGCCCGATGTCGTCAAGTCCAACCAGAACGTCATCGATGCCTATCTCGGCGTCGCGCATTGAAAGGAACTCGACATGACCATTTCGGCCCTCACGCTTACGCCGCTCATCGCATTGATCGCGGGCGTGCTGATCCTGGTGATGCCGCGGCTGCTCAACTACATCGTCGCCCTTTATCTCATCCTCGTCGGCTTGGTCGGCCTGTTCCCGCAACTCGCAGGATAGGGTGGAAATCGATGTTCGCGCCCTTGGTCATTCCCCTCTGGCTTATCGACGTAATCTCCCCCCTTGAGGGGGTGATGGCCGGCAGGCCAGAGGGGGGTGATGGGCAGATATTGGCTATCGGGGGAAACTGTTGATGGAATTTCTGAACTCCATTCTGGTCAAGCCGTTCGCCGATATGGCGGGCGCCCCGGATTTCCTGCTTCAGGTGCTGTGGGAAGGGCTCGTCGCGGGCGTGCTCTATGCGCTGATCGCCCTCGGCTTCGTGCTGATCTACAAATCCTCGCGCATCTTCAACTTCGCGCAGGGCATCATGGTGGTATTTGCGGCGTTGACGTTGATCGCCATCTACGAAGCCGGCGTGCCGGCGCTACTGGCTGTGCCACTGACTCTTGTGGTCATGTTCCTGCTTGCCGTGACAATCGAGCGGGCGGTGCTGCGGCCGCTGGTCAACCAGCCCGACCTGATCCTGTTCATGGCCACCATCGGCATCACGCTGTTCCTGATCGGCTTCGGCGAGATCATCTTCGGCGGCGAAAACAAGATGATGATCACCGAGCAACTGTATATCCCAACCGGGAGCTTCGAGTTCGAGCCGTTCGGCGGCTTTGTTTCCATCGAGCAGAAGGACCTCACGGCGGTGATCGGCGCCGGGCTTCTGGTCGCCGGCCTGCTGCTCTTTCTCAACAAGTCGCGGATGGGTCGCGCCATCCGCGCGCTCGGCGATGACCATCAAGCCGCCCTTTCGGTCGGCATTTCGCTTTCGACCATCTGGGTGCTGGTGTGGTTCATCGCCGGCGTCATTGCGCTGGCCACCGGCATTGCCTGGGGCGCGCGCGCCGGCGTCTCGTTCGCACTCGAAGTCATCGCCTACAAGGCGCTCCCGGTTCTGATGCTCGGCGGGCTGGAATCGGTGACCGGGGCGATCGTCGGCGGGCTGGCAATCGGCATCCTGGAAAAGCTGTTCGAAATCTATTGGGGCCAGCCGCTGCTCGGCGGCAACACCGAAACCTGGTTCGCCTTCGTGCTTGCCCTGCTGGTGCTCCTGTTCCGGCCGCAGGGTCTGTTCGGCGAAAAGATCATCGAGCGGGTGTGACCTGATGCTCTACCGCACGGTTGGCCAGTTCAAGACGTCCTATCGCGCCGATCACGCGCTGTTTCCGGTCAAGCAGGATGCCTGGCTCCTGGGTTTCATCCTGGTTCTTGCCTTCGTGGTTCTGCCGGCCACGGCCAACGAGTTCATCTTCAAGGCGCTGCTGATCCCGGTGCTGATCTATGCTTTGGCGGCGCTCGGCCTCAACATTCTGACCGGCTATGCCGGCCAGTTGTCGCTCGGCACCGGCGCCTTCATGGGGGTCGGCGCCTATGCCTGCTACAAGCTGATCACGATCTTCCCGGAAATGAACATCCTGATCGCGATCGGGCTGTCGGGGTTTTTTGCCGCCGCCGTGGGCGTCGTCTTCGGGCTGCCGTCGCTGCGTATCAAGGGGTTTTATCTCGCCATCGCCACGCTTGCCGCGCAGTTCTTTCTGGTCTGGCTGTTCGAAAAATGGGCATGGCTATACAATTACAATTCGTCCGGGGCGATCCAGGTGCCGACCATCACCATGTTCGGGGTGCCCGTGGTCGGCCCCAATGCGACGGCCATCGTGCAGTATTACTTCGTGTTGCTGGTGGTCTGTCTGATCACCTGGTTTTCGATCAACATCACACGCGGGCGCATTGGGCGTATCTGGAAATCGGTGCGCGACATGGATATCGCCGCCGAGCTCGTCGGCATCAACCTGATGAAGGCCAAGCTTTCGGCCTTTGCCGTCTCCTCCTACATCGTCGGGGTTTCGGGTGCGCTGTTCGTGTTCCTGTGGCGGGGCGCGGCCGAGCCGGTGCTGTTCGACATTCCGTTGTCGTTTCGCGTGCTTTTCATCGTCATCATCGGCGGCATGGGTTCGATCCTCGGCAACTATCTCGGCGCGATCCTGATCGTGGCGCTGCCGGTCTTGCTCAGCATCGTGCCGCGCGCGCTCGGCCTGCCGCTCGAGCCGGCGCTGGTCGAGCATCTCAACACGATGATCGTGGGAGCCGTCATCATCGGCTTTCTCATTCTCGAGCCGCACGGGCTGGCGAGGCTGTGGGCGATTGCGCGCGAGAAGCTCATCATATGGCCGTTCCCGCATTGAAGCGGGCAGCCAGTCGTTAAGTCGTCACTACGACCTAGGTGGAGGAAAAGGAATGAAGAAAGCTCTGATGAAGTCGGCCTTGCTTTCGGCGGCGCTGGCGCTCGGCGGCGTGCCCGGCGCCATGGCCGAGGATGCGGTCACGGTGACCAACATGTCTTACAGGACCGGCCCGTTCGCGGCGACCGGCACGCCGATCATGAACGGGCAGCGCGACTATATGATCATGCTCAATGAGCGCGATGGCGGCGTGAATGGCGTCAAGATCAACTACAACGAGTGCGAAACCGGTTACAACACCGAGAAAGGCGCCGAATGCTACGAAAAGACCAAGGCGTCCAGCATCGTGACGCAGCCCTGGTCGACCGGCATCACGCTTCAGGTTCTCCCTAAATCGAACGTCGACAAGGTGCCGATCCTGGCGCCCGGCTATGGCTTCTCGCCGATGGCCGACGGCAGGGTGTTCCAGTGGGCGTTCAACCCGCCGGCTTCCTATTGGGACGGCGCCTCGATGATCCTGAAGAACATCTCGGAAGGCAATCTCGACAGTCTCAAGGGCAAGAAGATCGTGCTGCTGCATCTCGATGCGCCCTATGGCAAGGAGCCGATCCCGCTGCTCCAGGCCTATGCCGACAAATACGGCTTCACGCTGCTGCCGATCCCGGTCGGGGTGAAGGAAATGCAGAACCAGTCGGCCCAGTGGCTGCAGATCCGCCGCGAACGGCCAGACTTCGTGCTGATGTGGGGATGGGGGGCGATGAATGCCGGTGCGCTGACGGAGGCTGCCAAGACGAAGTTCCCGATGGACAAGTTCGTCGGCATTTGGTGGTCGGGCAGCGACGCAGACCTCAAGGCACTGGGTGAAGCCGGCAAGGGCTATCGCTCGCTTTCCTGGAGCTTCCCGGAATCCGGCTCGCAGACCATGCAGGACATCAAGAAATATGTCCTCGACGCCGGCAAGTCGATGCTCGACCCGTCCGAGTTCGACTATGTCTTCTATCAACGCGGCGTGGTGATCTCGATGATCGTGGTCGAAGGCATAAGGGCCGCGCAGGAGCATTTCGACACCAAGGTTATCAATGCCGAGCAGCTTCGCTGGGGGCTTGAGAACCTGAAGCTCGACGAGGCCCGGCTTGCCGAAATCGGCATGAGCGGCATGGTCGGTCCATTCTCGACGTCATGCGCCAACCATGCGGGCCACGCCGGGGCCTGGATGCTGCAATGGGACGGCGCCAAGTTCACCAAGGTCTCCGAACTGCTCAGCGCCGATCAGGAGATGATCCAGCCGCTGGTCGAGGTCGAGGCGAAGAAATATGCCGATGCCAATGCGCCCTGGCCGATCAACGAAGAGTGCAAGATGTAGCGCTTCTTCCTTCTCCCTGTTTACGGGGAGAAGGTAGCTCGAAGAGCCGGATGAGGGGCAACGCCAAGGTTGCAATGTCAGCGCCGCCCCTCATCTGTCTGCCGGCATCTTCCCCCCCCGTCAACGGGGAGAAGGATCGCTGCCGCGTCGTCGGCACAACTCAGCAAGGGCTTAGAACACTGCCATGACCGCCACAGCATCCGAGCTCGAAACCGCATCTCCGATCCTTTCGGTCAACAATATCGAGGTGATCTACGATCACGTCATCCTGGTCCTGAAAGGCGTTTCGCTGTCGGTGCCGAAGGGCGGCATCACCGCGCTTCTGGGCGCCAACGGCGCGGGCAAGACGACGACGCTGAAGGCGATCTCCAACCTGCTGCGCGCCGAGCGCGGCGAGGTGACGAAGGGCAGCATCGTCTTCGGGGGAGAACAGGTGCAGGCGCTGTCGCCCAACCAGTTGGTGCGGCGCGGCTGCATCCAGGTCATGGAAGGGCGACATTGCTTCGGCCATCTGTCGATCGAAGACAATCTGATGTCTGGTGCCTTCACCCGGCGCGATGGTGCCGCCGCCATCCGCGCCGATCTCGAACTGGTCTATGAATATTTTCCGCGCCTCAAGGTAAGACGCACAAGCCTTGCAGGCTATACGTCAGGCGGCGAGCAGCAGATGACGGCGATCGGTCGCGCGCTGATGTCGCGGCCCAGGATGATCCTGCTGGATGAGCCTTCGATGGGACTTGCGCCGCAACTGGTCGAGGAAATCTTCGAGATCGTGAAGAAGCTCAATGTCGATCAGGGCGTGTCCTTCCTGCTTGCCGAGCAGAACACCAATGTGGCGCTTCGCTACGCCAAATACGGCTATATCCTGGAATCAGGACGCATCGTGCTCGATGGTGAGGCCCAGGCGCTGCGCGAAAACGAGGACGTCAAGGAGTTCTATCTCGGCGTCGGCGGCGAGGGCCGAAAGTCGTTCAAGAACGTCAAGCATTACAAGCGGCGCAAGCGCTGGCTCGCTTGAACGCGCTTCGTTGTTTCATGGAATGAAGCTGATTTTCATTATGTGAAACGAATTTAGATTTCAGGACCTTGCTGACGTTGCGGCGTCCTGTCCATTGCCCTCCGCGTTGCTTTTCGCTATGTGCGCTGAGAAAGTTTTCGGAGGGAATCTCGATGGCTGATCATATGCCGAGCGGTCCAGTGGAAATGGGCGCCGACATGGACTATTCCGAGCACGAGCGCACTTATGCTCTGTTTATCACGTTGTCCAAATATGGCACGCTCGTTTGCGTGGCGCTTCTGATCGCCATGGCGTTCGGTTTCTTCACCAGTGCCGGCTTCATCTCAGCGACGGTCCTGTTTTTGGTGATCTGCGGCGTTGTCGGCTATCTGATCCGCGGATTGCCGACGCACATTACCTGATAAAATTCCTTAGCTGTCGCGGGGTTCTCCGCGTCCAGTCAAGTCTCAGCCAATGGGGGGGCATGCGGTGCGGCAAACGATTTTCATTCCGCGTGAGATCGAAACGAACGAGCCGCGTGTCGCGGCGTCCGCCGACACCGTA
>NZ_JBLLVA010000023.1:0-81015 GCF_047739745.1 Borborobacter xinjiangensis | reverse complement strand
CGGTCCAGTAGACCGGCCTCGGCACGATCCGTCCCCTCTCGTCGCCTGCGGGTGGTCGAGGCCCGCAGGCGACAAACCATCAAGGCACCGATTCGGAGAAAACTCATAAGACCAGCCTTTAACGGAGCGAAAAAGCGACTCCATCGGCCGGTGGACCTTCATTTTGCCGCGTGGCATCCTGCCTCCACGGAGGAACGCCATGAATGCAAGCGCCGAAACCGCCCGGCCGGCCGGGATACCGTTCGACCACGCACGCCTCGACCGCCTCATGGAGGAGGCCGGCATCAACGTTCTCCTCGCCACCTCGAAACACAATGTCCAATATCTGCTCGGCGGCTACAAATTCATCTTCTTCTCCGCCATGGACGCGATCGGCCATAGCCGCTATCTGCCAGTCCTGATCTATGAAAAGGGCCGGCCCGACCATGCAGCCTATATCGGCAACCGCATGGAAGGGGGTGAGCACCAGAACCATCCGTTCTGGACACCGAACCTCCAGACGGCGACCTGGGGAACGTTGGATGCAGCCGCCCTCGCCTCCGCCCATCTGAAAACGATCGGCTGCCAGGGCGCGCGCATCGGCATCGAAGCGCCCTTCATGCCGTCGGACGCACATGCCGCGCTTCAGCGGGAACTCGACGGCGCCACGCTGGTCGATGCGACCTCGACGCTGGAGCGCCTGCGCGCGATCAAGACGCCGGATGAACTGGCCAAGCTGCGCCGGGCCTCGGAACTCATCACCGATTCGATGCTGGCGGTCTTCGCCTGCAGCGAAGAAGGCGCAAGCAAGCAGGAAATCGTCGATGCGCTGCGACGGGCAGAAACCAATCGCGGACTGCAGTTCGAATATTGCCTCCTGACCATCGGCTCCAGTCACAACCGTGCCGTTTCGCCTCAGACCTGGCAGAAGGGCGAGGTGCTGTCGCTCGATTCCGGCGGCAACTATCATGGCTATATCGGCGATCTTTGCCGCATGGGCGTGCTGGGCGAGCCGGATCAGGAGTTGCAGGACCTGCTCGCCCAAATCGATACGGTGCAGCAGGCGGCGTTCTCGCATTGCCGCGCCGGCGCGCTCGGCAGCGACATGATCGCCCATGCCGAAAGCGTGCTGAAGGCCTCGCCGGTCGCAGCCTTCACCGATTTCTTCGCCCATGGAATGGGCCTGATCAGCCACGAGGCGCCATTCCTGATGACCAACCATCCGGTCGCCTATGAGGGTGTCGACGCGGCGCGGCCGCTCGAGCCCGGCATGGTGCTTTCCGTTGAAACCACCATGCTCCACCCGACGCGTGGCTTCATCAAGCTGGAAGATACGATCGCCGTCACCGAGGAAGGCTGTGAAATGTTCGGCGAGCGCGGGCGCGACTGGAACCGGGGCGGGATGATGTAGCCGGCCCTCGACTCGTGAGCGTCAGAAGGAGATGGCCTCGAATTTCCGCCTCTGCTCGGCGAGCGCTGTTTCCACCGGCAAACGCTCCAACGAGCTTGCGCGCAAGCCGGACTCTGATCCGCGCCGTGATCGGCGAGGAACCGCGAATCCGTAGGCAGATTGCGGACGCCGACTAACAGAATGGGCGTAAACTGGTTAGACCAGATTACAAGATCGGCTTGCGTCTATTTGTCGGCTCTTTAGCTGAAAACGCCATGCATATACATGCTGCAAAGGAAAAAGAATTGAACGACAGGATTTCACCTGTCGAGGGGTTCGACGTGGGGCAGAAAGCACTTGACGACCCTCGCAGATTGGTACTACCAGATTGGGTCAGGAGGAGCGGATTTCGGCATTGCGCCAAATCGGTTCAGGACCAGCCGAGAAGGGTCGCGCCATCGGCGGCGACAATCAACATCACCCAAGACCGCGCAAGGCGGCTCGCAACGAGAAGGTAGAGTACGCACAAGGGAGGAAATCGTGATGCGCAAGACATTGACCGGCATGCTTGCCGGCATCGGCCTATCGCTTGCCTGCGGCACATCGGCATTCGCGCAGGAACTCACAATCTTCTGGGCCGAATGGGATCCGGCCAATTACCTCCAGGAACTGGTCAACGAGTATGAGGCCGAAACCGGCGTCAAGATAACCGTCGAAACCACCCCCTGGGCCGATTTCCAGACCAAGACCTTCACCGAGTTCAACGCCAAGGGCGACGCATATGACATGGTGGTGGGCGATTCCCAATGGCTGGGCGCCGCCTCGACCGGCGGCCACTATGTCGACCTCACCGACTTCTTCAAGAAACACAATCTCGGCGAGGTGATGGCCCCGGCCACGGTCAAATACTACGCCGAATATCCGGGAAACAGCGGCAAATATTGGGCTATTCCGCTCGAGGGCGATGCCGTCGGCTGGTCTTATCGCAAGGATTGGTTCGAAGACCCGAAGGAGATGGAGGCCTTCAAGGCCAAATACGGATACGATCTCGCGCCTCCGAAAGACTGGAAGGCATTGCGCGACATCGCCGAATTCTTCCATCGCCCGGACGAGAAACGCTACGGCATCGCCATCTACACCGACAATTCCTATGACGCGATGGCCATGGGCTTTGAGAATGCCCTGTTCTCCTTCGGTGGCGATCTCGGCAATATGGAAACCTACCAGGTCGACGGCATCATCAATTCCGACAAGGCGATTGCGGCACTTGACGCTTACCGGGACCTTTATGCCTTCACGCCTCCGGGCTGGGCCAAGACCTTCTTCGTCGAGAACAACCAGGCCATTACCGAAGGCTTGGCGGCGATGAGCATGAATTATTTCGCCTTCTTCCCCTCGCTGCTCAACGAGGCGACCAACCCCCACGCCAAGAACACCGGCTTCTTCGCCAACCCGGCGGGACCCGGCGGCGACCAGTATGCCGCTCTCGGCGGGCAAGGCATTTCTATCGTTTCCTATTCCCAGAACCAGGAAGAGGCGATGAAATTCCTCGAATGGTTCATCAAGGACGAGACCCAGAAACGCTGGGCCGAACTCGGCGGCTACACCTGCAGCGCAGCCGTGCTTCAGTCGGAGGAGTTCCAGAACGCCACGCCCTACAACAAGGCCTTCTATGAGACCATGTTCAAGGTCAAGGATTTCTGGGCGGTGCCGGAATACGCCGAGCTGCTGCAGCAGTTGAACCAGCGCATCTATCCGCACATCGTCGGCGGCGAAGGAACAGCGAAGGAGACGCTGGACGCACTGGCGGCCGACTGGACCGCGACCTTCAAGAAATACGGCCGCCTCAATTAACGGGCGGCGGGCGGGAGGGGGCGTCCGCGGCCCCTCATTCGCCAGTTCAGGTAGCAAAGGCTGTCGCGCTGGAAAGGCGCGTTGCAGTCGAGCGGCCCGCCGGCGGAAACGAGAAACGGATTGCACGGGAGCAGAGTTTCTTGACCACAACCGTCATGGCCACGCTGGATCCCGCATCGCGCGCCGCCGCCCGCGGTATGAGCGACTTGTCGATCCGCAATCTCTTCATCATTCCGACGATCCTGTTCCTGATCGTCTTCAACATCTTCCCGCTGCTTTATTCGCTCTATTACTCCTTCACAGACTTTCGCGCCTCCACCAATGCGCCAGCCAATTTCGTCGGGCTGCAGAACTACCGCGACCTCCTGAACGACCCCTTCATCTGGTCGAACTTCGCCATCACCGCCAAATACGTCATCGTTTCGGTCGTCGGACAAGTTGTCGTCGGCTTCGGCGTGGCCCTGCTGCTCAACCGGCAGATCCCCTTCAAGGGCCTGCTGACCACGCTGCTGCTCTTGCCGATGATGCTGTCCATGGCGGTGGTCGGGCTGTTCTGGAAACTGCTCTACGACCCCTCCTTCGGCATCATCAACTATGTGCTTGGCCTCGGCTCCTTCGAATGGCTCGCCAATCCCGACATGGCGCTTTACGCGATCGCCATCACCGACATCTGGATGTGGTCGCCCTTCGTCATGCTCCTGTCGCTGGCCGGCCTGTCGGCGGTGCCCAAGCATCTTTACGAGGCGGCGGCGATCGATCGTGCCGGTTCGCTCTACACCTTCTTCCGCATCACGCTGCCGCTGGTCGCGCCGATCCTGATGATCGCGATCATCTTCCGCACCATGGAGGCGTTCAAGACCTTCGACCTCGCCTATATCCTGTCCAGCCAGCCGACGACCGAGGTGATTTCGATCCGGCTCTACAAGATGGCGTTCCAGGAATGGCAGACCGGACGCTCCTGCGCGCTCGCCTACATCGTGCTGATCATGGTTCTGGCGATCACCAACATCTACGTAAAATACCTCAACAAGGTGAAGGAGCGCTGATGGCCGCCGTCAAGACACCCGGCGAAGTCGCTCTAAACCGGCTCGCCATCGTCAGCGTCCTTGTCATTACGCTTATCTTCCTGGCGCCGATCTATTGGATCGCCTCGACCGCCTTCAAGCCGCGCAACCTGGCCACGACGATACCGCCGACCGTCGTTTTCACGCCGGAAATATCACCCTTCGTCAAGCTGTTCACCAAGCGCTCCCAGTTGCGCGAGCCGGTGCCGCCCGAAGTCTATGAGGCAGCGCCCTGGTGGGAGCGGCTGATCTTCGACGGCGGCGAAAAGGTGGTACGCTCGGGACGCGGTGAAATCCAGCTCTCGGGCTATCCCAGCCGTTTCATAAACAGCCTCATCGTGGCGATCACCTCGACCATCCTGGCGGTCGGCATGGGCACGTTCACCGCCTACGGTTTCTCCCGCTTCAGGGTCAAGGGTGAGGCGGACCTCCTCTTCTTCATACTCTCGACCCGCATGCTGCCGCCGGTGGTGGTCGCGATCCCGATGTTCCTGATGTACCGGGCAGTCGGACTGAACGACACGCATTGGGGCCTGATCATCCTCTATACCGCGTTCAATCTTTCCTTCTCGGTGTGGCTGATGAAGGGCTTCATCGACGAAATCCCAAAGGAATACGAAGAAGCGGCGCTGGTCGACGGCTATACGCGCATGCAGGCCTTCTTCAAGATCGTGCTGCCGGAAGCGGCAACCGGCATCGCCGCCACGGCCGTGTTCTGCTTCATAACGGCCTGGAACGAATATGCCTTCGCGCTGATCATGACCAACCGCAGGGCACAGACCGCTCCGCCTTTCATTCCCTCGCAGGTCGGCTCGGGCCTGCCGGACTGGACGGTCATCGCCGCAGGCACCTTCCTCTTCCTGCTGCCGGTTGCGATCTTCACGTTCCTCTTGCGCAACCACCTGCTGCGCGGCATGTCGTTCGGAGCGATCCGCAAATGAGCTTTCGCGCATTCAACCGGAAATATCTCGAGCCCGGCACGATCCTCATGATGGTGTTCGGCATCGCGGCACTATGTCAGCCGTGGAACCTGTTCCTGCATCGCTACGGCGTGACGATCATTCTCATCGGCCTCGTCGGCTTCATGATCGCCTCCAAGATTCCGCCGGAGACGCAAGCAGATCAGGGTGCTCAGCAGTGACGCAGATCGAACTTCGCGGGGTCGAGAAATTCTTCGGTCCGGTTCAAGTCATCAAGGACCTGAACCTGGTCGTTGACCACAACGAGTTCGTCGTGCTGCTCGGCCAGTCGGGTTGCGGCAAGACGACGACGCTTCGCGCCATTGCCGGGCTCGAATCCATCGATCGCGGCGACATATTGATCGATGGCAGGCGCGTCCAGCACATGAAGGCCTCGGACCGAGACATCGCCTTCGTCTTCCAGTCCTTCGCGCTCTATCCGCATATGACGGTGTTCGAAAACATCGCCTTTCCGTTGAAGGCGACGCGCAAAAGCAGGGCCGAGGTGGACAGCGAGGTGCGAAGCGTCGCCGAAACCCTGCGGATCACGCATCTGCTCGCCAAGCGGCCGTCTGCCCTTTCAGGCGGCGACATGCAGCGCGTGGCCATCGGCCGCGCACTGGTGCGCCGTCCCAAGGCGCTGTTGATGGACGAGCCGATCGGGGCGCTGGATGCCAAGCTGCGCGAGGAGATGCGCGCCGAAATCAAGCGCCTGCATATGAAACAGGGTTCGACGACGATTTATGTGACGCATGATCAGGTCGAGGCGATGTCGCTGGCCGACCGCATCGTCATCATGCATGAAGGCGTGCTCCAGCAAGTCGGCAGCCCCATGGAGGTCTATGCCGATCCGGCCAATCTGTTCGTCGCGCAATTTGTCGGCAGCCCGGTCATGAACGTCGCGCCGGTTTCGGTTTCGGAGGACGCGGGTAAGGCGCGCGTGATCCTTGACGGCGCCGGACAGGGCTTTGCCTTCCCGAGCGAACTGCTCGCCAGGCTTCAGGCAGGCAACGCCGTAAACGGAGCCCTTGCGCTCGGAATCCGCCCGGAGGGCGTGACCGTGGCGCGTGAGCAAAGGGATGGTTTCCTGCCGGTCCAGGTCCATATCGTCGAACCGCTCGGCTCCTACGACATCGTCGACCTCAAGGTCGGTTCGCAAATGCTGCGCGCCCGCACCAGCAGCGGCCTCGTCGCACCCTCCGATGAAAGGGTGTTTGCCCACATCGATCCGGCTCAGGCGCATTTCTTCGATACGGCAAGCGGCAATTCGCTCGGGGTGAAGTTGTGATGGCCCATATCCAGTTGAGGAACATCACCAAGAAATTCGGCTCGCACACGGCGTTGAAAGGCCTTGACCTGGAAATCGCGGATGGCGAATTCTTCGTTCTGCTCGGCCAGACCGGAGCCGGCAAGACGACGACGCTCCGCATTATCGCCGGTCTCGAAACACCCAACCAGGGCGACATCTTCATCGACGGCGTCAATGTCGGCGATTGGGGCGCGGCCGAACGCGATGTCGCGCTTGTTCTCCAGCAATATTCGCTCTATCCGCGGTATACGGTGCGCGAAAATCTCGAATTTCCGCTGAAACCGAAAATCCGCCGGCTCGAACAAAGGGAAATCGACGAGCGGGTCGCCCGCGTCGCCAGGACCCTGCGCATCGAACATCTGCTCGATCGAAAAACGGATCGGTTGTCGGGCGGCGAAATGCAACGGGTCTCGATTGGCCGCGCCATCGTGCGCAAGCCGCGTGTTTTCCTGATGGACGAACCCCTTTCGGCACTCGATGCCAAGCTGCGCGAGGCGCTGCGCACCGAGCTCAAGAACCTCCAGATCAACCTCGGCGCGACCTTCCTGTTCGTCACCCACGACCAGATCGAGGCTATGTCGATGGGCGACAAGATCGGCGTGCTCAATGACGGTCATCTGGTGCAGGCCGGAACGCCGCAGGAAATCTACAACAACCCGCTGAACACCTTCGTCGCTCGCTCCGTCGGCTCGCCGCCGATGAACCTGCTCGACGGCGAATTGCGCGGCGGCAATGCGGTCGTGACGCCGAACGCCCTGGAACTGCCCTTTGAAGGCGGCGCGAAAGCCGCCACCGACGGCCGGCCACTGGTCTTCGGCATCCGGCCGGAAGACCTGCATCTGGAATCCGGCGCGCTGGTGGAGGCCAAGGTGCACGATGTGGAAAATCACGGCGTCGAAAAAATCCTGACGCTGCGGGTCGGCGACACGGTGCTGCGCGCCACAGTGTCAGCCCGGACCGAAGTGGCGCTCGAAGACAGCGTCCGGCTTGGCTGGGACCCGCGCAAGGTGATCCTGTTCGACAGGGCGAGCGGCCTCAGCCTCAAACACGCCGGATAGAGGCATAGAGCCTTTCAGGGTTATCCGGAAAGGCTCTAGATCAGCACGCGCGGTTCGAAACGGCCTTTGACCGGCAGGTCGAGCAGAAACGTCTTGCCGGCATGCGGATCGGCCTTTCTCGCCTTGTCGCTCATACCCTCCCAGGCCGAAGTAACGACGAGACGATCGGCGTTCCTGCCGACGAACGCTGGGCAGGAGGGCTGACGCGCCGGCACCGCCAGACTGCGGATGCGCTTGCCTTGCGGGCTATAGGCGTGGAGCACGCCCTGGCCCCAGCAGGCATTCCAAAGGACGCCATCGGCATCGACCACCGATCCATCGAGCCCGCCCTTCTTGCCGGCGTGGTCATAGAACACTTTCGGTTCATCGATGGGCAGTCCGGTATCCGGCGCGCAGCCGACCCTGAACAGAATGTTTCGCTTGGTGTCGGTATAGTAGGCGGTCGAGCCGTCCGGCGAAAAGCATATCGAATTCGGAATGCTGATGTCGGCGACGAGCTTGCGGAACTCACCCTTGAGAAACCGGTAAATCGAGCCGGCTCCCGTCTCTGCCTTTCTGCCCATAGTGCTGATCCAGAACGCGCCGCAGGGGTGCACCCGCGCATCGTTCGAGCGGGTTGCCGGATTGTCCGCCTCGATGGGGAAATAGGAGGTGATCGCGCCGGTGCTCACGTCGCGTATGTGAAGCCCGCTTTCGGTCAGCAGCAACTGGTGGCCGTCATTGATGACGGCAAGCGCGCTGGTCATCTCCGGCAGATCCTGCACAAGCGTCTCGCCGCCATCCATCGCCTTTCGCAACAGTTTCCGGCCGAGGATATCGAACCAGAACAGCGTATCGGTCACCGGATCGTAGGTCGGCCCCTCACCGAGCTCGCAGGCATGATCCGACAGGATCGAGGCGCCGGTCTTGTCCATCGTCTCCTCCCATTGCGAACCGGTTGCGGTCAGCCACCTGAGATGCCGTCTCGCCTTCACGCGCTCACAAAAAGCCGCCATCGACGATGAGCGTCTGCGCCGTCAGCATGCGTGCGGCGTCCGAAGCAAGGAAAAGACAGGGACCTACCAAATCTTCCGGCAGCATGACCTCGCGGAGGCATTGCCGGGCCACATGCGCGGAGAGCGACGCGTCCGTCACCCAGAGCTCACGCTGTCGTTCGGTGATCACCCAGCCCGGCGCGACCGCATTGACGCGAATACCGTGGGGGCCGAGGTGACCGGCTAGCCCCTTGGTCAGCCCGATTATGCCCGCCTTGGCAGCCGTATAAGAGGGCATGTCGGGATGGTTGATGAGGAACGAGGTCGATGTGAAATTGATGATCGACCCTTTGCCGGCCTGCTTCATGCCCGGGGCGACCGCCTGCGCGGTGAAGAAATGCGGGCGCAGATTGATCGACTGATTGTCGTCCCAATAGTCGACGGTGACATCCTCCACGGCATGGCGATCGTCGAAAGCCGCATTGTTGATGAGCACCGTCACGGGGCCGTGCGCCGCCGCCGCCGATGCCACCGCTGCCCGCAGGGCGCCGACGTCGCGCAGGTCGGCTTCAAGGAACAGCGGCCGCAGGCCGAGCGCCGTTTCGAGACGGTCGCACAAGGCCCGGCTCTCCTGTTCGGCAATGTCGATGAAGGCAACCCGCGCACCCTGGCGTGCAAACCCTTCGGTCAATGCCGCCCCGATGCCGGAGCCGCCTCCGGTGATCAGCACGGACGCACCTTCAAGATCGGAAAATTTCGCCGATGGCATCATGGCGCTTCTCTTCCCGTCGTTGCCACTCCATGGAAAGCACAAAGACAAGCCCCATGCCAGAAGCATGAGCGGCCAAAAGCATTCCCGCCTGTCGAGGCGGTGGAATAGCCGTCCTACGCCGAATAAGGGGAATGGCTACAGCGCGTCGACGTGCCTTGCGCCACGAAACGCATCGCGCAGATAGCCGAGCGTGGCGTTGGCGTCGGCCGCCTGGCCGAACAGAAAGCCCTGCCCGGCATTGCAGCCAAACTCGGTGAGCCGGCTTGCCTGCGCCTCCTTTTCGATGCCTTCGGCGACAACATCCATGCCGAGGCCCTCGCACATGGCGAGAATCGCGCGGATGATGTGCTCCGACGGGCGATCCTCGAGGATGGACGAAATGAAGGCGCGGTCGATCTTGAGCTTGTCGAACTGGAATTCGCGCAGCCGGCCGAGCGAAGACTGGCCGGTGCCAAAATCGTCGAGCGAGACCCGAATGCCGCAGCGGCGAAGGTCGTTGACGATTTTCTGAGCCGATGCCGGATCGGTCATCAGACCTGTTTCCGTGATCTCAACCTCCAGCCGGCGCGGATCGAAACCGGTGCGGTCCAGAATTGACAATATATGCAGGCCGGTGTTCTGGTCGACGAGCTGCGAGGGAGACAGATTGAAGGACAGGAAGAGGTCGCTGGGCCAGTCGCGCGCGGTTTCGGTGGCTTTGCGCAACACGAGCTGCGAAAGCTGGCCGATGATGCCGCGCTCTTCGGCTATCGGAATGAAAATCTCGGGCGAAACCGGGCCGAGATCCGGATCGATCCAACGGGACAGCGTTTCGAAGCCTATCGTGCGGCGCGATTTGAGGTCGACGATCGGCTGGAAATGCGGCTCGACCTCGCCGGCCGACACCGCGCGGCGCAAGGCCTGCTCGATGCGCGTGACGCGCTTGGCGGCTTCTTCCATTTCCTTGGTGTAGACGACGACGCAACCACGGCCGGAGCGTTTGGCATGGTAGAGCGCCGTTTCGGCCTTGTTGACCAGGACTTCAGTGGTCTCGTCGCCCATGTAGAAAAGCGAGCAGCCAACCGACGCCGACAGCCTGGCGGTGCGTTCGCCGACATCATAGGGTGCCGACAATATCTCGATCAGCATTGCCGCCTTTTCCGCGGCCGCCTCTTCCGAAAAGACCATCGGATAAAGAAAGGCGAATTCGTCGGCGCCGATGCGCGCCACGGCGGAATGCCCATCCATCGCCGCGCGCAGGCGCATGCCGACCTGGATCAGAATATCGTCGCCAGCCTTGTGGCCGAAAAGGTCGTTGATCGGCTTGAAGCCGTCGAGATCGAGAATCCCGACCGTAAACGGGGCCGGGTCTTCGGCGCGGTCGCTGATCAGGCGGTCGACCTTGTCGAAAAAACGCCGGTGATTGCCAAGGCCGGTCAGCGGATCGGTAAAGGCATGATCCGTGCTCTCCCTGAAGCCTCGACCCATGCCGAATGACGGCTGCATGTTGATCCCTGTCGTCCCTTGGAATTTTTTTCCAGATTGGCAGCAAACCCTTTAGGAAAGGTATCTCTCTCACAGGCAACTTTGCATGGAAACGTCATCAGTTGCGGGTGATGCGCTCTTCCTCTCGCCATGGATGTAGCGGCCAAACCCGACCGCAACCAGAGCGGAAGCGAACGGCTCCGCAGCGCCGGGAAATCCATCAACCGCGGCCTGGCGACGATTGGCATCGACGGATCGAAGCGCTACATCAAACCGGCATCTGTTTCATCACCTGCCGGAGACTTCCATGCCGCTCAAGATCGCCATCCAGATGGACCATATCTCGACGATATCGATCACCGGCGACACCAGTTTCGCCCTGGCGCTCGAGGCGCAGCGGCGCGGGCATGCGCTCTTCCACTATACGCCCGACCGCCTGTCCATGGTCGGCAGCAAGGTTTTCGCCCGCATCGAGGAACTCCAGGTCCGCGACGAGAAGGGCAACCATTTCACACTCGGCGCGCCGGTGCGCACCGATCTGTCGGAAATGGATGTGGTGCTCTTGCGCCAGGACCCGCCCTTCGACATGAACTACATCACCACCACCCACATGCTGGAGCGCATCCACCCGAAGACGTTGGTGGTCAACGATCCGGCCTGGGTGCGCAACAGCCCCGAAAAGATCTTCGTGACCGAGTTTCCCGACCTGATGCCGGAAACGCTGATCACCAAGGACCCACGCGAAGTCGACGCATTCCGCCGCGAATTCGGGGACATCATCGTCAAGCCGCTTTACGGCAATGGCGGCGCCGGCATCTTCCATCTGCATGAAGCCGATCGCAACCTCGCCTCGCTGCTGGAGATGTTCGGCCAGATGTTCCGCGAGCCCTACATCGTGCAGCGCTACCTCAAGGAAGTGCGGGCCGGCGACAAACGCATCATCCTCATCGACGGCGAGCCGGTCGGCGCCATCAACCGCGTGCCGGCCGAACATGATTCCCGCTCCAACATGCATGTCGGCGGCCGCGCCGAAAAAACCGAGCTGACCGAGCGCGAGCGCGAAATCTGCGCACGCATCGGCCCTTCGCTCAAGCAACGTGGCTTTGTCCTCGTCGGCATCGACGTGATCGGCGACTGTATGACCGAAATCAACGTCACATCGCCCACCGGCATCCGCGAGGTGAAGAATTTCGGCGGCGCCGACATCGCCACCCTGTTCTGGGATGCAGTCGAGGACAAGCGGCGCGCCTGACGGGAACGAATTCCCAGCCGATGTTCCGGGCCTGCAACCCGCGACAACCCGGCTGCAACCTTAACTGTTATTTTGTTCCCTTCCTGTTCTTGCTTTGCCCTCGGATTTGTGATTGGTTGGCGAATTATCGCGAGTGAGCCGATCATCCGGGCGGAAGTCGGCGGGCGTTCAGGGGGGCGGCATGGTTTCGCGGGTGCGCACTGTTGCGTTTCAGGGCATCGAAGCCGTGCCCGTCGACGTGCAGGTCATGGTGGCGCCGGGCAAGGTCGGCATGCAGATCGTCGGCCTGCCCGACAAGGCGGTGGCGGAGAGCCGCGAGCGCGTGCAGGCCGCACTCCATGCGTCCGGCCTGTCGATGCCGGCAAAGAAGGTAACCGTCAATCTCGCCCCGGCCGACCTGCCGAAGGAAGGCAGCCACTACGACTTGCCGATAGCGCTGGGCTTGATGGCCGCCCTTGGCGCTATTCCGGCCGACGCCCTTTCCGGCTACGTCGTGCTCGGCGAATTGTCGCTCGACGGCACCATAACCGCGGTCTCGGGCGCGCTGCCTTCGGCCATGGCGGCCAACGCCGAAGGCAAGGGATTGATCTGCCCGGCGGCATCAGGCTCTGAGGCGGCGTGGGCAGGCGCGGATATCGACATTCTGGCGTCGAGAAGCCTGATTGCCATTGCCAATCATTTTCGTGGCACACAGGTTCTCGCGCGGCCCGAGGCAAGCATTCATGCGCCGGCATCCGATCTGCCCGATCTTGCCGATATCAAGGGTCAGGAGACCGCCAAGCGCGCGCTCGAAGTCGCGGCGGCAGGCGGCCACAATCTGCTGACGTTGTGCCACATTAATTTTCAGGCAAACCAAGGGCTTCGGTATGGGCTGGCGGGCTGACCGGGCGTCGAAGATGCCCAGCGGGAAGGCTTCCAAAAATGAAAAGCTTCGCTGACGTGGCGGTAGTATCTAGTCTGGGAAATGCGACGCCACAGGCCGTTTTTGGCGGGGACAGCGGCGACGGCAATCGTTCTGTGGCTGCTTATCGCTTAGCTGAAAGTCAGTTAGACGGATGTAGCCGCCATCTTGAAAACGTGGATTGAAATGGAAGGCCGCTTCCGACCCCATCTTCGCCGTTCAAGAACTCCGCTTTACCACCCAAAAGCAGCCGTTCGCCTTCGAGTTTCGGGACGCGCGCCTGAATGCAGCGAGCGCGCACCAGTTGGTGCGTCGAAGCGTACGATGACGCGCCGTCCAGCGGACGCTGAAACCCCTCGTTTTTCAGGCCGACGCTAATCTTTGCGGCGAAACACCCAAAGTTTCGCAGTCAGTACCTGCCGGACTTCGTCTCCACGGTTCAACGTTCGCGATTCCAACGTCACCACAGCCTGGTTGGGTTTCGACTTCGATGGTCGGATTTCAATGATACGACTTTCAACGTGGAGAATGTCGCCTGGCCGAGTGGCGGTCGGCCAGGCGATCTCGCCGCCTGCTCCTATGATGCCGTGCGCTAGAGGGACACTCTCGGTGATGAGCTTCATGGACATCGCCATCGTATGCCATCCGCTCGCCGCCAACCCCCGGAAGAAGGAGTCCTTGGCTTCGTCAGGATCCGTGTGAAACGGTTGCGGGTCATACTGTCGGGCGAAGGCGATTATGCTCTCCTGATCGACCAGTTGCTCGTCGCTCTGGAACTCCTGGCCGACCGTCAGGTCATCGAGAAAGAGTGTGCCGTGTGGCCTCATGTAATCAGCTCCGTCCTAGAGATTCATTGTGTCTGGTCGCCAAGCGCCGGAGGCATCTTCGTCGCTTGGCGTCCCGCCAACATGCCGCTTAGCTTGCCCGGTGCTTCGCCTGTCCCTCGAACGAGCGCGGGAAATCGTCGGGAATGATGATCCTCAGTGCTTTCCGCAGCGCCGCGGCTTCGGCAGCCCCGAAGAAGTCCTCAAACCGCTTCTGCGCCTCGTCAAACAGATGATCCGAAGCCTCGATCCGAGCAAGTCCTTCGGGCTCGATCGCGATCAGGCGGTTGCGCTTGTCTTTCGGGTCGACGGACGTCGACAGGAGGCCATCCCGAAATAGCGGCTTGAGTGTATGGGCGAGGCCGCCGGGATCCAAAACCAACGCGTCGGCCAAGGCACCGACTGTAAGCGGCCCCTCCCGCCGGACGCACACGAGGATCGCGCGCTGGGTCGTCTTGATGCCGCTGGGTTCCAAAGCGACATCGTAGACCTGCGACATGCGCCGCGACGCCTTGCGCAGGGCCGTCGCATATACAGCTATCGCCCCGACTTTCCGATCCGTAACACTGGAAAGAACGCGGCGGCCGCCAATACCGTGCCGCCGAAGACGACCCAGGCGAAGGCCGTGAGGCCGCCGAGGTCGTAGGGGCTAAACAGGTCTGTAGTATCGGTCATTTATCGGTCTTTCGTGTTGAGGATTGGATGGCTTGAGTCCGTTTCAGGCGTCCGCCAGATAGCGATCGGCGGGCTGTGACTGAGCGAAGCCGGGGATCATGGCCTGACGTGCCGCCTCGAACGCGGCCCATTGGCCAGCGTCGTGAAACGGCGGGATGGTGACAGGCTCACGCCGGTCGAAGCCGACGAGGGCAGCGTCAACCAGATCGTCCACCGCCATCACGCCCGTCAGCGTATCGACGTCGATTCCGGCATGACCCCAGAACTCGGTGCGGGTCGCGGAGGGAAGAACCGCTTGCACATAAACGCCTTGGGGGCCGAGTTGGAGGTTGAGCGCGTGTGACAGGTGCAGGACGAAGGCTTTGGTCGCGCCATAGACCGGCATGCCCAACTCCGGCGCCAGGCCGACGACCGAGCCGATATTGATGATCGCGCCTTCGCCCGCTCGCGCAAGACGCGGGGCAATGGCATGGACGAGCCGCACCAGTGCGGTCGTGTTGAGGGTCACAAGCCGGTCGATATCGTCCGTCGACTGCTCGACGAAGGTTCCCGCCAGGCTCGCCCCGGCGTTGTTGACGAGGATGCCGATCCGCGCATCGTCGCGAAGCCGCGCCTCGACCGCCGCGCGCTCGCCGGCATCGGCCAGGTCTGCCCGGATGATGTCGATCGCAACGCCGGTCTCACCCCGCAGACGGTTGGCCAGCGCCTCCATCCGCGCCGTGT
This sequence comes from Borborobacter xinjiangensis, assembly GCF_047739745.1. Taxonomy (NCBI): domain Bacteria; kingdom Pseudomonadati; phylum Pseudomonadota; class Alphaproteobacteria; order Hyphomicrobiales; family Phyllobacteriaceae; genus Borborobacter; species Borborobacter xinjiangensis. The sequence goes on along the minus strand of NZ_JBLLVA010000023.1, from coordinate 65,817 downwards.
TACGGGCGACCAGCACCAGGCTATGGCCGCGCCGCGCAAAGCGCTTGGCGTAAGCAGCGCCGATTCCGGCGGAGGCGCCTGTCACGAGGACGGATGGTGTGGCGGTCATGTCATTGCCCTTTCTCGGCGTCGAAGCTATATTCATGGTGGTGATCATCAATAGCACTGAATATGATAGCCATCATGATAATGTCAATGGCGCACGGAGAACGTCGGAAATGAAAGTGAGCCGGGAGCAGATGGCGCAGAACCGCAGGCGTATCCTGAGCGAGGCGGGACGTCTGTTTCGCGAGAAGGGCTTCGATGCGGTGAGCGTCGCAGAAGTGATGAAGGCCGCAGGTATGACCCACGGCGGCTTCTACGGGCATTTCCGATCGAAGGACGATCTGATCGCACATGCGATCGGTAGCGCCGTCGGCGGTCAATCAGCGACGGACAATACCAGCGCCTGGCTCGACAGCTATCTGTCGGCGCCCCATCGCGACCATCCGGAACGAGGCTGCCCGATGGCCGCCCTGGCGGGTCTCATGCGGCAACAGGCCCCCGAAGCACGCGCATCCATGGCGCAGGTTCTCACCGTACAGATCGACACTCTTGCTGATACCATGCCTGGGGCTGATGCAGCCAAGCGCCGCCGGGCGGCGATCGGCTGTTGGTCGGCGATGGTAGGCGCGCTCATCCTCGCCCGATCAATGGATGACCCGGCGCTGTCCGACGAACTGTTGTCTGAGACGCGGGCCTGGATCGACGAAAGAAAGCTGCCCGAACCGCCCGTCCCAACGCAGAAAGTGCGCGCGGCATGAACATCCTTTACAACGACGCTGTGGCGTTAGACGTCGCTGAATGCAGGGGAACAGAACGCACAAATGTTCAACGGGTTTGTAAAATGATTTTACAAACCTAATATTTTTCCAGCCATCAATTTTCACTGGGTCGATCATGGCGCAGTCGCTTGCGAGCCTTGGCGCGACGCTTGCCATCTGGCTGCATCGCCGGCTTAGCGGCCCGATGCTTCTGCTTGTCTTCCATTTCTAGGGTTCCTTGTTGCTCCTATAATGACCCGAGCCCTAGAAAACTTCCGCAGCGGCGTCCAACAACACGCGATTTTGCTAACTAATTGTTGTCAAAAAGTTTCCTTCGATTTTGTGGCCAGAACAAGGCGCTTTTGAATCAATGCTCCGACAGGATTCGTGCTTCGGCGCCGCACGAATTCAAACGAGGTGATGGCTGTCTTTTTCGCCGACGGCGGCTGTGTCAGCATGCCGCGAATTATGGGCGTAGGTTGCACCGGTCGGCTACGCCCCAATCGGTGAGCGCGCCAACGATCCTCACTGCATGCAGCACAGGCGCTCCTCCTCCAAAGCACCTTGCCAGCAGGTGCAGCCTCGACACCACATGGCCGCGCTCTACCTCCACCAAGGTGAAGCCGAGTTTCTCACCCATCGGCACCTTCAAGTCGCCCGCAAGCATCGTGCGCAGCTGCTCAAGGCAGTCGGGCAGCGTCCTCGTTCTTGTCGGCCATCGTGCTCACCATGGTTCGTGGAACGGGCGGACCTCGGCGAGGAACGACCAGGCATCACGCGGTTGGTGCGCAAGATGATGGACTTCGGCCGCGATTGAGGTAGGCGAGATGAAGAAATCGTCCGGCTTGGTTGGCTGAAGCTCGCGTTGCCACGGCACGTCGATCGCTGCGTCGATGATGAGATAGGCGACATGGATCCCCTTCGGCCCGAGATCGCGTGCGAGCGATTCCGCAAGGATGCGCTGCGCTGCCTTTGTGGGCGCAAAGCCGGCGAATGCGGCGCGACCGCGCTGTGCCGAGGTGTTGCCGGTGACGATCAGCGCGCCTTCTCCTGCCTCGATCATCGCTGGCGTCGTCAGCCGCGCGAGATGGAATAGCGCCATCGTATTAATCTCGAAGTTACGTTGGAGCGTTTCCGCTTCGACCTGGGTAAAGGTGCCGAACGTTCCGCCGACGGCATTGTGGACGACGACCTTGGGATTGCCGACCTCGGCAATCACCTGCGCCAGCGCGGCGGGGTCACTCACGTCACACGGCACTGCGATTGAATCCGGTATTTCCTTTTCCAGCGCGGCCAGTCGGTCGGCATTGCGCGCCAGCATCGCCACGCGATAGCCGGCTTCGGCAAAGCGACGTGCGATGGCAGCGCCGGTGCCTGGACCAACTCCGGTCACAAGGGCGAGTGGCTTAGTTATGAGATTGGTCATGCTGTTTCCTTTAGGCGCACGAGTTCCTCGCGCACGAATTCGAGACGGTCGTTACCGAAGAACATTGCGTCTCCGACGAAGATTGTGGGTGAACCGAACACACCGCGCTCGGCGGCCTCGGCTGTATTGGCGTCGAGTTGGGCGGAGATCTCCGGCGCATCAATCCGAGCGGCGATGGGAGCAGGGTCGACCCCGGCGGCCGCAATCACGGCGAGGATGTCATCCTGGGTCGCAAGCGTCTTGCCTTCACTCCAGATCGCCCGATATAGCGCCAGCGTGATCATGGCCGCATCGGCGGCTGATTTCGCCGCCAGAACCGCTCGCGACAAGGCTTCGCCATCGTTTGCGCGCATGTCCGACGGATTGAATGTTATCCCGTATCGCTGACCCCAGCGCGCCAGATCGACGTTCGCATATCGACCCTTGGCTGCACAGGTAAGCGTCGTCGGCACATTATCGACCTTCTCCATGAGCTCGGGAAGCTTCATCGGCCGCAGCACGAGGTCGACGTGCATCTCGCGTAGCTGAGAGAAGGCAAGATAACTGTAAGAACTGCGGAAGTCGTAGAAGAATACGATCGGTGGCGTCACCTGTCTGCTCCTGTGTGTTGATCGAGAGGTCGAAATGTGCTGGCGTCAGCCCCCGGGCCGGGGCGGAGTTGAGCGCGATCGCGAGGAACGGCAACGCCCGTCTCAGTATCGACGAGTGCGAGAGCCAAAGGGCGTCCGGTCTCCCGGTCAACCATTTCGATGGACGGCGCGCCGAAGCCGGTCGCATCCCAGCGATCGCCCCATTCGCGCAGGGCGGTGCTGACCTTCCACAGGTCGCGCCCCTTCGGCGTCAGCCGATATTCGTCGCGCGGCGGGCGCTCCTGATAGCGCACGCGCTCGACGATGCCATGCTCGACGAGATGTTTCAGACGCGCCGCGAGGGTCGCGGCAGGAATGCCCGTATTGGCCCGCAGATCGTCGTAGCGCCCGAACCCCAGCGAAAGGTCGCGGATCAGCAGCAACGTCCATCTGTCGCCGATTAGCTCGAGCGCTCCCGCGATCGAACAGCGCGTTCCCGCAAAGGATTTGAGCTTCATAATTCTGGCTCTCGACTAAGTTCAATCATTGAAGTAAGAGAAATGCACATCATATGCAAGAGGCGGAAATGAGCGAACGTGTTATCGCTCGTATCCTCACTTCCCAATTATCAGGAGATTGCCATGTCGTTTCGCGCCATCCGTGCCAGCCAAACCGATGCCGGCGTCACGACCGAACTCGTGATACTGGATGACAGCGACCTCGATGTCGGAGACGTCACCGTCAGAGTCGATTACTCGACTATCAACTACAAGGACGGCCTGGCGATCACCAACGCAGCGCCGGTCATTCAGCGTTTCCCGCTGATCCCCGGCATCGATCTGGCGGGCACGGTCGAGGCGTCGGACAGTGCCGAGCTCGTCGCCGGCGACAAGGTGGTGCTGAATGGCTGGGGCCTCAGCCAGACCCATGATGGCGGCTTTTCGCAGAAGGCACGGGTTCCGGCCGACTGGCTCATCAAGCTACCTGCTGGTATCGATACGCGTCATGCAGCCGCCATCGGAACGGCGGGGTATACCGCGATGCTGTCGGTTCTTGCGCTCGAACATGGCGGCATGACGCCGGACAAGGGCGACGTGCTGGTGACGGGCGCTAATGGCGGGGTTGGATCAGTCGCGATCGCCTTGCTGGCGAAGCTTGGCTACCGCGTCATCGCGTCCACCGGCCGGCAGGAAGAGGCCGAATATCTGACCGCGTTGGGCGCGACGGAGATCATCGATCGCGCCACGCTTTCGGAAAAAGGTGCCCCGATCGCGAAAGAGCGTTGGGCCGGCGCGATCGACAGTGTCGGCAGCCATACGCTGGCCAATGTGCTGGCGCAAATCCGCTATGGCGGCCTCGTCTCCAGTTGCGGGCTGGCGCAGGGCGTGGACCTGCCGGGCTCGGTTTTGCCCTTCATCCTGCGCGGCGTAACATTGGCCGGCATTGACTCGGTCAACGCCCCCAAGGCGAAACGGATCGAGGCATGGGCGCGGTTGGCGCGAGACCTCGACCTTGGCAAGCTGGACGCCATGGTGACGACCGTAGGTCTGGAAGAGGCGCCCGATGTCGCGCGCGGTATCTTTTCGGGCAAGATACGGGGGCGGACGGTCGTCGACGTCAATCCCTAAGAGACGTGCATAGCCGCTTTTTGGGCCCGAACTTGGAGTCGGGCTCCGATTTTGCCACACGGTAGCGATGATGCCGCCTGCTCGTGGCAAGTGCGCGATCAGGCGCAGAGGAGGTGACAGTCGCGCGCGGCAACCAGCAGATTTATTGTCATATCTTCATACTCGTTGCCTGGGAATGGCAAGCGGCCGAATAGCGGAATGGACGAACGGCCGATTTGAGTGCTTCGTTTTAATCCTGGAATGACTGAGATGGGGTGCGCAGCGATAAAGCGCAGCGGCTGATCGATCGTCCGCTTAGCTAACCTGGCTCGCTAGAAGCAGTCAGGCTGGATTCCACCCAATTATAGTCATTTAGCATTCACTAATATCTGGCGGGTCATTCAGGCTGACGTTGTGCTACATTAATTTACCGGGATTTCACGGGTTCCGGCCTGTCTTGCGTGATGAACAAGGATTACGTGGAAGCGCGACGAGAAGGCTTCCCACGCCGGCGAAAGTTCCTCACATGGCGCGGACCGCCGTCGTGCTTCGCCGACCGCAACGATGTCGGCAACCATCATCCGAGAGCTTCCGATCCGGGCGAACATCCGCATCCAGATTGTCCTGTTGGAACAACCGACGATACGGAACGTTGATCAAGGGTGGAGTGCCATCACGAATAAAGGCTGCCCTAGACAAGAGTGGCGAAGTGGCGAGCGCTCGTAGGAGACTAAGATGGATATCACCACACTTCTCGTCATTGTTTTTATCGTTTTGCTTCTGGGCGGCGGATGGTACGGTCGTGGACGCTGGTATTAGGCCGCGTGGGGTAGCCGGAAACTTATCATTCCGTGGGATCGACACGGACGTGCCGCCTGACCTCGTCGAGAATTCAGGCGATCTTCAAGTTGTTAGGCGAACGCCTCGACGATGCCTTTGCCCAGCCCGGGACTTGCCTTGTCCGTGGGTCTGATTTCCCGATCCCGTTGCGGGAGACGTGGGGCTTCTTCTGGAAGCGGCTCTCCAGGCCCGTGGCGATGTGCTTTTGACGGTGCCGGCATCGACATCCTGCATGAATTCTTTTCCTAAAGAACGCAGGCGAGGAAAGATTCGTGCCTCAATTTTCTGGCGCTCAAGATGGCTCTGCGGGACGCGCACTGCATGACGAACTGCCGCAGATTGCTTTCCTGGAAGAGTTGCTTTGGAATTTCATTATCCTTCCGTGGCATCTGCGACTTCCAACCCTCGCAAAGCTATACAAGCCATCGGGATTTGTCGCGCTGGTCGCCAGATCGGCGGCTCTCAGCCTCTTGCGCACCACGACCAGCGTGAGCCTTATTGCGCGGCGAACCGAGCACAAAGGAGGATCGTATGGAAGGCGTTGGCTGGATTGCCGCGGCCATCATCGGCGGAATAGCAGGATGGCTCGCCGAGTTCTTCATGAAGAGCAACCTGGGTATGATCATGAACGTGCTGCTCGGCATAGTCGGCGCGGCGCTAGCGAGCTTGATCTTCGGCCTGTTGGGAATACAGTTTACGGGTTGGGTCGGGTATCTGGCTGCAGGCTTCCTCGGAGCCTGTCTCCTCATAGCACTCGGCCGGGCGATCAGACGCTGAGGGTTGGAGGGCATCCGGCGGCACAGGCCTGTGGCGGAGCGACGGCGGCGTCGTTCTATGGCTGCTGGCGGCGTAACTGGAGAGTCAGTTAAGCTGATGTGGCACCGATCTTAAAATTGCCTGTCGGTAAGGGTGGCCGCCTTCGATCCGTTGCAGACCTATGGCGGCTGGACCAGAAAGTCTGCAACAGGATCAGTTTGTCGACATCGCGCCCGACCGCTTGCAATACCAGTCGATGGACCACCATCCAATTCGGAACAAGATGAGGCTGCCTCATGTTAAGGATCGCCAAATCGGCTTTTTTCCCCACTTCTATCGAACCGATTTCCTTGTCCAGACCTAACGTTTTGGCGGCATCGATAGTGATCATCTCCAGCAATTTGCCCGGTGGCAAAAGGTACGGGTCACCTTCAAGCAGCCGATGAGCCATCTGGACCTGACGAGCGGCCTGGAACAAATCGAAATTCGACTGTGGGGCGGTTCCATCAGTTGTAATCGCAACCGTGATACCTCTCGTCATCATCTGAAGTATCGGCGCTGCACCACCGGGAGAATGTGTGACGTTGGTCCCCGTCTGGGCAAGTATTTCAACTTCCTCGAGCGAAATGCCGATACAGTGTTGCAAGTGGACATTCGGTCCAAGGATGGCGCTTTCCGGGTCTTGCCAAGCCATTCGGATCATGCCCCCGAATGCATCTGAGTGAATTCTGACGCCGAGCTTACAAGCCAACTCCTTTACACGCCGCCCGTGGTCGCGGTCGTCTTGAGTAAGTGTCGTTGCCCTGTCCGGCGTAGATGGATTGGACGGGTCGACAGAAGGGGTGATCGTAAACGGTGTCAGGTAAGCGCGAATGAGGCCATTCCCTGCACCATTGCAAGATTCAATGACCGCCTCGGCACCGGCCAGCATCTCATCCAAGCTGACAAGATGATAGCTTGGCACGTTGTCTCGCCAGCGCGTCACCGGATGCGGCCAAGGGAGGCCAGCCGGACCTGTAGAGATGATTTCGCGTATGCCGACCTCTCGATACGCGCGTGCATGGTTGATTGCGAAGGTTGGATCATCGCTACGAGGGCAAGAACTTATTACGCTTAGACCGCAGGTAACACCCATCCGCAGGCGGTCTAGCGCTGAAACATATCCATCTGCGAGCCAGAATTCCGGCGTCGTAAAGTGAAAATAAGCAGGGGTAACGATGCGCATCCAAAGATAGGGCGTGTCGCTGCCGAGCGTCTTTATTAGCGAGTGCCCCGCATGGCCATGAGCATCAATCAAGCCCGGAATAATCACCTTCCCGCTGCAATCGATGACCTCTTCAGCCTGATCATTATGGAAATAAGCAGCGTCACCAACAGCCACTATCTTGTTGCCGTCGACCAGCACTGCGCCATCATTGATGATGGACCGTTTGGAATCCATCGTCACAATGGTTCCATGCTTGAGAAGTATGCTCGTCACCCCTAGTCTCCTATTGTAAGAGCTCCCGCGGGCACGCGCTGTTCGGCACTGCATTGCCCTATAGAGCGACGTTTCATCGGCTCCTCCCCGGGGCTTGGCAATTTGCGAGCTATCTCACGGTTGTTTACCCGCAAGGCGATGTGGCGACATCTTTTGCTCTGGTCGCTAGTGAACGGGTGATTGACCGACCTAAGAGGCCACACAGGCAAGCGCTTGTTTACTGTTATGCACGCTCTAGAATCCCACTCTCAGAGGTCGGTTCCACCTTGGTGAAGGAAGCAAGCGGCAAGTGTCCCGCCGGCATCCGTCAGAGCCGGCGTCGATTCCGTGCAGCGGGGACCGGCGTTCGGACAGCGCGGATGGAAGGGGCAGCCGCTCGGCCAGTTGCCGAGCCGCGGCATCGAGCCGTCGATCTGGGCCAAGCGACCCAGCCGGCGGTTCAGCGACGGAATGGAGCCCATCAGACCGGCGGTGTAAGGATGCCGCGCCCGGCGCACGACCTCCTCCACCGGACCGATTTCCACGACGCGCCCGGCATACATCACCGCGACGCGATCGGCGATCTCCGCGATCACGCCCATATCGTGGGTGACCAGCATGATGGCGGTGCCGCGCGTCTTGGCCAGGCGTTTCAAAAGGCCGATGATCTGGGCCTGAATCGATACGTCGAGAGCCGTCGTCGGCTCGTCGGCGATGATAAGCTCCGGCTCTCCGGCCAAGGCCAGGGCAATGACGATGCGCTGCCGCATGCCACCGGAAAACTGATGCGGGTACTGATTGAACCGGTTCTCGGGATCGGCGATGCCGACCTCCTTGAGCAGATGGATTGCCTTAGCGTGTGCCTCGCCGGCCGACACCGGCAGATGGGTCCGGATAGTCTCGGTGAGTTGACGCCCAACCGTGAACAGGGGATCGAGGCTGGTCAGCGGATCCTGGAAAATGGCGCCGATCCGCTTGCCGCGGATGCGCCGCTGTTCCTGCTGGGACAGGTTGTCGATGCGCTCCCCGGACAGGTGAATGGTGCCGGCAGCGATCCGTCCCGGCGCCTGCAGCAGGCCGATCAACGCGCTGCCGGTAAGGGATTTGCCTGCACCCGACTCGCCCACAACGCCAAGGATCTCCCCCTTGCCGATGGCAAAAGACACACCCTCGATCGCGACAAGTGCACCCTGACGCCCTGGAAATTCGATCCGCAGGTCCTTCACATCCAGCACCGCATGGTTTGCGGTTGCGGCGAATGTTCGATCGATAGCCATGCTGTTCATCACACATTCACCCGTTGTTCGCCTGGCATAAGCGTATCCAGTGTTAATGGGATTTTCCTACTCGACAATGTACAATATAGAATACACTTGAACACCTTCCGTCGAGTCAATTCCATGGGTCACAAAATGCTAGACGACTCCAGCGCTGAGTTGAGCGCTTCGGCCAAGGCGAAGAAGCGCGGCAATCGAACGGATGAGCGCATCCATAGCGAAATTTATTCCGCTATCATCAACCATCAACTGCGTCCGGCGACGCCGTTGCATGAGGATGCGCTGGCCAACGCTTTTGGCGTGAGCCGAACCATTATCCGCAAAGTGCTTCAGCAGCTTTCCCATGAAAAACTTGTCGAGCTTATTCCGAACAAGGGCGCGATCGTCGCGCGTCCCTCCATCGAGGAAGCCCGGCAGGTATTTGAGGCCAGGCGGGCGGTAGAATGCATGCTGGTCGAGAAGCTGGCGGCGACGATCTCCAACGCCGACATCGATCGGCTGCGTACTGTTGTGAATGCGGAAGCCAAGTCGCTGGAGCAGGGCGACAAGCGCAGACGGCTGCAGCTTTCGGGGGATTTTCATCGGGAACTCGCCTCAATTGCCGGAAACGACGTGCTGCGGGATTTCGTCAATGAGCTCGTCTCAAGAACATCCCTCATCATCGCGCTATATGAATCGCCCGGTGCCGTGCCCTGCTCATACGACGAGCACAAGGAGATCGTCGAAGCGCTGGAGCGGCGTAACGTCGAGACCGTGGTCAAGCGAATGGAAGACCATCTGCGGCATATCGAGGCGCAGGTCGATCTGTCCGACCTTCCGGCCCGCGTGGATTTCAAAACTTTGTTCAGGCCGCTCACGCCGGCAACGTAATCTATGTGGAAGGCCGGGCGCGTGGCGCATAGGATGCGAGCTTGCCGGCATAGGGCTTCACCAGCGGATAGGCGAGATCGCCGCGTTTGGAGGTCTTGAGACCCATACCCACCAGTGCCTCGGCGAACTTCACAGCCGCAGCGACGCCGTCAATCACCGGCACCTGCAGCCGGTCCTCCAGGAACCGGACCAGATCGGCCATGCCGGCACAGCCGAGCACGATGGCGCCTGACTTGTCTTCATCAAGAGCTGCCTGGCATTCCGCGAGAATGATCGAGCGCGAATTGGAGTCTGGCCGGTCGAGTTCGAGCACCGGAACATTGGTGGAGCGCACGCGGCGGCAGTGATGTTGCATGCCGTAGTTGCGCACCAGATGCTCGGCGATGATGCGCGTCCGGTCCAGCGTGGTCACCACCGAAAAGCCGGTCGCGACAAAAGTGGCGGCATGCATCGCCGCTTCGGCGATGCCAATGACTGGCGCAGCCGTGATCTCGCGTGCGGCAAGTAAGCCCGGATCGCCGAAACAGGCGATGATGTAGGCGTCCGCGGCCGGCTCCTCCATGATCTCGTCGACCAGGCCAACAATGCTCATTGCCTCATCATAGTGGCCTTCGATTGAAACCGCGCCGGAACGTGACGTCGAGGCGAGTATCTCGGTTCCAGGTGATGCCACCGCGGATGCCGCATCGCGCAGCACTTCGGTCATCGATACCGTAGTGTTCGGATTTATCAGTTTGATGAGCATGCAACCCCCGGCGGTTTCAGGCCCCCAGCGTCCGGCTCGGCCCACTAGTATTGTATACGATATTGTATCATATAGCCACCATGCAAAGACGGTTGTCAACATGCATCATTGCCGACGCCAAAGGCATTGATCATCGTCCACAGCCGGGGCTACGGCACACGGCATTGCCGCTGGCATACCTTCCGGCCTTTGTGCCCTGCCTCTTTTCGGCTTTGCAGCAAATAGGACCGCAGCTATTTTTTTGAGTATTTGAATTGATCTTCACCATGAGAGCACAGGACGATCGCCACGCCAACCACATGCGATCGCATACGGAGTATTCTCCCAATTTCGTTTTCTGTTGACACAATGTTGTATACATGAAACGGTTCCAACTTGCCATTCCAAGCTGGATCTCGGGAGGAGAGACGGAGATGGAGCAGAACGACCGATCGGTGCTGAAGGTTCGCAATCTCAGAACCGGCTTCGCCACTCCCGCTGGAACGGTGATCGCGGTGGACGACGTCAGCTTCGACCTGAAGCGGAACGAGGTTTTGGCGATCATCGGCGAATCCGGGTCGGGCAAGACGGTGACGGCGCTGTCGCTGATCAAACTGATCTCCACGCCGCCCGGGCGATATTTCGGTGGTTCCATCGAGATCGAGGGAACCGATATCCTCAAGCTCAACGAACGGGAGATGGAAAGCGTCCGCGGCAAGACGATCGGCATGATCTTCCAGAACCCGCGGGCCTCGCTCGACCCTTCATTCACTATCGAGTTCCAATTGGTTGAGACGCTGATGCGGCACAATCGCCAGCTGGACCGGCAAGCCGCGTTGGAGGCGGCCCGTAAGGCGCTGCTGGAAGTCGGATTTCCCGATACTGCACGCGTGTTGGCGAGCTATCCCCATCAGCTAAGCGGCGGAATGTGCCAACGCATCGGTCTGGCCATGGTTCTGGCCTGCGATCCCAAACTGCTGATTGCCGACGAGCCGACCACGGCGTTGGACGTCGGCGTGCAGGCCAAGATCCTGCTTCTCCTGAAGAAGCGCAGCCGTGAAACCGGCCTGCCGATCATCATCATCACGCATGACATCGGCGTTGTGCGGGCCGTCGCGACCCGCGTGCTGGTGATGTATGGCGGCCATGTTCAGGAGGAAGGCGATGTCGACGAAGTGCTTGCCTCGCCCAAGCACCCCTACACCCAGGCGCTGATCCGCTCGATCCCGGATCCGGATGCGGAACAGGACGCCATGACTTTCATCAAGGGCGAGCCGCCGAACCTGCTTGCTCCGCCGCGCGGATGCCGTTTTGCGCCGCGCTGTGAGCATGCGGTGCGCATCTGCCACGAAAAGGTGCCGGCATGGCGCGAGGTCGGCGACCGATGGGTTCGCTGCCACCTCGCCGAAACGGGAGTGCCGCAGTGATGCCCCAAAACCTGATCGAAGTGCGGGGCGTCAACAAGACATTCACAGTCAATAGGGGCTGGCTTTTCCACCGCACCACGGCAAGCACCAAGGCCGTCAATGATGTCAGCCTCGACATTCGCAAGGGCGAGATCCTCGGCTGCGTTGGCGGCTCGGGCTCGGGCAAATCGACGCTCGGCCGCATCATCATGCGCCTGATTGAGCCGGACAGCGGCCAAATCCGTTATGACGGCAAGGATCTTCGCGCGCTTTCACCCGAAGAAATGCGAATGTACCGGCGCCGGCTGCAGATCGTCTTCCAGGACCCGCTGCAGTCGCTCAATCCGCGCCGGACGGTGGCGGAGAATGTGGCGCGACCACTGCTCAATTTCGGCGTCTCGCAAGCGACGGCCAACCGGCGCGTGGACGAGTTGCTGGATCTAGTCGGCCTCGACCCGACGCAATCTTATCGCTATCCGCATGAATATAGCGGCGGCCAATGTCAACGAATTGCGATCGCCAGGGCACTGGCACTCGAACCGGAGTTCCTTTTCCTCGACGAGCCGGTGTCGGCCCTCGATGTGTCGATCCAGGCCCAGATACTCAATCTGCTGACCGATCTTCAAAAGAAGCTCGACCTCACATTCCTGTTCGTTTCGCACGACCTGAAGATCGTCAAGCAGTTCTGCGACCGCACCATCGTCATGTATCGCGGCTGTGTGCTGGAGACCGGCTCAAGCGAGGAGGTCTACCGCGACCCCAAACATCCCTTCACCCGCGACTTTCTCGGCACCGTGCTGCATGTGCGCAAGGACACTCGCTGGGAGCAGGCGGCCGAGCGGGCGGAAGACCTTGAAGGCGCGGCAAAGGGCGGTAGCGGCTGCATCTATGCCGGCAATTGCTCCGAATGCTTCACGCTGTGCCGCCAATCAGCGCCGTCGCTCACTGAAATAGAGGGCCAGAGGAAGGTTGCCTGCTTCCTCCACGATGGAAGGTGAGCGCCGGAAAAACCAGGCACGGACATCAAAACGGGAGGAAACCAGCATGTTTCGCAAGCAAGTGAAGTCAATCGGAAGTCCGGGCAGATTTTTCAACGTCTGGTCAACGGTGGCGTCTTCGGCAATTTTGGCGGTTACCTTGGCCGGCTCAGCCATGATCGCGCCGACAGCGGCGGCGGCAAACACGGTCGTCTTTGCGGTCGAGTCCGACTTCAGCCGGCTTGATCCTCACGCATCGCGCACATGGAACACCTTCAAGGTCGTTCGCCACATCTTCGAGAGTTTCGTCGAGGAGGACCTCACCAAGGGCGGCGACGTGACACCAGAGATCGTTCCGGCGCTTGCGGAACGTTGGGACGTTTCGGAGGACGGCAAATCCTATACGTTCCACCTGCGCAAGGGTGTGCAGTTTCATGACGGCACGCCGTGGAACGCCGAAGCAGCGAAGTTCAACCTTGACCGCATGACAAAGAAGGATTTCGAGTTCCACCAGCCAGTGTCACCCGGCCTCATGGGCTGGATGTGGCAGGATCTCGACAGCTACGAAGTCGTCGACGAGTACACGTTCAAGATCAATCTGAAGCAGCCCAATGCCGAGTTTCTGCGCCGTATGGCGGCGGGCGGTTCAGGCGCCCCGCGCATGATCAGCCCGACTGCGGTCAAGACCCACGGCAATGACAATATCGAACAGCATCCCATCGGCACCGGCCCGTTCAAATTCGTCGAACGTGTGGTTGGCGAAAAACTGGTGATTGCCCGCAACGACGCCTACTGGAACGAGGCGCGCAAGCCGAAGGCCGAACAGATCGTGTTGCGTGGCATTCCCGAAGTGGCGACCCGCGAATTGGCTCTGGTCAGCGGCGAGGTCGATATTATCGGCACGCCGTCGCCCGACTCGCTGGAATTCCTGAAGCAACAGGGCGTCGAGATCGTCACCGGCCAGAGCCCGATGTTCTACGTCATGTGGATCAATCACAAGGATCCGCATTTCAAGGATGTGCGCGTGCGCAAGGCGATGTGCATGGCGATCAATCGCGAAGACATGGCCAAGTATCAGCGCAAGGGTCTGGCACAACCATCCTATGGCGTCCTCAATCTCGGCGGGCCTGGCTACGATCCAGCCTATAAGGACTGCGAATACGATCCGGAAGGCGCCAAGAAGCTTCTTGCCGAGGCCGGCTATCCGGACGGGTTCACGACGCGAATGGACTGGACCTTCGGCGCCGGCGCCGACGTGAACACGAAGGGCGATGCCGAGTGGCTGCAGCGCGATTTCGAGAAGGTTGGCATCAAGGCCACCATCGAGATGTTCGACAACAACACCTTCTGGGAGATGATGTCGAAGGGCATGCGCGACGGCACCGGGCTGACCTCGGCCTCATGGGGCGAGAGCACCTTCGCCTGGCTCGATCAGGTGGTGACCACCAATGCGCTGCCGCCCAACTGCTGCAACTCCGGCTACTATGACAATCCAAAGATCGACGAGCTTCTGGCGCAGGCCCGCGGCGCGGCGCGCCCGGAGGAAATGGACAAGAAGCTACACGAGGCACGCGACGTCATCGCCGAAGATATGGCGTTCACGTCCTACTACACGGCGATGTCGGTCTATGCGGTCAGGCCAGATGTGAAGGGCTTCGTGCTGGCGCCGCAGCATTGGTTCGACCTGACCGCCGTAACCAAGCAGTAATTTTTTGAAACGTCCGGCCGCCTCGCGAAGGGGCGGCCGGACATGCAGTTGGGAGGCTGCCCGTGTCCATACTCACCTTTACCGGAACCAGACTCTTGTACGCCATCCCGGTACTACTCGGGGTCACGGTGATCGTGTTCATGTCGCTTCAGCTCGTTCCGGGCGATATAGCGCTCACTCTGCTCGGGCGCATGGCGACTGAAGCGCAGCTTGAAGCACTCCGTCAGGAACTCGGCCTCGACCAGCCTCTGATCCTTCAATACATACGCTGGCTCTTCGACCTCCTGCAGGGCAATATCGGCAATTCGGTCTCCCAGCAACTGCCGGTGGCGCAGATCCTCGCGCCCAAGATCGTCAACTCGCTGATCCTGATGGCAGGAAGCCTGTTTCTAGTGCTTGTGTTCGGTTTCCTGCTAAGCGTCATTTCCGCACCGCGGTTCCGCACCTTCACCGACAAGAGCGTCGTCGCGCTGACGCTGGTCCTGGCCAGCCTGCCGGTCTTCTGGCTCGGCATCATCCTGCTCTACTTCTTTGGCTTCAGATGGAAGCTGTTTCCGATCTCGGGCATGTACAACATGATCGATCCGGGCGGTTTCGGGCAGCTGATCCACCATATGGTGCTGCCGGCCATCGCCACCGCCGCCTCCTCGATCGCGGTCGTCACGCGCGTTACCCGCTCGCGCATGATCGATGTGCTGGGCCAGCCTTACATCCTGGCCGCACGTGCTAGGGGCTTGAGCCGGCGCCAGATCGTGCTGCGCCACGCCGTGCGCAATACGCTGCCGACATTCGCCAACATTGGCGGCCTGCAGATCGGCTATCTTTTCGGCAGCGTCATCTTCACCGAGATCATCTTCAACTGGCCAGGCGTTGGCCTGCTGCTTTTCGATGCCATCCTGCAACGTGACGTGCCGGTCATTCAGGGATGCGTGCTGGTCGTGGCCATCGTTTTCGTTCTCGGAAATCTGATCTCCGATGTCATCGTCCATGCACTCGATCCAAGAAAGCGGTGAGGCAGCCATGAGCGTTATGTCGACAGCAACCGCCAGCGGCAGATTCGCCCCGCAGCGTCGCTCCAACCTCTATTTCGTCTGGCGCGGTGTGCTCGGCGATCCGGTCGCGCGGGTAGCCGCATGCGTTATCCTGCTCCTGGTTCTCTGCGCGATCCTCGCCCCCTATATCGCGCCCTTCCCGCCCAATGAGGCAGATCCGGCGCTGCGCCTGCAGCCGCCGGGAACGCCCGGCCATCTTCTGGGCCTTGACCACCAGGGTCGCGATATTCTCTCGCGCATTATCTATGGGTCGCGGCTGACCCTGATCTCCGGCGTGGTACCGGTGATACTGGGAGCGGCCATCTCGATCCCGCTCGGCCTTATCGGGGCGTGGTACCCGCGATTTGGCGAGCTGATCATGCGGCTGATGGATGTTCTTTTCGCCTTCCCGATGGCGCTGCTGGCCATCATGCTGGCGGCGCTGATGGGTCCCGGCCTGATCAACATGATGATCGCGCTAGTCGTAACACTCATTCCCTACAACACACGCGTGGTCTATGCGGCGGCCTGCCAGGAGCGCGAGCTTGCCTATGTCGAGGCATCGCGCGCCATGGCGACGTCGAACATCAAAATCCTGTTTGTCGAAATGCTCCCCAATGTCGTGGCCGCCTCCGTGGTCTATAGCTGCACCATCGTCGGCGCGGTCGTGATCACCGCCGCGGGCTTGAGCTTTCTCGGGCTGGGTGTGCAGCCGCCGATCGCCGAATGGGGCATCATGACCAGCGAAGGCAGGAGCTATGTTTTCGTGGCTCCTCATATCGCGGCGATTCCAGGTATCGCGATCACGATCCTGGTGATGGCCTTCAACTTGCTAGGCGATTCCTTGCGTGACTCGCTCGACCCCAAGACCCGCCTTCAGCTGGTGAAGCATCGCTCCGATGCGGCCGACCGGAAATCGGCGGAGTAAGACCATGTTGACGGTCATCAGTGGCGCACGGGTGCTGACGCTCGACGAGAAGGACACCGAATACGCGCAGGCCGACATTGTCATTCGCAACGGCAAGATCGAGGCGATTGGCCCTGGCGTCATGAAAAGTGTTGCGGCCGAAAACCCGCGCATAGTCGATGCGGCCGGTCAGTTGGCCATGCCCGGGTTGGTGAATGGCCATTTCCATTCGCCCGGTAATTTCATGAAGGGCGCGATCGCCAACTGGCCGCTGGAGCTGTTCATGCTCTATGAGGTGCCGCCGCTGATGGATCAGGTGGTGTCGCCGCGCTTTGCCTATGTGCGCACCATGCTCGGTGCGATGGAGATGCTGAAGCAGGGCGTCACTTCGGTGCATGACGACTGCTTCTTCGTGCCTATCGTCACCGATGATGAAGTCGACAATGTCATGCAGGCCTATGCCGACGCCGGCATGCGCGCCACCGTCACGTTGGACCAGCCCAATGTGCCGGAGCACCAGAAGTTTCCGTTCCTGAGCGACCTTCTACCCGAGGCATTGCGCGGGCGCATGGAAAATGCCCCGTTGATGTCGGACACGGAACTGCTGGCCCATTATGATCGGTTCATCGAAACCTGGCATGGCCGCGCCGATGGCAGGTTGCGTTGCGCCGTATCCTGCTCGGCGCCGCAGCGGGTGACACCCGAATATTTCACCGCTCTCGGGCGGATCGCGCGTGAGCTCGATATTCCCTACAACATGCATATCCTAGAGACGCGGCTGCAGCGTGTGCTGGGCCAGCAGAAGTACGGCAAATCGCTGGTCCGCTATGCCCATGACATGGGCGTGCTGAATGAACAGGCAATGGTCATCCATGCGATCTGGATCGATGAGGAGGACATGCGACTGCTGGAGAATTCGGGTTGCTCAGTCGCACACAATCCAGTTTCCAACCTAAAGATCGGCAGCGGCGTGATGCCATTCCGCCGCCTGCGCGATGCCGGCATCAACATCTGTATCGGCAATGACGAGGCCTCGACCGACGATGGCATCAATCTTTGGACCGTCGCCAAGATCGCCGGGCTGGTGCACAACGTGGCCGACCCGGCGTTCGACAATTGGCCGCTTCCATTTGAGATCCTGACATCTTTGACTACCGGCGGGGCCAGGGCCATGCGCCTGCCGCAGCCGACCGGACGGCTGACCCCCGGCTGGCAGGCGGATATCATCCTGCTTGATCTCAACAGCTTCGCCTTCACCCCGCTCAACGATCTAAAGCGCCAGCTTGTCTATTGTGAGAACGGCTCTTCCGTGCGCACCACCATCGTTGGCGGCCGGATCGTCATGGAAAACGGACGACTGCTTACGGTCGATGAGGAGGCACTCAAGTCCGAGGCGCGGTCGCTCGCCGGCGAATTCGCCGAATATATGGCGCGCTGCAAATCCGCTGCCGACGAACTCGAGCCCTATTACCGGCAAATGTATTTCAAGGCTGTGCAGACACCGGTCGAGATGAACCGCTGGGCCGGCCCAATGACGCCATAGCAACCATTATTCTCCCATATCACAACGAATACCGGAACTCAGACCATGTCCACGACACGAGTTAAAGCACGCTATGTCATAGGCTTCGACGGTAAAGGCCATCGCACGCTCAAGGACGCCGAAGTCGTCTATCGCGACGACACGATCATCTTCGTCGGGCATGGTTATCAAGGCCAGGTCGATAGCGAAATCGACGGTGGCAATGCCATTCTCGGGCCCGGCTTCATCGATCTCAACGCGCTCGCCGATCTCGACACGACAGTACTCGCCTTCGACAACCAGCCCGATTGGGCAAAGGGGCGCGTGTGGCCGGAGGATTATGTCCAGTCCGGCCCGTTCGAAATGTATTCGGTCGAAGAGCAGACCTTCAAGATGAAGTACGCCTTCGTCCAGCTCATCCGAAACGGCATCACCACCGCCTTGCCAATCACCTCGATGTTCTATCGGGAATGGGCGGAAACCTATGACGAATTTGCTCGCTCGGCCGATAGCGCGGCCGAAATCGGCATTCGTGCCTATCTCGGCCCCTGCTATATGACCGGCGTCACCATGATCCGCCAGGACGGCAGCTTCGACACGTCCTGGGATGAGGAGCGGGGCCTGAAGGGGCTGCAAACGGCGATCGACTATGTCCGCAAGTTCGACGGGGCGCATGGTGGCCTCGTCCGCGGAATGCTGGCGCCAGACCGCATCGAGAACTGCACCCTCGAGCTCATCCGCCGCTCCGCCGCCGCCAGCAAGGAACTGGATTGCCCCATTCGCCTGCATTGCTGCCAGGCGCTCGACGAATTCGACACCATCGTGAAACGTTACGACAAGACACCGGTCGAGTGGCTCGCATCGCTTGGCTTTCTCTCGAAGCGCTCGCTTTTGCCCCACGGTGTTTACGTGACCGGTCACAGCGCGATCTCGCGCAAGGGCGACGATGTCGGTCTGCTGGCCGAATCCGGGGCCACGCTGATCCATTGTCCTCTGGTTCTTTCGCGCTATGGAGGCGCGATGGAATCCTTCGCCCGGCTCAAGAAGAAGGGTATCCCGATCGGGCTGGGCACCGACACCTTTCCGCCGGACATGGTGGAGAATATGCGCATGGGCATCAGCCTTTGCCGAGTGGCCGATGGGGACGTGGCCGCCTGCAGCTCCGCCGATTTCTACAATGCCGCCACGATCGTGGCCGCCGACGCGCTCGATCGGCCGGATCTCGGTCGCCTGGCGGTCGGAGCCAAGGCCGACATGACACTCTTTGACCTCGACGCCTTCGAACTCGGCCAGATCATTGATCCGATCCAGACGATGATGCTGAGCGGCACCGGGCGTGACTTCAAGACCACCATCGTCAACGGTCGGGTGGTGATGAAGGACAGGCAGTTGCCAGGCGTCGACCTGGACGAGTATCGCAGGCGCGCGCAAATCCAGTTCGACGGGCTAATCGCCCAATATCCAACGAGGACCTGGCGTCACCCGCCGGTGGAGGAAATCTTCCTGCCGTCCTTTCCATATGCCTAACAGCGCTCATGTGACTTTGCCCGGTTGTGCGGTATGGCCCTGCCATGGAACGCCTGGAAAGGGGTTGACGTGCCACGGATGAAGGCTGGCGGAGCTTGAAGTCGCTGAAGCGACTCTCGCCGTGGGGAGAGCGTCAATAAAGCAGATTACGACAATCGGTCTGGCTGTTGCCAAGCGGGCCTTTCACCGGCGTTGACGTTTCCAATGCCAAAGCGGCTGGCCAAGGTGACGATGGCATGCTGCGTGAAAGTGTTTGCAACAAAAAACCTTTGACGCACCTCGCGCCACGAGCCTGTAGGATTGGGACGTCGCTGCGAAGATCAAAAGCTGTTGCGCTCGTGATAGGTCCGCAGGAAGGCCTGTATGCGCGTGTCCTCGGGGTGGTGCAGGATCCGGCTCGGGGCATCCACACCCACCAGTTCGCCCTTTTCCATGAAAGCCACGCGGTCTGCCACATGCGCGGCGAAGCCCATCTCATGGGTGACGACAACCATGGTCATGCCCTCGGAGGCGAGCGCCTTCATCACGCTCAACACCTCGCCAACCAGTTCGGGATCGAGCGCCGAGGTCGGCTCGTCGAAGAGCATCAGGCGCGGCTCCATTGCGATAGCGCGCGCTATCGCCACCCGCTGCTGCTGTCCGCCGGACAGGCGCGAGGGATGATTGGCCATTTTGTCGCCGAGTCCGACCTTCTCTAGCGCCTCGGCCGCGCGGGCTGCGGCCTCGGATTTCGACAGGCCACGCACCCGGATCAGCCCCTCGGCCACGTTCTGAAGCGCAGTCATATGCGGCCACAGATTGAATTGCTGGAACACCATGCCGATCGAGCGGCGCATCTCGCGCAGCTTGCGGCCTTGCATTTTGCGGCCGCCAGGGCTGACATAGCCGATCAGTTGGCCGTCAATGCTGATCTCGCCTGAATCATATTCCTCGAGGAAGTTTATGCAGCGCAGAAGCGTGGACTTGCCCGAACCCGAAGGCCCGATCAGGCAAGTCACCTTGCCCGGCAGGATTGAAAGATCCACATTCTTCAGCGCCTGGAAGGGCCCGTAAAATTTGTTGACCTTGCGGATCTCGACGGATGACGCGGCAACCATCTTACGTCCTTTCGATCAGATGTTTGGTGATGCGCGCTTCCAGCAGGCGGCCGAAACGCGAAATGGTTTCGACCAGCGCCCAGAAGAACAGCGCGAGCACGAGGTTGGCCTCGAGATAACGGAAGGTCTCGGTCGACATGCGCTGCACCTGATACATAAGTTCCGGCACGGTGATGATGGACAGGATCACCGTCTCCTTGGTCAGGATGATCGCGAAGTTCACGAGAGCCGGAAGCGCCGAGACGAGGCTCAATGGCAGGAGAATCCGGCGAACGATCGTCAATTCGGACATGCCGATGGCCCGCGCCGCCTCCAATTGGCCAACCGGCACCGCGAGGAAGCCCGAACGAAAGATCTCTGCAAAATATGGGCTGCCATAGACGGTGAGCCCCAGGATTCCTGCCGGAAGGGCATCAAGGCGCAGCCCGAGCAATGGGCCGCCATAATAAAGCACGAAGAGCTGCACCAGAAAGGGCGTGCCGCGGATGATCTCGATATAGGCCTGGATCAACCAACCGAGCGGACGCGGCCCGTAGCGCTGTGCCAGGGAGATGATCAGGCCCAGCACCATGCTAAAGATCGTGCCCAGCACCCAGCACAGGATAGTAAGTTTGAAGCCATCCAGCAGGATCGGCCAATATTGCAGCAGGATGCTTAAATCCATCAGACGGCCATCCTGTGCTCAAGATAGCGCCCGAGCGCGGCAAAGCAGAGATTGATGATCAGGTAGATGCAGGCTGCAGCCAGATAGACCTCCAACGGGCGGAATGTCGTGGCCGCCTGTGCCTGGCTGGCGCGCGTGAGTTCAAGAATACCGACGACCGAAACCAGCGACGATGCCTTGACCAAAAGGATCAATTCGTTGACCACCGCCGGCAGCGATATGCTGAAGGCCTGAGGCAGGATCACGCGGACCCAGATGTCTCGCGGCGTCATGCCAATGGCGGTCGCCGCCTCTGACTGACCCCTGGGCAGCGAAATGATGGCGCCGCGCCAGATTTCAGAAACATAGGCGCTGGAACAGATGCCGACGGTTACCACGGCGGCAACCAGTGCCGGTACATTGATACCGATGACCGGCAAGAGGTAATAGCAGAGCAGAAGCTGAACCAGCAGCGGAACACCGCGCAGGAAACTGACCCAGAGTGCCGCGAAACGGCGTAGCCAGACAGCACGCGACAGGGCGGCAGCGCAGATCAGAGCGCCAACCACCAATCCGAGTGCGATGCCCAACCCCGAGATCAACAGCGTATAGCGCGCCGCCCAGAAGAGCGGCTCGAGGCTGTCAAGGAAGGTGGAGATTGAAAACATCGGCACTCCGCTTGGTTCTGGGTTGCGGGCGAGACTAGTCCCGCCCGCAGCGCGTCATCACTTAGTTGGAACTTCGCGAGGCAACTCGGTGTAGGTGCCCAGCCACTTTTCCTGGATGGCCTTGATGCGGCCGTCGTCGGTCATCTTAAGCAGCGCGTCGTTGACCGCCTTGACGAAGCTGTCGCTGTCGGCGTCCTTGCGCATTACCCAGGCGAAATAGGTCGGCTGGCCGAATGTAGCCGGCTCAAACAGGGCGAAAGTCTCGGGGCGGTTCTTGACCAGATAGGTCAGGTTCGGCAGCGAGCCCGCGACCGCATCCAGACGACCGGCGGCGAGGTCGGCATAGGCTTCGTCGGTGGTGCCGTATTCCTTGACGGTCACGCCGCCCAGCTTTTCGCCATAAGCTTGAAGCTGCCTGAACTGCGCGGTGCCCTGCTGGACCCCGACGGTCTTGCCCTTGATGTCCTCGGGCTTCTTAAGTTCGGTGTTGCTGGCGGCGTGCACCAGCCCCACCGTGGCGTCGGCGATCGGCAGGCTGAAGGCATAGCGCTCGAGACGCTCCGGCGTGATGGTAACCGGCGCAATCACGATGTCGAACTTCTTGACTTCGAGGCCAGGCAGCTCGGCAGTCCAGGGAATGTCCTGATAGACCGGTTCGACGCCGATTTCCTTGGCCACGCCGTCGAAGAGGTCCTTGGTCATGCCCTCATAGGTGCCGTTGTTGAGCATGTCGAAGGGCGCATAGTGCATATCGGTCGCCGTGACGATCTTGCCGGCAGCCTTGATGTCGGAAAGCTGGTCGGCCATGGCCGGTACGGTAAGCCCGAGGACGGCCAGGCCGAACATGGCCGATTTGAACGATCTGGAAAACTTCATTTCATTCTCTCCCTAGTGAACTGTTTAGCGACTATCGATTGGTGGATTAGCTATTGGATTTTGTCTCGCGCCGCCAGTAATCGCGGCGCGAGATGTCACAAAATGGCGGGCAGGTTCAGCCCGTTTTCGCGAGCGCAGTCGATCGCGATCTCGTAGCCGGCATCGGCATGGCGCATGACGCCGGTCGCCGGATCGTTCCATAGCACGCGGGCAAGCCGCGCGTCGGCATCTTCAGTGCCGTCGCAGCAGATGACCATGCCCGAATGCTGCGAAAAGCCCATGCCGACGCCGCCGCCATGATGCAGCGACACCCAGGTGGCGCCAGAAGCGGTGTTGAGCAGCGCATTGAGCAGCGGCCAGTCGGAAACGGCGTCCGAGCCATCCTTCATGGCTTCGGTTTCGCGGTTGGGTGAAGCGACCGAACCGGAATCGAGATGGTCGCGGCCGATGACGATCGGCGCTTTCAGTTCGCCGTTTCGCACCATCTCGTTGAAGGCGAGGCCAAGACGGTGCCGGTCGCCAAGGCCCACCCAGCATATGCGAGCCGGCAGGCCCTGGAAGCTGATGCGCTCGCGCGCCATGCCCAGCCAGTTGTGCAGGTGTTTGTTATCGGGCAGCAGTTCCTTCACCTTGGCGTCGGTCTTGTAGATGTCCTCCGGATCGCCCGAAAGTGCGGCCCAGCGGAACGGACCGATGCCGCGGCAGAACAGAGGGCGGATATAGGCCGGCACGAAGCCGGGGAAAGCGAAGGCGTTTTCCAGACCTTCTTCCAGCGCGATCTGGCGGATATTGTTGCCATAGTCGAGCGTCGGCAGGCCTTGGTTCCAGAAATCCACCATGGCGGCGACGTGCAGTTTCATCGAGGCGCGTGCGGCCTTCTCCACGGCCTTGGGGTCGCTCTCCTGCTTTGCCCGCCATTCGGCAACGGTCCAGCCGATCGGCAGATAGCCATGCACCGGGTCGTGTGCCGAGGTTTGGTCGGTGACGATATCGGGCTTCACGCCACGCTTCACCAGTTCGGGAAAGACCTCCGCAGCGTTGCCGATCAGCGCCACGGATTTCGCTTCCCCCGCCGTCGTCCAGCGGTCGATCATCTCCAGCGCTTCATCAATGGAATGGGTCTTTTCATCGACATAGCGGGTCCGCAGGCGGAAGTCGGCGCGGGTCTCGTCGCATTCCACCGCAAGGCAGCAGGCGCCCGCCATCGCCGCGGCGAGCGGCTGGGCGCCTCCCATGCCGCCAAGGCCGGCGGTCAGGATCCACTTGCCCTTGAGATTGCCGCCATAATGCTGGCGACCGGCCTCCACGAAGGTCTCGTAGGTGCCCTGAACAATTCCTTGGGAGCCGATATAGATCCACGAGCCGGCGGTCATCTGGCCGTACATGGCCAGGCCCTTCTTGTCGAGTTCGTTGAAATGATCCCAATTGGCCCAATGCGGCACGAGGTTCGAGTTGGCGATCAGCACGCGCGGGGCGTCCTTGTGCGTCTTGAACACGCCGACCGGCTTGCCAGACTGCACCAGCAGCGTCTCGTCGGTTTCCAGCTTCTTCAGGCTGTCGACGATCCGGTCGAAATCCTTCCAGGTGCGGGCGGCCCGGCCAATGCCGCCATAGACCACCAGCTCGTGCGGGTTCTCAGCGACGTCGGGATGCAGATTGTTCATCAGCATGCGCATCGGCGCCTCGGTCAGCCAGCTTTTCGCGGTGATCTCGGCGCCGGTCGGAGGATAGATGTCGCGTGTGTTGTGTCTTGGATTGCTCACGGTTCGACTCCCTGGTCAGGCCAGCATGTTGCCGGAAATGATGATGCGTTGAATCTCGCTGGACCCCTCGTAGATGCGCATGATGCGCAGGTCTCGGTTGATGCGCTCAATGGGAAAATCGCGGGTGTAGCCATAGCCGCCATGCAGTTGCAGTGCGGTGTCGGCGATCTTGCCCGCCGCCTCGGATGCTCCGAGCTTGGCCATGGATGAGGCCAGCGAGAAGCGCCCGCCATGCTGGTGTGCGAGGTCGCGCTGGCGCGCAGCCTCCAGCGACAAAAGCAGCGCCGAATGGAAGGCAACGCCCATGTCGGCGATCATCCAGCGTATGCCCTGCCGCTCCGAGAGCGGCGTGCCGCCGATGATACGGTCCTTGGCATAGGCGAGCGCCGAATTCATCGCCGCTCCCGCGAGGCCAAGGCACTGCGCGGCGACTTCGATGCGGCCGTTGTCGAGCACCTGCATGGCGGTACGGAAGCCCCTGCCCTCCTCCCCCAGCAGCGCCTCTTCGGGCAGCTCGCAGTCGATGTTCAGCGTGAACACATGGCCGCCCTTCAGGCCCATGGTCTTTTCCGAC
Organism: Borborobacter xinjiangensis; assembly: GCF_047739745.1. Taxonomy (NCBI): domain Bacteria; kingdom Pseudomonadati; phylum Pseudomonadota; class Alphaproteobacteria; order Hyphomicrobiales; family Phyllobacteriaceae; genus Borborobacter; species Borborobacter xinjiangensis. The sequence continues at coordinate 40,787 of NZ_JBLLVA010000023.1, read as the reverse complement.
AAGCCGGCCACCAGACCTGGCGTGTCCTTTGGCAGGATGAAGGCGGATATGCCGCGATGCGCCTTTTGCGGGTCCGTCACCGCATAGACGACGATGAAGTCCGCGACACCGCCATTGGAAATGAAGCACTTGGTGCCCTTCAGGTGCCAGCCGCTTTCGGTGCGTCGCGCCCGCGTCTTCATGTCGGCGGGATCAGAGCCGGCGGTGGGTTCGGTGAGCGCAAAGGCGCCTAATGCGTCGCCGGTGGAGGCTCTGGGCAGCCATTCCTGCTTCTGCGCCTCTGTGCCGCCGATCAAGATGGAATCGGTCGCCAGATAATGTGCCGTCAGCGCCGAGGCGGTGGAGCCGCAGGCTCCCGCAACGATGGAAACCGCGCGCAGCAGCGCGGGCGCGGAGATGCCGCTGCCGCCATAGGTCTCCGGCAGATTGGCGCCCATCATGCCGGCTTCGCCGAGCGTTGCGAGCTGTTCGTGCACGAAGCTCGCGGTCTCGTCGGTCTCGGCCGCCAGCGGCGCGATCCGGTCGGCGCAAAGCCGCTCCAGCACGTCGCAGAACATACGCTCCTCTGGGGAAAGCATGTGCCAGGGATCATCTATCTGCGTCATGCAGCGTCTCCAATCCGAATTTCTTGAGCACGGCTTCCATGTCGCCGCCGAGACGGGGCGCCGCGGTCGCAGCCACCGGCTTGGCGCCGTCGAAGCGCACCGGCTGGCCGACAATCGGCGCCTGTCCGAGCACGGGGTGCGCAAGCGCACTCACCAGGTTGCGGGCAGCGGCATGTTCGTTGCCGGCGGCCTGCGCGATGGTCCAGATCGGCGCGGTCGGCAGCCCCTCAGCAGCCAGAGCCGCAACCGCTTCCTCGGTCGTCAGCGCGCCCGACCATTCCTCGATCAGCGCTCGCAGCGCTGGTTCATGCTCGGTGCGGCTGCTGTCGCTGGCAAAGCGCCGATCACCCACCACCTCCGGCTTGCCGATGAGGGTTGCCAGCCGCTGGAACTGACCGCCATTCAAAACGGCGATCACCACCTGCCCGTCACGGGTGCGGAAGCAGCCGAAGGGGGTGGAAAGCGGATGGCGGTTGCCGACCCTGCTTGGCAGCACACCGCTGTAAAAATGCTGGGCGTGGCTGGTGGTCAGCATGGAAAACAGCGCGTCATACATGGCGATGTCGAGTGTCGCCCCTTGTCCGGTGGCATGGCGCTGAACCAGCGCGGCCATGATCGACCAACTCGCGAAAAGGCCGGCGACCAGATCGGCGATGCTCTCGCCGGTCTTGAGCGGCGGGCCGCCGTCCTCGCCGGTCGCGGCCATCAACCCGGACATGGCCTGCACCACCAGATCGTAGGCCGGCAGATCCTTGAAGGGGCCTTCCTGCCCGAAGCCGGAGATAGAGCAATAGATCAGCCGGGGATTGGCCTTGCGCAGTGCTTCGGCGCCGAGGCCCAGCCGCGCGGCGACGCCGGGGCGGAAATTTTCCACCACCACGTCCACGCGGGCAGCAAGCGCTTGGGCCAGTTCAAGATCGGCCGGCTTCTTCAAATCGAGCACGACGCTGTTCTTGCCGCGATTGTTCAGCGCAAACAACGCGCTTTCACCGTGCTTGAAGGGGCCGACATGACGATAATCGTCACCTGCCGGCGGCTCCAGCTTGATGATCTCGGCACCCAAATCGGCCAAAAGCGCGGTGCAATACGGTCCCGCCAGGACGCGCGACAGGTCCAGGACCTTGATACCAGACAGCGGCCCGCTCATGGCTTCAGCTCAGGTGCAAGCGCAGCCAGCTTTTCAAGGATCGCCGCAAGGGTGGCACGCAGCGCTGCGGCCTTTTTCTCGTCATAGGCGAAAGGCGGGGCTTCGCTTGCCAGATGGCTGGACTGCGCTAGCTCCATCTGGATCGCGTGAACGCCGTCCCGCGGGCGGCCGTAATGGCGCGTCGTCCAGCCGCCCTTGAATCGTCCGTTCAGCACATGCGTGCGGCCGGTGGCGGCGCAGATGTCGAAGGTTGCGGCCTCGATGCGCGGATCGCAGGTCGTGCCGTTGTTCGTGCCGATGTTGAAATCGGGCAATACACCTTCGAACAGGAACGGGATGACGGAGCGAATCGAGTGGCAATCGTAGAGGATGGCCACGCCGTGCCGTTCCTTCACCCGCTCGATCTCGGCGGCGAGGGCGGCGTGATAAGGCGCATGGAAATTGGTCTTGCGCTCGGCAATCTCGGCCGCTGACGGTTCTTCGGTCCAGATCGGCTCGCCGTCGAAATCCGTCACCGGCACGAGGCCTGTGGTGTTCTGGCCCGGATATAGGCTGGCATCGTCCGGGCCGCGATTGGCGTCAATCACATAGCGGTGGAACGTCGCCCGCACCGTCGTAGCACCCGGCAGCAGCCCGTCATAGAGCCGTTCGATGTGCCAGTCTGTGTCCGCGAGGATGCGGCCGCGCGCATTGAGCCTGGCCAGAATGCCATCCGGCAAATGGGTTCCGGTGTGCGGCAAGCCCAAAATGACCGGACTGTCGCCTTGCACGACTTCAACCGGATTGATGGAGGTGGGGGTCAAGGCTGTACCTCGCTTAGCATGGTTTGCGGCAACGCCTCAAGCAGGGTGCCGGATTGGACAAGTCTGGCCGCTTCGGCGAGGTCGGGCGCCATGTAGCGGTCCTGTCCAAGGGGTGCGACCGATTTGCGCAACTGAGCGACTACCGCCTGAAGCGGAGCCGAGGTCTTCAACGGTTCGCGGAATTCGATGCCGGTTGCGGCGCACAGCACTTCGATGCCAATGATTTGAAAAAGATTGGCGTTCATGCGCTTCAGGCGGCGCGCGCCATGAGCGGCCATGGAAACATGGTCTTCCTGGTTCGCCGATGTCGGGGTGGAATCGGTCGAGCAGGGCGTGGCGAGATGCTTGTTCTCACTCATCAGCGCGGCCGAGGTAACTTCGGCGATCATCAGCCCGCTGTTCAGGCCGGGATCGGGCGTGAGGAAGGGAGGCAGGTCGTGGCTGAGCGTCGGATCAACCATTAGCGCGATGCGGCGCTGCGAAATGGCGCCGATTTCGGCTATCGCCAGCGCGATCTGGTCGGCGGCGAAGGCCACCGGCTCGGCATGGAAATTGCCGCCTGAGACGATTTGACCGCTCTCGATCAGCACCAGCGGATTGTCGGTCGCGGCATTCGCCTCGATTTCCAGCGTCCGGCCTGCCTGGGTCAGAAGGTCGATGCAGGCGCCGGTGACTTGCGGCTGGCAGCGGATGCAATAAGGGTCCTGGACGCGCGGGTCGCCGACGCGGTGGCTTTCACGAATTTCCGATCCGTCCATCAGGCCGCGAATGACACGGGCGGCAAGAATCTGGCCGCGATGGCCGCGCAATTGATGGATCTCGTCGAGGAAGGGCGCGGTCGAGCCCATGATGGCGTCGGTCGAAAGCGACGACGAGACAAGCGCATTGCGTGCGGCGCGGAACGCCTCGAACAGGCCGGTGAGAGCGAAAGCGGTGGAAACCTGCGTGCCGTTGATGAGCGCCAGCCCTTCCTTGGCGGCCAGCGCGACCGGCTTCAAGCCGGCGGCGGCCAGTGCCTCGGCGCTCGCCAGTTCACGGCCCTGATAGCTGGCGCGGCCTTCGCCCAGCATGGCTGCGGCCATGTGCGCCAGCGGAGCGAGGTCGCCCGAGGCACCGACCGACCCCTGCGAGGGGATGACCGGCAGCACACCCTTGGCGAGCATGTCCTCGATCAGCTTGACGATTTCGGGCCGAGTGCCTGATGCGCCGCGGCCAAGCGACAAGAGCTTAAGGACCATGACAAGCCGCACCGTTTCCGGCTCGATCGCCTCGCCCACGCCGCAGCAATGCGACAGTATCAGATTGCGCTGGAGCGTGGCCGTGTCCTCGGCCTTGATCTTGATGGAGGCGAGCTTGCCGAAGCCGGTATTGACGCCATAGACCGGCACGTCGCCCTTGGCGGCGGCATCGATGCGGGCGGCGGAATCGGCAATGCCGACGCGCGCGCTTTCAGCCAGCCGCACGGCGAGCCCCTCGCGCCAGATGCGCTCCAATTCGGCCAAAGTGACCTGGCCGGGCGTCAGGATGAGTTCAGACATACTGGCCTCCAAAGATGCGGGCGTGCAGCGGATTGAAGCCGATGCGATAGGAAAGCTCGGCCGGGTGGCGGACATCCCAGATGGCCAGATCGGCGCGCGAGCCCGCCTCGATCACGCCGCGGTCGCTGAACCCAAGCGCGCGGGCCGCGTTGCGGGTTACGGCCCTGAGGCATTCGGCCGGCGTCAGGCGAAACAGCGTGGCGCCCATATTCATGGTCAAAAGGATCGAGGTGAGCGGCGAGGTTCCGGGGTTGGAATCAGTGGCGAGTGCGATCGGCACGCCCGCTTCTCGCAGCGCCTGAACCGGCGGATACTGCATTTCGCGAAGCGTGTAGAACGCGCCGGGCAAGAGCACGGCGACGGTTCCGGCCTTCGCCATAGCGGCGATGCCATCTGCGCCGAGATATTCGAGATGGTCGGCCGAAAGCGCGCCATGCTCGGCCGCCATGGCCGCACCGTGCAGGTTCGAAAGCTGCTCGGCATGCAGCTTGACCGGCAGACCGAGCGTTTTGGCGTAGGCAAAAATGCGCGCCATTTCCTCGACCGAAAAGGCGATGCCTTCACAAAATCCGTCCACCGCATCGATCAGGCCCTCGGCATGGCCCTGATCCATGCCGGCAATCACGACTTGGTCGATATAGCCGGCGCGGTCGCCCTTGAACTCCGGCGGCAGGGCATGGGCGGCGAGCCAGGTGGTGACGACATGCACCGGGCGCAGCGCGCCGATGCGGCGCGCGACCCGCAGCATTTTCAGCTCGGAGGCGATATCGAGCCCGTAGCCCGATTTGATCTCCAACGTGGTGATGCCTTCGCCAAGCAGCGCATCGACGCGCGGCAGCGCCAGCGCCAGAAGCTCGTCCTCGCTCGCCTCGCGGGTGTTGCGGACGCTGGACAGGATGCCGCCGCCGGCCCGCGCGATCTCCTCGTAGCCCGCGCCTTCCAGACGCATCTCGAATTCGCGGGCACGGTCGCCGCCATAAACGATATGGGTATGGCAATCGATCAGGCCGGGGGTGATCAACCGGCCCTCCAGGTCGCGGGAAGGGGCGGTCCCATAGGAAGCCGGCAGGTCCGCATCGGCGCCGACCCAGACGATCCTCTCGCCCTCAACTACAATCGCGGCGCGCTCGACGAGACGGTAACCAGTCGTCTCGTCATCCATGACCGTGATTGTGGCGTTGCTGAGTACCTGCATCCGGCACGCGCTCCACTAGCTTGTGATTTTTACGTCTAAACATAATTGGGCGTCTATGTCTAAACTTATTTTCATGGTATGTCTAAACTTATGTAGGCAGATATGCCCGGCGCCGATCCGGCAGGATGGAGAACGGAATGACGACATTGTGGGCGCAGCATGCGCTTCTGCCGGAAGGCTGGGCGGAAAACGTAAGCGTCGAACTTGGCACCGACGGTCGTATCGCCAAGGTTGAACGCGACACGACACCGATCGGCGAGCGGGTCGATCTGCTGCTGCCTGCCCTGGCGAACCTCCATTCCCATGCCTTCCAGCGCGCCATGGCGGGACTTTCGGAGGCACGCGGGCCGCAGCCGCGCGATACGTTCTGGACATGGCGCCAGATCATGTACCGTTTCCTAGATCACCTAACGCCGGATGACGTCGAGGCCATCGCCGCGCTGGTGCAGATGGAGATGCTGGAGGCTGGCTACGCCACCAATGTGGAGTTCCATTACCTGCACCACCAGCCCGGTGGGGCATTCTACGACAATATAGCTGAAATGTCCGAGCGCATCGCGGCCGCTGCTGCCCGCACCGGCATCGGGCTGACGCTGCTGCCGGTGCATTATCAATTCGGCGGGGTGGACCGTCGGCCGCTCGGTCCGGGCCAGCAACGTTTCGGCACGAAGCCGGATGAATTCGCTTCGCTCCTTGACGCCGCCGAAGCGGCGCTGAGCCACCTGCCGGCGGATGCGGGCATCGGAGTCGCGCCGCATTCGCTGCGTGCGGTGAGCCCCGAAGCGTTGACATTTTGTGAAGGCTTGCGCCCGGAGCGGCCGCTGCACATGCATCTGGCGGAGCAGCTGCCCGAGATCGAGGAAGTGCAAGCCGCGCGAGGTCGCCGCCCCGTCGAATGGCTGCTGGACAATTACAGGCCCGATCGCCGCTGGACCTTGATCCACCTGACCCATATGACCGAGGACGAAACTCGCCGCTTGGCCGCGACGGGCGCCGTCGCGGGCCTGTGCCCGATCACCGAATCAAGCCTTGGCGACGGCATCTTCAACGCCACGATCTGGAAGGATGCGGGCGGGCGGCTCGGCTTCGGCTCGGACAGCAACATTCGCATCTCACTAATCGAGGAGTTACGCACGCTGGAATACAGCCAGCGTCTGCGCGACACTGCGCGCGCCGTGCTGGCCGAGCCGGGACGCTCCACTGGCCGGGTGGTTTACGAAGCCGGCCTTGATGGCGGCGCGAGCGCAGCAGGACGCGACACCGGCGCGATCGCCACCGGTCTATGGGCCGATCTATGTGCGGTTTCGCTGGACAACCCGGTGCTTTACGGCCGTAAGGGCGACGAACGCCTCGACAGCCTTGTCTTTGCCGGTGGCGACGGGCTTGTGCGCGATGTCTGGGCGGCGGGCCGTCATGTCGTGCGCAATGGCAGGCATAGAGACCATGACCGGATCACGGCCGATTACCTGGCCTGTATCGGCCGACTGCAGGAGCGGATGTGACCGACAAGCCCACCGGCCCGACCTCCTCCAAGGCACAGAACATCGCCAATGAAGTGCGCCGTCGCATCGTCGAGCGCGAATGGCGTCAAGGCGACCGCATTCCGGACGAGGCCGACCTGGCGATCGAATTCGACGCGGCACGTGCGACCGTCAACAAGGCCTTGCAGCTTCTGGCCGACGAAGGGCTGCTGGATCGCCGCCGCCGGGCCGGCACGCGCGTCGCCGTCGATCCGGTGCGCAAGGCGACCTTCACGATTTCCATCGTGCGCGAACAGGTTGAGCAGGCGGGCATGGACTACAGCCACCGGGTCGTAGCGCAAAGGCGCAGCCCGGTTCCGGGTGAAATCGCCGCGCGGCTCGGCCTGCCGGAAGGCGAGGTGCTGGTTCACATGCGCGCCATACATTACGGCAACGGCCAGCCATTCCAACTGGAGGATCGTTGGATCAATCCCCGCGCCGCGCCGGGGCTCGAAAAGGCCGATTTTTGGCAGTTGAACGCCAATGAATGGCTGGTGCGCAACGCCCCCTATCTGCGGGCCGAACTGGCCTTTACAGCCGAGAACGCCAATCAGCGCGATGCGAGATTGCTGCAGACCGAACCGGGACAGGCGCTGCTGATCATGCACCGCACCACGTGGAACGATCTGGGGCCAATCACCACCGTCAGGGTCGCCTTCCAGCCGGGCCATCTCCTCGGCACGACAACGGCCAGGACCGCTTTGGCCACTGGCCCGTTCGAGGCAATGACGGCGCCTGAGACCGCCGGACCGCAACCGGTTTCCGGACCATGACCGGTGGCGCGGAATGCGCCTCCCGCCTTGCATCCGAGCTTGGCCTCACTGCAAGATGCCTGCATCGGGATAGAAGGCGTACAAGCCATTTCAGGGACCCGAAAACATGACCGCAACGGGGATCTTCCGGCGCTCGGACAGGGTGTTCCGTCCTTGGAAGAACGGTGGTGGCGAGACGGCCGAGATCGCGGTTTCGCCGCTTGGCGCGGATTTCGAGAATTTCGACTGGCGCATCAGCACGGCCGTCGTCGCCGCCTCCGGTCCGTTTTCCGCTTTTTCCGGCGTGGACCGGGTACTGACTGTGCTGGAGGGCGGCGCAATGGTCCTGTCCGTCGGCGAGGAGAAACGCCGGCTTGATGCGGCCTGCGAGCCCTTTTCCTTTCCCGGCGATGTGTCGGCCGCGGCGCTGCTGGAGGGCGAGCGGCTGCTCGATTTCAACGTAATGGTGCGCAGGCCGTTGCGGGCCGACGTCTTGCGCGGCCCGCTCGATCCCAGTCGCCGGAGAGTCGACGAGCACGTGCGGCTTGCGCTGCTGCTTGAGGATCGGGCCGGGCTTGCGCGGTTCGACCTCGTCAATCTCGCAGCCGCCCCACCGTCGCTCGTCGCCACCTTTGCGGGTGCGCAGGTGCTGGACGTGTGCATATCCGGCTGAGCGGCGACGCAGATCAGTTGGATTCCCGGCGCTGCTCAAGCCCCTTGCCAGCGCGATTGATGTAGATGAGCAGATCGATCGCTGCGGTTCTGTCGTATCTGGAGAAGCGGAGCCAGATGCCGCGGCCGTTGCCCGCGAGCGCTATGGCTCCTGCCGCCTTGGCAAGATGAGCCCGCAACATATAACGGCGCGGTGCCGCGCTCCGGCTACAAGGATTGTAACGATGCGTCCTGATGGACCGGATGAACGGGCCTGTTCATCCGAAACGTAAATCTGGATCTCTCGACCGCGGCAGCAGGGCCCTACTCGATGACTGCACAGGCCTGGCGGTTTCCTGCATCGCCCGACGGCTGGCTCTTGTAGTCATCCGGGCCGCCATGAATCATAAGGGCCTTGCCGCGGACGGCCGTCTCACCGTCGTCCAGCGTCACCATAGTATTGAATACCTGCGCATGCAGTGTGCCGTCAGATCCGACATATTGATTGGGCATGTCACCCGCATGCGGTCCGTTTGCGGCCATATAGCCGTGCTCAGCATTTTTTGGATTGAAGTGCCCGCCGGCCGATTCATGACCGGTCTGCGCGTTGCATGTTCCGGTTTCGTGGATATGAAACGCAACCCATTGGCCAGACGGTAGGCCGGTCACCTCGATCTCGATGAGGATACCGTCGGCTGTAGCCGTAAGGGTGGCTTTTCCATTTTGCTCGCCCGACATGTTGACGAAAGTGGCGGAAGCTTGCGCGTTTTCCTGCGCGGCAACGGAAGAAAGCAATGCGCAGCTGGCGATTGTTGCGACAAGGATAGTTTTCATTCAATTTTCCTTCTAAAGTGCATGAGTCTCAAAACAATAGGAGCGGCCACCACCTGTTTTTTCCGATAACTTGGCTGGAGTCAAAGAGTGGCCTGAGGAAGAGGATCCTTGGCCGGACCATGGATAACCGAACCGTCCGCCGAAAAGATCGAGCCGTGACAAGGGCAATCCCAGGTTAGGTCAGCATTGTTCCAGGTCAGTGTGCAGCCTTTGTGGGTGCACTTCGCCGACAGCACATGCAACTCGCCCCGACTGTCACGACAGACGGCGATCTTTTCGGCGCCCTTTTCGATCACACCGCCATGCCCGACTGCGATGTCCTCGACTGACGTGAGGATAGACTGGCTCTTACCATCATGATGAAAATCGTCTGGGGCAGAGCGCTTGGGATCATAGAGAGCCTTCCAGCGGCTTTGTCGCCCCAGTATGAGATCGCCGATCAGCATGCCAGCCGCCGTGCCGTTGCTGATGCCCCAGGCATTGAAGCCGGTGGCGATATAGAACCCGGGCGCCTTTTCAGGATCAGGCTCGCCGACATAGGCGATGCGATCCGACGTGTCGTAGTCTTCGTTACACCAACGCCATGCCGTATCGCCCACTTCGAAATGTCGGCGGACCCAGGTCTCCAATTCCCTGAAGCGCGAGGCGACGTCACCGTCCTGCCCGGTGTTGAAGCGTGGCCCCAGCACGATGAGCAGGGAACCGTCTGGATCCCTGCCCATCCGCAATGACCGGCTCGGCTCCTCCAGGCTAATGAACATGCCGTCCAGCAGACGCACGTCGTCTGTTCGGAACGCCATCGCTATATGCATGCGGGGCTGCGTGCGCCGGGCCATGCCCAGAGGGCTCTTCACGGTCATGTTCGTGGCCACGACGACGTTCTCCGCGTGAACGTTGCCGTTATCGGTGACGACGCGCCAGCGGCTCGCCTCATCGATCAGCCGGGCTCGGCTGCGTTCGAACAGCAAGCCGCCGCATTCGATAAAGGCTTTAGCCAGCCCATCGAGGTATTTCGCCGGATTGAACTGGGCCTGACCCGGAAACCGCAAGGCTGCGGCGGTTTTGAATGGCAGGGGAGCGCGGCTTAGGATAGCAGCATCCATTCCGAGAGATTGCGCGGCCCTTGCTTCAGCTGCTATTTCATCGCGACGGGCCTGATCCTGTGTATAGACAAAGGCATCGCGGTCTTCGAAGTCGCAAGTGATTGCATACTGCTCGACCCAACTGCGGACGAGGTCGCACCCGGCTTTGTTGGCGTCGGCATAGTCTTGCGCGAGTTCACGTCCTCTCAGTTCGATCAATTGGTGGTAGATAAGCCTGTGCTGCGTGGTGATCTTGGCTGTCGAGCGCCCTGTCACCTGCCCACCGACATCGAGCGCTTCGATCACGGCGACCTCATGGCCCTGTTCCCTGAGGCGCAAGGCTGTGGTGAGGCCGACAATTCCAGCGCCTACGACGACAGTCTCGGCGTGGAGGGAAGCCTGCAAGCTCGGATGGCGAAAAGTAGAACGGTCGACTGTCCAGCAACTGCCCGCCCTGCCGGGGAGATCGATACTCATGTTGAACTTCGCTCGAATATGCCGACGACTTCGGCCTGACCCCGTATGTGCCGCTCGGCTTCCTTCAGCAGCTTTTCGATGGGTGCTTTCTTGTGGCTACGCGTTGAGGTCGTTGACTGATCTATGGCAGAACGTGCCCGAAGAACGTCGAGATCGTATGCGGCGCCAAGGTGAAGCTCTTGGAGCCTGCCGGGGGCATCATTGCACTCAAGCGGCGGCGAGATGTTGTCGCAGTCACGAGAATATCGAGGTGGGATTCTTTCGGTCTTGACGAAAGCGGCGCTCTCGAGGGTGAAGGTCATGACCTGCGGTCTCCATGTCCTTAGTCCTGATTAAACAGCGACAGGCCACTCCTGTTCCGAACAAAGACCGGCGCTTTCGAAGTAGCCGCCGCCATCAAATCAGCACTGAGCCGCTTTGCCACTTCGCTTTTGGCATTCATTCGTTCGGGGCGGTGGCGGGAGCAGTATAACGGCGGCGGACTGCATCCAGAACGCGTTTACGGCTCTCCTCCGCCGAAAGCGTTTCATCCTTTTCTGCTTCAGCCGCTTCTCGCGCTAATGCCTTGTCTCTGATCTGATGGCGAAACCACCCGGAATAGTCACCGGCGCGCAAGTGATGTTCCCAAGTCCTGTCATCGATGCCTTCAGCGATTTGAACGAAAATCATCAGATTGTGGGCCCGCAGATTCATTGAGGCGTCGGGCCCGCGAAAGTAGAAGCTGCCTGCCTCGTCGAGGCGGCCCTCCGCATATTTTCGACTGTGGCGCTTGAGGGATTGGCGCGGTTCAATTGCTTGGACGAGAATTGCATTCTTGCCCGTGTTGGGCCGCCAGAACAAAACGCGGCCTTCCTTCGGCGATGGAAGGCTCTTAGGTGGCTCGATGCCCGTCTCGTTACAAAATGTCTTGATGATGTTCTTCGATTTGGGACCGACTGCAATGACGGCAGTTACAAGTCGCAGAGCATCGGTTGAAATGGATTCCGGGTGCACAGTGATTAGAATCGTGCCCGGCAACTCCAACGTGAGGACTGCCCGCGCGTCATCGCGCCGCTTGGGCAGAAGGTGGTGAGCTTCGTCGATGACGAGCCAATGTGGTCTTGCAGTACGAAAGCGGAAACCGGCAAGATCGGGCAACAACTCTGCAAAGAAGTCAGGTCGCTCATCGACCAGCAACGCCAGCCCATTGACGATCACATTATCATCCGGCTTTTCGATCAGGTCCAGCACCTGTGCCTTCGTCGGTGCGCTCGAGCCATCACCCAGCCGGACGGCGCTTTCAAGGCCGTCATAGTCTCCTTCTGGATCGAGAATGCAGAACTGAAATCCGCCGTCAGCGAAACGTTCAGTGAGTGCCGTCGCTAAGGTGGATTTGCCTATACCGGAGCTTCCAGCAATCAGAATTGTATCGGATGGTTTCAAAAACACGTCCTTGCTTCCGTCTGACCCCAGAAGAATACCGTCGCGGTGTTTTCGGATAATGTCGCGGTCGCGCTTTATCAGTTTTCCAATCACTTCCTCGACCCCCTTGCCACGCGCGCCGCGTGTCACCAGGTCGGCGGTATCCTTAACGGCTGGAAGCGCATTGTTCACAGCGGCACTGCAGCCACAGGCCTGCAAAAACGCGTGATCGTTTTCCGCATCGCCAATACCGACAACATTATGCGGCGATAGCCTGAGGTCCTGAAGTGCGGCGACCAATCCTGTTGCCTTGTTAATCCCGCTCGGCAAGATCATCACCGCCCCTTTGTTGAATATTATTTCCAGTTCCAAACCCAATTTGTTGATGACTTTGAGGACGGTGTCCTGATGCGGCTCCCAGGTAGCAACGATTGATTGACCGACCGAAAGCGGCTTCACACCACTTTTCTTCAATCTGGCGACAAATTTTGCGTCCGGCGGTGCTGCAATCATTCGTTCTTGCTCACTGGCCGGCGAATAGATCAGCGCTCCATTTTCAGCGACAATCTTATCGAATACTCCAAACTTCGGAAAAACCCGCTTGAGGTCAGGCAGCTCTCGTCCCGTGACGAGAATGAGCTTTCGGCCAGTCTTCTTGAAACGCTCGAGAGCAGCGAGCGTTTTTTCAGAGACACTCCCCTCATGCGCCAAGGTGCCGTCGTAATCTATTGCCAGGGCGACGAAATACATCTGGATGACCTTTCATTCCGCTACGCCATCAACGCAAGAAGACGCCGTTTATGGGTGGGGCAAAACCGCACACCTGCCGACGTCATCCGACACGAGCACCGCGCCTTGACGATCGATTGCCACGCCGAGAGGTCGGCGATCCAGTCGCCCGCTGGTCGCAGACCCGCACTCCTTCCCCGTTGTGCAGGCGGTCCAGGATACAGGGTTCGTTCCCGGCCCGGCGCGTACGGAGAAGAAGCCGTCCCTTTTTGTCGAGTCCCTTGATGATGCCGCCACCGCAGTTCGACATGTGTGCGTCGCCGGCCGGAATGGTCACATGCACGTCGGGTTGGCTGGCTGCTCGTCCGCCGCTACGCCATACGAGGACAAGAGCACGGCTATCATGAGAACAGCAGTCCCACACGGCCTCTCCCTCGTTGAATCACGCCCGTGTCCACAGGCTATTCTGTCGTCATCGGATCAAAGCACAAGAATACGAGGGTAATAAATTCGGACTAGACGAGTAATGCCAATGAGGCTCTTGGCGTCGCCTGCTGTGAACAACCGGATCGAGCAGGATCACCGGAGTATCAAGCGCCGTGTCGGGCCATGCTCAGGATCAAATCAACCGGCTGCGCAACGACAATCCTGTCCGGCATCCAGACGGTTCACATGATGCACAAACCACAGGCGAGATAAGCCCACCGTCCTCCGTCACTTGCCGAGCAGTTCAAACTTCTCGCTGTGCGTTAGTGGCAGGCCGAAATCGCTTTGCAATGATCGCAGCCCGGGATCTGCGACACAACCCGTGCCAGACACCTCCATCGCTCGCCGCCAATAAATGACGACCTTGGAGTCGACGCAGCCCGCCGCTGGAAAGCGCACTGCAGCCCAATCGCTTATTTTTTATGCGTCTCGTAAAATAGACTTTCCGTTTTTGACTTTACTCTCAAGAAATTTTGGTATCGAATTAACATCTCAAAATACCGCTAAGAGGGTGAAATTTCAATCGAAAGTTTCATAATATGCTCGAAACGGACTTCAAGAGACTCCCATCGAACACCAAGCAGCTCATCGAAGACTCGCGAAGCTTCAACGATGCACTCGATGTTTTAATGAACGTTACTGGAGAACTGGGTTTTACTCAGGTCCTCTATGCATATCAGCCGGTTCGCCCCCAACTGCCTAACGGTGATTGGTTACCGCTAAAACTCAACGTGAGAAACTTCCCAAAAGGATGGGAGGAAGGTTGGGAGCGGTTCATGAAGGTGGATCCATATTATCGCGCCTGTTTCGATGGAACGCTGCCCATTGACTGGGCAAAAGTTCAGACCAGCGAACAGCTTGCCTCCGTGCAGCGGGAAGCCTGCGAGTATCTGGGAGATTTCGGCTTGACTCGCGGCATCACCGTTCCGGCGCATCTTCCGTTCGGGCGTTTTGCGGTCATGAGCGCAATCATCGACCGGCCGAATGTTGTATGGGATACAATGCTGGACCAGACGCGCGAACCTCTCTTTCGCCTGATGCATGTTTTCACCAAAGTGATCTTTGATCTTGGCTTTGAGGCCCAGATCGATGTCGTCCGCTGGAACAAGCTCACGCCGCGCGAACTCGAATGTCTGCGCTGGGCGGCCGCTGGAAAAACCTCAGGCGAAACCGCAATCATTCTTGGCCGTTCACTTGAGACCGTGAGGCTGCATATCAAGAACGCAATCACCAAGCTGGAGGCGACCAACCGTTCTCAAGCCGTAGCGATGGCCATCCGCCTCGGCTTAATCTGAACCGCAACCACCGGCGGCTGGTTAAATCGCGAGATAACGCTGCGCTACCTCCGGATCGCCCAGTTCATCCGGGTCGATCCGAGCTATGATCTGGCCCTTGTCCATCACTAGGCAGTAGTCCGCAACCGACCGGATCAACTGAAGGTTTTGTTCGACAATCATAATGGTCAGGCCTTCCTCATCCCGAAGACGGCGAATGATCGAACCGATCTCCTGGACAATATTTGGCTGAATCCCCTCTGACGGCTCATCGAACAGTATAATTTCTGGCCGACCTGCCAAAATTCGACCAATGGCCAGTTGCTGCTGCTCGCCGCCGCTCATCGAACCTGCCAATTGCGGCAACCGCTTCTCAAGTATGGGAAAAAATGAGAATGCCCGTTTCAGATCTGGATCGGATGCGTTGCCGACACCGGCTCCAAGCGTGAGATTGGCGGCAACGCTCATTCGCGTGAATATGCCACGACCTTGCGGCACATAGCCAATTCCAAGTCTGGCCCTTTCGGCAGCGCTCAGGCGGGTGATGTCATGGTTGCGGAAGGTGATCGCCCCTTCCGCCGACGGCAACGCACCCATGATCGTCTTGATGAGGGTGGTCTTGCCGACACCGTTGCGCCCGATAACGGCTACAATCGAGGCGGACTCGACTTCCAATGATACATTGTTGATGATCCGAACCCTGCCATAGCCCGATTTGAGGGCAGAAATCTGAAGTTGCATTTGCAAACTCTCCCTCACAAAGTGCCTAGATAGATCCGCCGAACATCAGGATTGGCCGCAATCTCATCGAAGCTGCTTTGAGCAAACAGTTGGCCGTAGTGCAGGACGCTTGTGCGAGCCGACAGGGCTCTTATGAACGCCATATCGTGCTCGATTACGATGATCGTGACTTTTTGCGCATTGAGTTCATGGATGATCGCGGCCGTCTTGGTCGATTCCTCAACTGACATGCCCGCCGTCGGCTCGTCGAGAAGCAGTATTTCAGGATCTGAGGCCATGGACATGGCGATTGCGAGCCACTGCTGTTGGCCATGCGACAGCTCGCGCACCAGACGCTGCGCGTTTCCCTGCAGCCCGACTTGAGACAAAAGCGCCTCAACCCGCTCCGGTATCTGATGGGCTCGATAGCTTCGCCGCAACGGTATGAATAGATTTTGGAAGACAGTGAGATCGCCAAAGACCCGCATGTTCTGGAATTTGACAGAAAGGCCAAGCCGCGCACGTCCAAAGCTGGGCATACGGGTAACGTCGCGCCCCTTATACAGGATCTTGCCCATAGTCGGGCGCTCCGTGCCCATCAGCATTTTGAAGAACGTGCTCTTGCCTGCGCCATTTGGCCCAAGGACGCAGTGAATTTCTCCTTCAGCAATTGAAAGGGACAATCCATTCAGAGCCCGTACACCACCAAATACCTTGTGTACGTCGCGCACTTCCAGGATCGGCCGTACCGCCGAAGCCACATTCGCCTCCACCTTACAATTCGTGACCGCGTTCATCGTGACTTCTCCGTCAGCCGCAGTTCCATGGAGTGCCGTACCTGATTCTCTTCAGGGCGGCGGCGCGTCAACTTTCCGAACCAGCCGCCGATGCTGCTGACGATACCTTCCGGCGCCACAAGCATGGCCACCACGAGAATGCACCCCAAAACCAAAAGTGAACTGTTGCCCCATGCCGCTAGTTGAATCGAAATCCAGCTCAGCAAAATGGTGCTGACGACTACAGACGTGAGGTCCTTGCGTCCGCCGACCGCCACCCAGATCACGACGAGAATGTTGGCTGCAACACTGAAGCCGTCCGGATGGATATAGGTGCCCCAGGCGGTGTAGAGGGTGCCGGCCAAACCGGCGAGGGCGGCGGAGAGGCAAAAGACCCCAAGTTGCACCAAGCGCACATCGTAGCCGAAGGTTTCGGTTCGCTCGGAATCTTCCCGGATGGCCACGAGCACATAGCCGAAGCTCGAATTCACGATCCACCGCAATCCAAGATAGACGGCGATGCCAACCCCAAGGACCAGCCAATAAAACTCTCTTCCTCTTCCGTCGAATTCGAATGTCGTGCTCCCAAGCCCGACGATGATGCTGGGCAGCGACGGGTCCGAAGCCGTAGCCGGACTAAGGCCGTTCATGCCGCCTAGATAAGCTGCTCCGATAGTGTAACTTGGGTCCGCAGTCTGACGCATGAACAGTCCGAGCAGCAGCGAAGTGACGAGAAGCAGAATGGCGATGTAGACGCCTTTCAGTCTTCGGTAGAACATCAAAGCGCCCAGCAGGCCGGCGAAAATTGCCGGAGCGAAGATTCCCGTTAGGATGGCCAAGTTCGTATTGCCGTGAGTGCCTATCAGGTTCATGGCAACGATGCCGTATGCATAGCCGCCAATGCAATAGAAGGCCGCCTGCCCTAGACTCAGTATTCCACAGTAACCCCAGATGAGGCAGAGACTCAGCGCCAATATAGCTGAAATGATGAAGTTGCTCGCGGTGATGACTTGGTACCGCGATACGAAGAAGGGCAACAATATCAGAAGTGCGACAACGATGAACCAGCCGATCCAGAATTTGGAACTGTTTCCCAGTGTCTGCGGGCCATTGAACCCCCGCAGAAACGACATCACAGAATTGGACGAATTATGCATCGGTCACCTCACCGTCGCCCGTATGCGGCGACGTTCAACGAAATCGGAAATACCGGAGGGCATGACGAGCAGCGCTACAAAGGCTGCGGCCATGATGCAGACGTAGCCGACATAGACATTGAATATGTTGGACGCGAGCGTCTGCACGCCTGCGAGATAAACGCCGGCGAATCCGAGGCCGAGGATCGCATTTGCGCCACCGCCGACAACGACCGTGATGAACGCAATGGGCGTATAGTTCTGGCCGAAGAAGGGAGAAATGGTCGCCGTCATAGCGAACATCGCACCAGCTATGCCGGCAAGCGCTGAACCAAGGCCGAAAGTCAGCGTGTAGACGCGGCGCGTGTCGATGCCGAGCGCATTCGCCATAGCCGGATTTTCCATCGTCGCCTGGGCTTTCGCGCCCAATGCCGTCCAGCGGAAGATAGCCCAGAGACCAGCAATCAGCCCTATTGCAACCAGAAACAGCACAACACGATAGACACCGAATTCGAACGGTCCAACTCGGAAGCTTCCGAGCGGGGTCGGCATGTTCATGACCGACGGGCCAAGCAGCAGCAGCGTGCCCTGACTTATGATAAGGCTCAGCCCCCATGTGACGACCAGTGACGAAAGAAGCTGGTTGTAGAAATGGCGAATGACGAGTTGTTCGATGATAATTCCGGCGACACCGGCACTGACCCCCGCCAGAACGACCGCGAGAGGGGCAGGAAGACCCAGATGAAATGCGGTCACCGCCGTATAGGCGCCGATCATCATCAGCTCACCATGGGCCATGTTGATAACACCCATCATTCCATAGATCAGGATGAGGCCGACACCTGCCAGCAGCAGGAAACCGAAATTATCAAAATACTGGTATGCGTAACTTACGATCTGGCCAACAATGTCCATGGCAATCCCCGATGCGCGCAGGCCCATTTACGAATGGAAGATCTGTCGCGGCGTACATTCGGCACCGCGACAGATCGAACTTACTCGGCCTGGAAGAACGCCTTCCACTTCGGATTGTTGGGCGGCAGGAACTGCTGGCCGGGCGCTGCCTGCCTCATGTCGATCCCGACCTCTGTCAGGAAGGTAGGTTCGGTAACGCCAAGCTCGGTGACCAGGTTCAATTTGTGCTGCTCATCGACCTTGAACAGATAGGTGGGCATTGCAGCGTGATGCTGGGCACCGCGTAGCGTCCAAGGACCGCCAGGAGCGTCCGGAATGGAAATGTCGCCCTCCAGTGCCTTGATCACGGCATCGGTATCGGTGGTACCGGCTTTCGTCCACGCCTCGCCCATTGCCCTAACGGCGATGTAGCCAAAAGCTGCGTGTTCATTCACATATTCCGTTTGCGGGAACATTTCGCGCATTTTGCGAACGAATGTCTGGCTGGCTTCGCCGGGAACATCCTCGATATAGGCCGGTGGCACGAACATGTTTGCCAAGGAGGGTGGTGCGAAACGCTTGTGTTCATAGCCGTCGGAAATGGTGACATTCGACCAGACCGGCGTGACGAGCCCGGCAGCCTGTGCCTGGGGGTAAAACTGCGCGTGCTCGGCGCCGACCAGGCAATGCACCTGGAAGTCCGGGCTGCTTCTCTTGATCTTGTCTATAGTCGCCTGCCATTGGGACACACCGAAGGGGAAGTACTCTTCCATTTCGATTTTGCCGCCATATAGGTTTGCAGCGACACGCACCCACTGACCTATCGCGCGACAGAAATTGTAGTCCGCGCCGATGAACGTCATTCGCGGTCCCATTTCCTCGATCATGTATTTGAGTGCCGGAAGGACCTGTTGTTCGGGCGTGGGCCCCGAGAAGAAAGAGTATTTGTCAGCAATACCGCCCTCCCCCTGATTGTTGTGCCAAAATATGACCTTGTTGCGAACCACTTCCTTGCGGGCCGCTTCGCGCTCGGCGCCGGTATAGCCGGCCATGACGACGTCCGCCTCGTCGTCAAAAATGCAGCGCTGAGCCATTTCCTGATAGCGGTTCACATTTGATTGACCGTCGTAAGAGACCAGCTTGATCAGCTTTTTTGCGCCGTCGACTTCGATGCCGCCGGCGTCGTTGATTTCCTTGACCGCCAGCTGGTAGCCATAGGTCTTGGGGGTCGACATGATCGAGAAATCGCCGGAAAGGTCATCGACGGTACAAAGAACGATTTCGTCCTTGGCCATCGCCGGCGAGGACCAAAAGGCCAGCGCACCGGCAAAACACGCAAATGCGGTCGCAGTTTTCCTTAGGTGGTTAAGTGCCATTTTCATTGTTCTTCCCTCTGGTGGCAGGCCATGAACCGAACACGCAGGTTTGCACATTGACCTAGGGGAAGCTTAGGAGCCCGATGTCGCGTCCGCCATTACCCGAAGAGGGAGGGTCCTAGGACGGCTGGTCACCCTCGCGCATGCGTTGCCCAGGCGATCACCGCACACGTATATGTGTATGGGCACAGCCTTCCTGGACATCGTGCGCATGGTTGTCCGCATTCAGATCGGCGGGAATCATGACCAGACGACCATGACGAACGCCGCGCTCGGCGATCACATTATCAGCAATGTCGCGAACCTCATGTGTCTTGCCCCTCATGATCGTCACTTCCATGCAGCTATCGTGATCCAGATGGACATGCATCGTGGCCAATGACAGGTCATGATGTCTGTGAAATGAGTGTACTAGCCGTTTCGCCAGTTCGCGGGCCGAGTGATCGTAGACATAGATCAGTGCGGCTATGCAATCCTCGGCTGTAACTCCAGAGAATGCGGCTTCCCTTATTCCGGCGCGGGCGAGATCGCGAATGGCTTCGGATCGGCTTTGATAGCCCCTGGCTTCAATGACCTTGTCGAGTTCAGCTTTCAAGTCGTCATCGAGAGTAATCGTAATGCGCTGCATGTTGACTCCTCGTCGGCTTCAACAAGGGCGTCGAACGTCTGGCAATCTGCGAGTGTAGCTCCCGCTCGCAACCGACAGCAGCACGCCTGCAGCAATCAACATTTGCGGATTGGACGAGCCGGCTTGCCGGCAAGATGGGGACGCAAGACGCTCCAGCATCTGAAGACGGCTTCATGGCATGCCCATGCTTCAGCTGCCAGGATGCGGCAGATGACGACATTGTCGATACGGCTCGCGCCACTTTCTACGACCTCGCAATCGGCAAGCTCCGCCTCAAGCTCGTTCTCGATAAGTGATGGAAGGTTTTTTCCAACCGCGATCACCGTCGCCATCTGCGAAGCGCCTCCCCACAGGCGCTGAAGAGCCGCTGTCTCCTCCGCATCTTGCGCGACGAGGCGATCCATTGCGACGACCTCACCATCGATCCGCACCTCAAACTCCGATGCAAGAGCGCCGAACTTGAAGAGTTCTCCGGATCCGTAGTGAACTCGACCGGCTGCTATCATATCCGTGGCGAACAGGCGTGAGGTGGCGTCGAGATTGATGCGGGTACGACGGACGACGCGAGAATCTGCAAAAAGAATGGACTCGTCAGGGTGGTATTCGAGCAATGCGTTCGCGCCAACATCGATCTGGATCTGCTCGCGCGACGTTGCTCCTTGCGGGCATTTGTAAAACTTGCTGGCTGCCGTCGTCGTGATCAGAGCCCGCGTGTCCGGTTCCATGGTCGCATAGAATTCAGCAGAGTCACCCTCAACAAAGCCTCCACCACTGTTGATTGTAAGCAGGAAGGGTTGGTCGTCATTGTCTTGATAATGGCAACCTTGCCACTGGTATGGAATGCGCCAGCTTTTCGGGTCGATTTCAGTGCGCCCGTTTCGCTTGATGACATGCAGGTTCATCAGCGCATGCTTGCCGATTGTCCAGTTGCTGTCGGGATAAACGATTTGCATGATGGCTACCTCACGCTGCCGCTGACATAAGTACGCTGTGCTCGATCCAGGTCGTGACCGCCTCGAGCCCCGCCCCGGTCTTCATATTCGTGAAGAAGTACGGCTTGGCTCCCCGCATCTTCCGAGCGTCGCGATCCATAACGCCGAGATCGGCTTCGACGTAGGGAGCAATATCCATCTTGTTGATCAGCAGCAGCGGAGAGCGGGTGATTCCGGGGCCTCCCTTGCGGGGAATCTTTTCCCCCTCCCCCACGTCGATCACGTATATATGGCTATCGGCGAGTTCCGGACTGAAGGTTGCGGCAAGATTGTCGCCACCGCTCTCGATCAGGATCAGGTCGAGATCGGGAAACCGCTTGGCGAGCGTGTCCACGGCGACCAGGTTCATGGAAACGTCCTCGCGAATGGCAGTATGAGGGCATCCTCCGGTTTCTACGCCAACAATACGTTCCAGATCGATGGCGCCACTGCGTGCGACGATCTCGGCATCCTCTTGGGTAAAAATATCGTTGGTGATGACCGCGATCGAATAGCGCCGCCCCATCTCACGGCAGAGCTGAATGAGAAGCGTGGTCTTACCCGAACCAACGGGACCAGCGATACCGAGGCGGACAGGTTTGCGCATGGCTTGATCCTTTGCGGATTAGGAAATGCAGAGCCGGGTTGGAAGTCGTTCATGCCGCATCGAAGCCACGTCGAGCGTGGCAAAGGACGAGGAAAGCGAGCGCAAATCACGCGTCCGGGCAATTTCGGAACATTTGTCAACCAGCGAACCAGCGTTGGCGACGATGCGCTGCGCCTCCGTCTGGCCAAGCGGCGTCAAGCGTTGAATCACGCCTACCAGGCTGGAAAAGCCTGCCCAGAGAAAACTAGTGACAGTCTCCTGTTCGGTGAACCCAAGGCCCGTTGCCAGGACCCCGTAGACCACTGCATGATGACCGTCACACTGCTTGGTGTTGATCATCGCCGCAAGGCGAACGATCTGCGGCAGGTCGAAAATGTCCCGGCCTGCTGCGATCAACGCAGTGCCTGTCATTATCGAGGCGCTGCGCGACTCCCGGCTGAGCTTGATCGCGCCTGCCTGACGATCGATTTCCTCGATCCCGGCCATGTCGTCCATTAAACTGCTGCGATATGCCAGCGCAGCAGCGGCAGCATCGCCTGTTGCCAGGTTGAAGCGCAGCCAGTCGCGGCAACGGGTTTCGGCTTCGGCAGCGTTAGAGATCACGCCCTTATCGAGCCAGGTCTCGAATCCGTAGGAATGGGTAAAGGTCCCGGTCGGAAATGCTGCGTTCGTCACCTGCAGGAGCGCAAGCAGGCGATCGCCGCCATTGCTATTGGTCCGAGGAGGCTCCACTGCGTCCCTAATGGTCGTGGTGGCGCGCCACATGGTGGGCTTCCGCTTCGTGATGATTATGATGGGCGCCGGCGGCGCCGAAGCGCTGACCTGTGAAAGGAGTACGCACGCGCTCTACCGGCACGCCCAAACGAGCCAGCATCTGGGCGGCGAGAGGATCGTCAGGCGTCAGAATTCCATCCTCCCGAAAACGCGCGGGTCGATGAAAGTTTCCGAGTTGATAGCAGGCCGCCCACCACGAAATGGTGTTATCGCCAGGCTTTACGAGAAGAAGATCCTCTTCCTTTGCCTTGACCACGACGGCGGTCTCATCGTCGAAGCAAAGCACATCCCCGTCCTGTAGCTCGGCGCCACGCGGCAGAGACACGCGCAATTGCCGGCCTCCGCACGTCGTCGCCGCGAAATGGGGGCTCGCCCGTTCCTCCGAGGTAAGTTCGAGCAAGTCCACTTCAGCGTTTATCGGAAGGTCCGCCAGGTGAGCGACAACATTGGAGATAATACTCATGCCGTCACCGGAAGTAGTAAAGCTGGGTGAGCGGGAGCGTCTTTGCCGGCTTCACCGTAATACGCTTGCCATCGACATATACGTTATAGGTTTCGGGATCGATGTCGATGTTAGGCATGTAGTTGTTGTGGATCATGTCCCGCTTGGAAATTGTGCGGGTGCGCTTCACCGGCATCAGCGTCTGGTGGGTGCGTAAACGCCCCGCGAGACCGGCGTCAATGGCGGCTTGCGTGACGAAGGAGTAGCTGGTTCGGGCCGGATTCGCGCCAAGCGAGCCGTATTGGGGGCGATATTTGAGCGGCTGACACGTCATTAGCGAGCCTGCTGGGTCTCCCATCACGGCGTGCGAGATAAAGCCTCCCTTCACGGAGGTTTCCGGCTTGGCAATAAAGAATTTGGGCCGCCAGAGAACCAGGTCGGCAAGCTTGCCAGGCGCAATCGAGCCCACATAGCTGTCGACGCCGAAAGTGATAGCCGGGTTGATCGTGACCTTGGAAAGATAGCGCTTGATACGGAAATTGTCGTTGCCGGCACCATCTTCCGGGAGGCGTCCGAATCGCACCTTGTTGGCCGCGGCGAGTTGGAAGGCACGCTGGGCACTTTCTGCCGCGCGGCCGACACCTTGGCTATCGGAACCAATCATGCTGATGGCGCCAAGATCGTGCAACACGTCCTCGGCCCGCATGGTCTCTGCCCGCGCACGCCCCTGAATGAAGGCCATGTCGGTCGGGACCTGCTTGTTGAGGTTGTGGCAGGTGATCAACATGTCGATTTCTTCATCGTATGTGTTGATCGAGAACGGATTAGTCGGGTTCGTCGAGCTCGGCAGACAGTTCGGCTCCATTACGCAACGCATGATGTCGGGGGCGTTGCCGCCACCGGCACCCTCGGCGTGATAAATGTGCATTACGCGCCCGTTGATAGCGGCGAGCGTATCCTCGTAATAGCCCGTCTCGTTCAGCGTGTCGGCATGTACCTGGACCTGGAAGTCCAGCTCGTCGGCCAGATCCATGCAGGTTTCGATCGCGGCGGGCGAGGACGACCAATCCTCGTGGATCTTCAACCCAGTGGCGCCGCCTATGACCACCTGCTCGACGAGCGAACCCTTGCTGGCCGAGTTGCCTTTGCCAAAATTGCCGAAGTTGAGCGGTATCTCGGCCATTGCCTCGAGCATGCGATGCAGATTGAAAACGCCGGGACATTCGATGCCGACCGTCTTCGGCCCCGATCCACCGCCGATCACTGTGGTGAAGCCTGCGCCTTGATATTCGTAGAGCTGCTGGACGGAATCGAAGTGAGGATGGATATCAATGAAGCCCGGCGTGACGATCATGCCCTCGACCGACAAGATGTCGGTGTTTGGCGAGACGATCAGTCCCGGCGTGATATTCATCGTATCTGGATTGCCGGCCTTGCCGACACCGACGATCAGTCCGTCCTTGATGCCGATATCGCCTTTGACGACCCCAAGGACAGGATCGATGATCACCGCATTGGTGACGACCAGATCAAGCGCGCCGTCGCTGGCCTTCCACTTGGAAGCCTGCCCCATTCCATCACGAATCGTCTTGCCGCCGCCAAATACCAGCTCGTCGCCATAAGTGGTGTAATCGTGCTCGATCTCGGCAACCAGCCCCGTATCCGCGAGGTGAATCTTGTCTCCGGTCGTGGGGCCGTATTGGACGGCATACTCAGGTCGCGACAGCTTCATGCTCATGATTTGTCTCCGTGCCGTCTTGCTGATTATTTCGCTGCTTTCGAGCGCGCGTAACGCGCGTCTGGCGGCGTATTGACGGGAAAGCGTTCGCCCTCGAAGCAATAGCCATGCTCTTTCAGGCGCCTGATCGTCTGTTCCTTGATGATCTCTGAACGCACCGTGCCATTGGTCATGTTGTTCATTCCATATGCGACCTCACGGCCGACATAGCTCGTCACCTGGACTTTTCGGCTCTGACCCGGCTCGAAGCGCACAGCCGTGCCGCTCGGAATGTCGAGGTGCATTCCGAACGTCGCGGCGCGATCGAAGGCCATGGCGCGGTTGCATTCGGAGATATGGTAGTGAGCGCCAATTTGAATCGGACGATCGCCGGTGTTGACCATCACCACTTGCAGCGTGCGGCGACCGACATTGATCTCGATTTCACCGTCGGCGAACTCGATCATCCCGGCTTTGCCAGGTTCGCCGACATCGAACGCTTCGGCGGCGACGACGGACTTGGGCAGCGGGGGACGAGACCATTTGACAGGCATGGCTTTGCTCCAAGGAAAGGCTGTTTACGGAAGCGCTACTAAGGTGGGTTTTGTGGCTAGTCGCGAACTGGGTTCATCACCGTCACGAGTTTGGTACCGTCAGGAAACAGGGCCTCGACCTGCAGGATCGTCAGCATTTCGGGCACCCCGTCCATCACGTGCTCGCGCTTGAGGATGGTTGCGCCGTATTCCATCATGTCGGTTAGCATGGGGATGCTGCCCTCTCGAGCACGCTCCAGGATTTCGTCCGATATAAGGGCTATGGCCTCGGGGTAGTTCAGCCGCAGTCCCTTATCCAGCCGTCGGCGCGCCATTTCGGCGGCCGCCCAAAGCTGGATACGTTCCTCCTCTCGAGTGGTCAGATGCATAGTCGGCTATCCTTTCGGACGTTGTCGGACAAACGCCGGCGGCCGGCGTTCGATGGTTCAACCTTGGTCCTGATAATGGCATGCGCCCTGGCGCTGTATATCTACCTGTCCGGGTAGGATGACGGGGGCCAACCACAGATTTCCAGAAAACACCAGGTAGTCAGACCGCGGCCATCGTTGCCGTGGGACTGCACATCGTTGAGAGGTCCGAGAAGTTCAAGGTGCGGTGAGCGACCTGCGCGAGCAATGCCCGGTCATGACTAATGACAAGAAGCCCTATTTCTCTTTCCTGGCTGAATTTGATCAGCGCTTGCCAGATTTCCACCTGGGTGATGGCATCCAGGGAAGCCGATATCTCATCACCGATGATATATCGCGTAGCCGGCGCCAACGAGCGCAGGATTGCCACGCGCTGCAATTCGCCGCCTGAGAGCTCGTGCGGATATCGTTCATACCAAGCCTCGTGCACACCAAAGGCACGCCGCGCCTCATGATCCGGAACCCAAGCCTCGCTGACAATGCGGCCGATGCGCCAACGGGGATCGACGGCCGCCTGCGGAGATTGATGAAGGAGCTGCGCGGGATGGAAGTCACTCATCAGCGGTGGTTTTCCGTCTACCTCGATCATTCCTTCCTGCAGGGCAAGGTGGCCGGTCAGCAGACGCGCAAGCGTCGACTTTCCCGAACCGGACGGGCCAAGTATCCCTACTCGCTCGCCGGGCCGGACGGCGATTGAGACACTATCCAGCACCGGCCTCGCGGAGGGTTCGAATCGATGGGTCACGCGCTCCGCACGCAGCATTACTCGCCCGCCATCCTGCCCTCGACGATAGGGCCGAGCATGAAGCCGTTATCAGGAAGAGCGCACCACAGCGACCGGCCATATTCGGTGGTAAGCATTTCGCCGCGACCGCAAAAGGCTTCGGCTGACGCCGTTTCAACGGTCTCGCCCGCCCTGATGATGGTGATGTTGTCGGCGATGGCCGCGATCGAGCAGATGTCGTGCGTTATGACCATCACCGCCTTGCCCCGATCGGCAAGCGTGCGCAAGCAGGTCATGACCATCTCAACGTTTGTGTGATCCAATCCGGTCGTCGGCTCATCCGCGATGATCAGATCCGCCGAAGCCACCGTGGCCATAGCCAGCAGGACCCTGCGTGCCATGCCACCGGAAAGCATATGCGGATAAAAATCAGCCACTTCGGCAGGCAACCGGTAGCGTGCCAACGCGTCTTGCGCGGCGATCCCGGCATGGCTCGGCGATACCCCGGCACGCCGTGCGGCCCAGCGAACCTGGCGGGCGGCGCGAACCAGTGGATCCAGATGAGCAATCGACTGCGGGACGAGAGCGATCCGCCGTCCGCGCAAAGCCTCGCTGCGCGCCTTCTCGAGTATCTCACCCTCGAAGCGAATTTCGCCACCGACCACCGCGTTGCCTGGCAAGATACCGAGAATGGCATGAGCCAGAAGGCTCTTTCCGGCGCCGGAGACGCCGATCACGCCGAGAACCTGGCCGCGATCCACCCGCGCCGAAACACCGGTAAGGCAAGGCAGGTAGCGACGAGCGGTCAGCCCGATATACCGGCTGAATCCGACCGAAAGATCGGACACTTCCAATAGGGGAGGGACAACGGCCCCTTCCTCGGCGTCGGTTTTGATCACGGCCTTCTCCGTTCAATCCTGTGATTCTCTGGGGCTCAGGAGTGCGCGTGCTCCGCTGGCAATCCCGTCGAACGTCAATACGAGAGCAACGAGGGCCGCACCGGGAAACAGCCCCAGCCACCAATAGCCGGCTGTCAGATAACGCATGGAATCTGCGAGCAATATGCCGATGGCCGGCTTGCTCGGCTCCAGTCCGAAGCCGAGGAATGTCAGGCCCGCCTCGTGCAGGATGGCATGCGGGAAAAGCAGCAGCGTGCCGACGATCATTTGCGGAAAAAGATGAGGCAACAGATGCCTGGTCGAGATGTGCCACCAGGACATTCCGAAACGGCGGGATGTTCGCACGTAGTCGGACGTCATCACCTGCAAGACCTCGGCGCGCAGAATCCTGGTCAGACGCGGCCAATGCGTAACCGCGACCGCGAATACGACCGCGCTGGGTCCGCCTCCCAGCGCAAAGCAAATGAGCACTAGCAGCACAAGGTGCGGCAGCCCCATCACGGCATCGACAAGGAAGGACACGACCATATCGGCCAAGCGCCCGAACGTCGTGGCCACAATCGCCAGGACAAGCGCCACGATGGATGACACCAGTGCCGCGATCAGCCCGATTTTAAGGCTGAGCGCCAATCCCTGCAGTGTGCGGACAAATACGTCGCGGCCAAACGGGTCGGTTCCGAACGGATGGTCCAGGGATGGCGGCAGCGAGCGGACCGCGAAATCGGTGTTTCCAGCGAGAGGGCCGAGCATCGTCGCCCCGCCTAGGACACCACCGATGAAGATGCAGGAGATAACGGTTGCCGCAATCAAGCCTATTCGCCTTCCCGAGGCGAGCCCGGCCGTTGAGCGAGGAGCAGCGATCGGCATGCTCAAGACAGCCTCCGTATCGGTCGCATGCGCGGATCGACCACGTGATACAACACATCGGCGATGGCGTTGCCCACGCTGACGAAGAGAGTGATAGAAAGCGTGATTGCAAGCAGGAGCGGAACATCACCCCGGATGCCGGCGTCGATCGTGGCCTTGCCCAGGCCGGGATAGGCGAACACCTGTTCGGCAAGCACCGATCCGCCGAAGAGCTCACCGGTGGTAGCAAAGAGGATGGTGATAGCCGGAAGCGCCGCGTTCCTCATGCCATGGCTGACGGCGACTTCCAGTCGCGAAGCCCCCTGGGCAAAGGCGTAAATCGCGTAGTCGGAGCGCATGATCTCGATCATCTTGACGCGGGTATGAAGCGCCACCTGCGCTACACCCAGCATCGACAACGTCAGAACCGGCAGGAGCATATGGCGAGCGCGATCAAGCAGGCTCACATCTTCCGGCATGACACCCGGCGGCCCCGAGCAGCACACGGGGGCCCAGCCCAGCGCCACCGAGAACGTCATAAGCAGCACGATTGCGATCCAAAAGGTCGGCGTAGCCGCTAGGGTGTAGCAATAAAACCGAATCAGCCTGTCCGAAGTCGAATGTTCAAATGCACCGGCAACAATCCCGAGCGAGAAGCCGAGCGCGCCTGACAGCAGCCAAGCCAATCCCATCATTACGAAGGATGCGCTGAAGCGGGTCCAGATAACATCCGCCACCGAGGCGTTATGGATCATACTCCAGCCTAGATCTCCGGAAAGCAGGTTGGTCAGCCATTTCATGAATTGAACACCTGTCGGCTGGTCCAGCCCCCAATGTTCGGCGATCAACATCCTCTGTTCGTCGCCAACCATCGAAATACGCGGTCCGAGATAGGCCTCGACCGGATCGATCGGTGACATTTTCGCCAGCAGGAATGCAAACAGCGCCACACCAAAGAGCACGAGCAAAACCCTCGCAACACTTCGGGCGATGAAAAGCGCCCAGCAGCCGGCAGGAGAGCCGGTCTCGCGGCGGCTCATTCGCAGACCCATCGCCAGTGCGCGATGTTGGTTGTGATGGGCCAGCCGTGCCCGTGCGGCTCTATTTGCGTGCGCCCGACATCAATGCATTCATTGACGAAGTACACGTGATCCAGATTGACGAGCCAGACCCAGGCCGCGTCACCACGCATGCTAAAACCCGTCGCCCCATCCCAGGCCGCCCTTTGCCAATGAGGAAAGGACGACTCCAGGGAAAGAGACGCTTCGGCGGCGGCGAAATGGGCCTCCACCTTCTCGTTCGAATACCAGCCGGTATTGAACCAACCCTTCCCCGCGTTGGTGCCGCTATAAAGCGAATAGAGCTCGCGCGGATTATGGCTGCCCCAGCCCAGCACGATTAGTTGCGAATGCACAAGCTTGCGGATGTCGTCCCAGCTCTTGCCGATGGGTTCCGCGGCAAGCCCGAGGGGCCGAAGCAGTTCGGCGAGCGTGACCGCTATTGCCTGCCTGGTGGAGTCCGAGGCAGGATAATAGATGGGAAGCCGCGCCTCCACGCCATCGTTCGCACGGATGCCGTTGGCCCCCATTGCCCAGCCGGCTTCGTCGAGTATCACATTTGCCTGGTCCGGCGAGGCATCCGGCAAGCTGCTATCGGCATGGGACCATGGCAGCCCGTCCGCTGAACTGTAGGCTGGCCTTCCATGCCCCATCAACGCAACGTCCACGATCATGTTGCGGTCGATACCGACATTTATCGCCTGACGAATTGCAGGATCCGACGTAATGTCGTTGCCAAGTGGGTTGCCGTCCTCCGTTACGCGGCCGCCCGGCAACATGGGGAAAGCGAGACCGCGATTGTCGACCGATTCCGCAATGACGGCCTTCATCCCCGAAGGAACGCGCTCGGCCGACTGCGCTGGAGCCGCAACCACATCGATCTGACCGGCGGCGGCGGCCGCCATGCTCGTATCCTCGTCCGTAAACAGGAACACGATGCGCTTGAACTCCAATTCTGCGCCGTAATAGTAAGGGTTCGCTTCAGCGATGAGCTGTTCGCCGGGCGTCCATGACAATAGCTTATACGGACCGGAGCCTATCGGACGGCTGCCATATCCCTTTCCATAGCTCGCTGCCGGCACGATGCCCAGATTGTAGAAGCTGTCGAGGAAAGTCACGCGCGGCTCCTTAAGCGTTAGGACCACAGTCGTGTCGTCCAGCGCTTCCGCTCCGGCAAGCACCGTCAAATCTCGTGTCCCGCCCGACAGTGCCGATCTTCTGTAAGTAAAGGCCACATCCTCCGCCGTCAGAGGCGAGCCGTCGGAAAAATTCGCGTCATCGCGAATGATCACCGTCCAGGACAAACCGTCATCAGAGCGAGTCCATGATTTTGCCAGGTCCGGAACAGTCTGGAAATCGGCATCGCGAGAAAGGAGCGTCGACTGGAACAGCGTATTACCGCCGTACTCGCCCCATCCCATCACCGGATCCAGGCCCTGCTCCGGCTCGCCACCGATTGCCAGTATGAGCTCGGCCTTAGGTGCAGCTGAGAGCACCGAAGGCATCAAGATTGCCGCGGAGACAACGAGCGCTGTTAGCCGCCGTTTCATTCAGTCCATCCTCCGTCATGCGACAGGTCAATGCCGACACCTTTCACGCTGAAAGTATGAGGAAGATGCTGGAAACGTCATACCCTGAAAGGGGGAGATGGGCATCGCACTCCCCGCCCTGCCAGAGGGACGTCCCATGCCAGCCACCGCAAAGGGTAGGTTTTTCTCGCGACCTACATCGCGATAATGCCCGATTGAATGAAGCGTATCTGGATCATGGCAAGTCGACAAAACTCACTACCCACAGTCGAACACGCCCAGGGCGACGATGCTGCCGTGTTGACGGGGATATCGGACGCTAGCAACCAATCCGGAAAACGCATTTATCACGGTGGCCAGGAGGCATTTGCACGGCAAATGCGGCGCTTAAAGCTTGCTGGCCAACGGAATCCCTCATCCGAAAGCCACAAGGATCTTCTGCAAGTCGCCATCGGCGGAGAAGCCCGAGCTCAGCGACGCAGACAAGGACTCACGGCGCAAGATGTGGCGACCCGCGCAGGAATTTCGGCCGGCATGCTCTCCAAGATCGAAAATGGACTCATCTCTCCCTCTCTTGGCACGCTGAAGGCTTTGTCATCTGCCCTGAGATTACCGCTCACATGCTTCTTCAGGAGCTTCGAAAATGCGAATACCGCAACGTTCGTAAAGTCAGGGCGGCACGGAAACGCCCCGCATGATGCCAAGCGAGTTGGTGAGCATTGTAACCTGCTAAGTCGGATAAATCCCAGCAACCAATGCGTTATCGAAACTCATCTTGTAACATTGTCAGGCGCTCACAAAAAACAAGCGATGTGCCAGCACGACGGGCTGATATTCCTCTATATGCTGGAAGGCAAAATGGTTTATCGGCATGGCAGTAAAGGCTATCAGATCTCGCCAGGGGACAGTTTCTTCTTCGAAGCGTCAGTCCTTCATGGTCCTGTGAATCTGGTGGAGTTTCCAATCCGCTATCTGTCGGTCGTCACCCATCGTGGCCACGAACGTCTATTCCAACCGATACCATTTGTTTAGCTGCCGGGACAGTTAGCCGATTCAGGCAGTATGTCCCGCAAGCCGATCAGGTCGGCTGCGGCTCGTGGAATCGGCACCAACCATCCGGATTGATTTCACCCGCGACGATCTTGCAGGCGTTCGGCTCCCGGAAATGGGTGCATCCGGCGCAGCGGCGACCCTGATTTGGGAAGTCCTGATAAAGCGCCACGGTCTTCGGCGTCGTTCCGGCGGCACGTTTCCCGTATGGGCTGGTCATACAGGAGGCGAGCCCTGCTGTGCCGGCAATCGCCGCGCCGGCCATCGAAACCTTGAGAAAGTTTCGACGAGATAGCGCTCGGGTTAAACTATCTTTTGCCCGACGTCTACTCACATCACCACGATCATGTTTCATGAGCTTGCTCCTATGCGCCAATGAGCCGAATGACAGGCGTTTGCTGCAGTCAAATTGACTTGAGGTACTCAATCAAATCGCGCTTTTCCTTATCGGTCAGATCAAGGCTGAGATGGGCGTTGTAATGCTCGACAACGTCCTCCAGCATGGCGAACCGACCATCATGGTAAAAGCCGCCTTTGTGTATCTTCCTCGTGTCCCACAAGGCCCGCAACGGCGCTGTCCGGTAACGCTCGTCCGGCGATCGCATCGCCTGGAAATCGTCGATGCCGATCTCCTCGGCTGTGTGCAGGTTCCAGCCCGGCTCCGTAAAGATCGGCGGCACGTGGCAAGTCGCGCATTTAGCCTTGCCATTGAAGAGTGCCTCTCCGTTTTCGGCGGCCGCGCTTTCAAAAGTGCCCTGCGGTGGTTTGGGAGTGGGCAGCGAAAGCTGATAGAAATGAAGAGCCGGAAGCTTGGCGGTAATCCTATCTTCTTCGTCCTTCTTCTGGCCCTGTTTCGTCCTGGCGGCGACCGGGTATTTCTCGGCGTCGTCAAGCCGCGGATCGTAAAACACGCCTTTCCCGTGCATTTCGAGATTGCCGACATAGGCGTTCCAGTAGCTCACCGTGCCCCAGGCTCCGGTCCAGGTATGGTTGTTCACGCCGGCCAGGCCGAACGCAGGCGGATTGAGCGTGGCGGACGTCTTGCCGTCCGGCCGAAATGCCTTCCCGTCGAGGTTCAGTTCGGCGTCAAATTTCCCAGGTCCCCATGCCTCCACTGCCCTCTTCACCTCATCTTCGGAAATCTGCAGCATCTCGGTGAAGGCGGTCAGGTCAGGCGCCAGGACAACGATCGCGCCGATATTGAGGTCACGGTTTGGCCAGCCGTCGAGCCTTTGCCCTATGCCCGGCGCGTAGGTGTCATCAACGGTTGAATGGCATATCGCGCATTGAATACCGACCGAGGTCAGCGTTTTGCATCCTCGGCGAAGAATCCGGTCACGCCTACAACGGCATTGGCTTTCAGCAAGAGAAGTGTGCTAGCCGGATCGGTCAGGTCGACCTCGCCTTTGCTGAGCGCGTTGGCGACATCCTCGGGAATGGCGTTCACGTCGACCTTCAGTCCGAGTTTCAGAGCTTTCTTGGGGCTGAGCCCGGGTCCCAGGCCGCCCAATTTCTCACCGGCGATAGCCTCATGGAGCCTTAGCTTGCCCCCCCAGAAATCTTCGCTGCCGAACGTATCGAACCGGAATGTTTCGCGGCCTTCTTCCAGATACCGCTTGGCCAGTTCGGCGGCGGCGGTGTCGAACTCTTTGCCGCCCATTTGAGCGGTGGCCGGTATCAGAGTTGACGAGAGCAGAAGGACGGAAAAACACGCAATTGACCTGGTGCGCGTAAGCATTGGCACGTCCTCCTTTGCGGTTCGCCAGATTCCGACCTGTGTACCCGGCCCAGCCATTGGATGCTCCAGGCCGCGGAGATATTCCCACCTCTCTCGGAATTTTCGATGTGTGCTGGAATGGAGGTGCTCCGACGCATGGCGCGTTTGGGCGTCCGGCCATTCCGACTAGTGAGACGTTACCTCTAGAAGGCGAACTGCGAACCGGTCGAGGATTGTTTGCGTAAGGCGGTCGCAAGGCGCTCCGGCGAAGGGGAAGGTGTCGGTAAATACGGTAGCAAGCCTCTCTCCAAGCGCCTGCTTCAGCAGTTTGCGTGCGCGATGCAATCGTGTGCTCACGGTCTGATGCCGCAAAAAGGAGAGCGGTTTCCTCGATGCTCATCTCTTCGACATCGCGCATGAGGAACACGATGCGGTAGCGCTCCGGTAGGCGGCTGATCGCCCCTTCCAGGAGGCGGCGGATTTCCTCGAGCGCGGCGCCGTGTTCAGGATCGAGCTGATGGGCGCTGAAAGGAGGGGCCATCTCCTCTATGTCGTTTACATCGACCATATGCCGTCTTTGCCGCCGGCGGCCCAGCGCCTCATTCAGCGCGATGCGCGTGAGCCAAGTTGAAAGCCGCGCCTCAGCGCGAAATTCAGCCAGATGCGTAAGCGCATGGACATACGTCTCCTGAACTACGTCTTCGGCTTCGGTATCGTCATTCAGCACGGCGCGAGCGACTCGGTAGAGCCGCTGATTGTGTCGCTTGATGATGAGCCAGAAGGCAGCTCCTTTGTGCTGCCGCGCCTGTTCAAGCAGGGCCGCGTCGTCGAGATCCTCGATTCTCACCGACTCGGTTGGTTTGACCGGCGTCATCATGGGCTCTTCAGCTTGAGATATGCATGTGCCAGCCGGGCCAGTTTGATGTGAGTCTCTGCCGCAGAGATACTCATCTGTACACGATAACGCCGATGGCGCTGGCCACGTCAAGAAGGATTCACCTGACATAAGCCGGATAGATTGTCCTACCGCGCTTCTGTGTTCCGTGAACGAAGGACCAGCTGAAGAGGATAGAGGCCAAGGAAACGACGGAAATGCCCCTGCACCTTGGCCAATCAGATGGCAAGCACTGCCGTACCGTCCATCAGCATCGCGGCAACCGAGAGAAGCGTCCAGGCTTTTTGGGCGATGCGGCATCATATGTGTCTGGGTCTTCGAAGGCGTCGTCGAACAGCGCGTTCAGCTAAGGTCGGAGGGGCCGAGGCGGATGTCGAAAGGCGGTGCTGCATATGCGACGCATGTGCTTAGGCCGTCTGAGCATCGGCGATAAACGGAGGACTTCGCACCAGCTGCGGGCGTCGCTGTGAGAGCTCGAACCGAACTTGCCACCGCTATTCAGGCCCAAACCCACTTCTATGCGTTGGCCGGCCCAACAGCAGAGCAGTTACCGATCTCCAGTCGCACTTCGGCGCGAACTCGCATTTTACGAGGGCGCGATCAGCGCTCAAGCCGATAACAAAATGCCGTTCTCCGGAGGCCAGCAGATGGAAACCGATGCTGATCCGAATACTGTCTCGGCTTGGTTTCGATGTGCGTTCTGCATGACAAGGGCGACAGGCTTGTCAATGCCGTCGACACGCACGAACACATGGTTGCGGTCGCCGAGGTAGGATCGGGCAATCAATGCGCCCGAAAGGCGATTGGCCACCGCGGTAGAGCAATCGGCAAACCCAATCTTTTCCGGCCTGACGGCGACCACCACGGGATCGCCTGCGGATCGCGCGCCCTCCTTTGGATCGTAGCGCACAAGGATGCGGCCTGCGCGGCCGGCATCGACAACTGCATTTTCACGATCGAACGACATCAGTTTTCCCGGAAAGAAGTTGATCGAACCGATGAAGGCCGCAACCTCGCGGCTAACCGGCCGCTCGTAGATCCGCGACGGCGTATCGATCTGCATCACTTCACCTTCTGACAGAATGGCGATCCGATCCGATAGCGCCAGCGCCTCCTCCTGGTCGTGGGTGACGAAGACGAAGCTGATGCCGACATTGCGTTGCAATTCCCGCAGTTCGAGCTGCATGTCCTCACGCAATTGCTTGTCGAGCGCTGACAGCGGCTCGTCCAGCAAAAGCAACTTCGGTCTACGGGCAAGCGCCCGCGCCAAGGCCACACGTTGCCGCTGGCCGCCCGACAATTCGTGCGGCTTGCGATGTCCGAGCGCGCTCAGTTGGATCATCGCCAACTGATCCTTGACGATCTGCGCTTTTTCGTCGCGCGACAAGTTCATAGTTCGCAGTCCGTAAGCTATGTTTTCGGCCACGGTCAGATGCGGAAAAATGGCGTAGTTCTGGAAAACCATATTGGTTGGGCGACGGTTTGGCGGCAGCTGTGCACACGCTTTGCCGTCAATGAATATCTCGCCGGATGTCGGCATGTCGAAACCGCCGAGCATACGCAACAAAGTCGTTTTGCCACATCCAGAAGGGCCGAGCATCGAGAAGAATTCTCCAGCCTGGATGTCGAAGCTGATATCTCGGAGTGCCTGGAAGGTGCCAAATGACTTTGAAACATTGCGGATCGAAACGAGAGGCGTGGTCATGAGGCCATCCCTATTGAGGCTTTCGTGGGCGTTCCGCGGCGGCGGGCCCACTCAGCGAGATTCACGAGAAGGAAGGAGAACGCAAGGATGCAGGTACTCAGCGCCAGCACGCCTGGCAGCTTGTTGGGAAAGCGTAGCTGCGACCAGATGTAGAGCGGCAGCGTCGTGTCGTTTCCGGCGAGAAAAAATGTCAGGACGAATTCGTCAAGCGATACCGTGAAAGTGAGAAGCAGACTGGACACTATGCCGGGTGCCGCCAAGGGCAGCACGACACGAAGGAAGGTAAAGAACAGCCCTTCGCCGAGATCGCGCGAGGCATCCTCAAGATTGCGGTCAAATCCCTCAAAACGCGGCAACATGATGAGAACGGCAAAGGGCGTGCAGTAGACGATATGCGCGATCGCGATCGTGGTCAGAGAAAGCTCCATTCCTATCGCGCCTATAACGATCAGGAGCGCAATGCCCATCACGATCCCAGGAACAAGCAATGGCAGGGTTAGTATGCCCAACAATGCCGGGCGGCCGGGCAGCACGACGCGGCTTATCGCCTTGGCAGCCATAGTTCCAAGCGCGGTGCTAATCACCGCCACCGAACTCGACACCTTGAGGCTGTTGAGGAGCGCGTCCACCAAGCCAGGCGAGTTGGCCATGGTCGAAAACCAACCCGTGGTGAAGCCGCTTAGCGGAAAGGCGATGGCGGTGCTGTCGTTGAAGGCGAACAGGATCAGGAACAACACCGGAGCATAAAGCACCGCAATGTAAAGCACCGCATAGCCGGCCCACAGACGTGTTGCAAAACTCATTTACGTGTTTCCCGGGACTTGCCGGCGGCTCGCCAGAGAACCAAACAGGCAATCAATGTGACCACGACCATGGTGACGATCGAGATCGCCGCACCCATCGGCCAGTTGTTGGTCCTGCCGAACATCGACTGGACGACATTGCCGATCATCATGCCGGAAGTGCCGCCGACGAGCTGCGGCGTGACATAGTCACCGACAGTGGGAATGAACACCAGCATGCCGGCGGCGATCAGCCCGGGCCGCGAGAGCGGCAGCAATACACGCCAGAAACTATGCCAGGCACCATCGCCGAGGTCGCGCGCCGCTTCCAGCAGCGAGCGATCGATTTTCTCGAGACTGATAAAGATCGGGAGCAATGCAAACGGTGCCCAGGCATGGGCAAGGGTGATGACCACCGCATACGGATTGTAGAGCAGAATTTCCAACGGCTGGTCGATGATGCCTAGCCAGATCAAGCCTGAGTTGATGACACCGTTGTAGCCGAGAATGATCTTCCAGGCGAAAACGCGCAACAGATAGCTCGTCCAGAACGGAATGGTGATGATAAGCAGGAGCAGCGCCTTGTGCTTCTTTACGCGCAAGGCGATGAAAGCAGCCACCGGATAGGAAAAGATCAACACCAGCAACGTCGCTGCCAACGACACCAGAACCGACTTGCCGAGGATAGCCAGATAGGTCGTGTTGGCTAGGAAACTACGATAGTTGTCGAGGACCCAAGTGTGCTCGACGG
The DNA here is from genome assembly GCF_047739745.1 of Borborobacter xinjiangensis. Lineage (NCBI taxonomy): Bacteria > Pseudomonadati > Pseudomonadota > Alphaproteobacteria > Hyphomicrobiales > Phyllobacteriaceae > Borborobacter > Borborobacter xinjiangensis. The sequence continues at coordinate 3,335 of NZ_JBLLVA010000023.1, read as the reverse complement.
TAAGATCGTTCTGCGTCCAGAAGCTGTAGATGAGCAGAATGCAAAGCGGCAGCAGCAAGGTGCCGGCTGCAACCAGCAGCGCCGGACTCACCAGCGCGTAGCCCCGGGCGGCGTCGCTTCGTTGAAGCAACGAAAAGGAGAAACCGGTTTCGTGGCTCATTTCAGAATCCCTGCGCTCATCGCTGCACCGTCTGCCAGTCCGGAGCCACGAAATAAGGCATCGGTTCAGCCGAAAGCGTTGGGCGCCCCAGAATGAGGTCGGCTGCCCTTTCGGCCATCATCATGGTCGGCCCGTTGAGATTGCCGCTGAGGATCGATGGCATGATCGACGCATCGACCACGCGCAAACCCTCGGCACCTCTGACGCGACACTCGGGATCTACCACAGACTCGTCGTCGCTGCCCATTCGGCAGGTGCAGGAAGGATGATAGGCGCTTTCGGCGGTTGCACGAACGTAAGCATCGATTTCGGCGCTACTGGAAACGTTCGGCCCGGGTGCAATCTCGCGGCCGCGAAACCGCGCAAAAGCTGCCTGTCCGAATATCTCGCGCGTCAGACGCACGGCCTCGCGCAGCAGGCGCCGGTCGCCTTCCGTCGAAAGATAGTTTGCATCGATGATCGGCGCGCTGCGCGGGTCGGCGTCGCGGATATGAACGCTGCCGCGGCTTTCCGGACGAAGTGCATCCGCATCGACTTGGTAGCTCGGCTCGATGCGGGATTTCTTGTCTTCGTAGCCGATCGCCAAAGGCATGAAATGGTACTGGAGATCGGGATGGCTGACGCCGGCGGCGGTGCGGATGAACCCGCCGGTCTCGAAATGATTGGAAGCGCCGGGTCCGGTTTGGGTCGCAAGCCAGCGCGCACCGATGCCAAGCTTGGTGAGTGGCTTCAATGCTGCCGCCAGCGAATCGTTCGTCAGGCATTCGTGTTGCACGTAGATGCAAAGGTGATCCTGCAGATTTTCGCCGACTTGCCGGTTATCTATGACTGTCTGGATGCCGATCGTCTCGAGCCGTTTGGGATCGCCTATGCCGGACAATTGCAATAGTTGGGGCGAGTTGATTGCGCCGCCGGCAAGCAGGATTTCCCGGTCTGCCCTAACGTCTCGCAACTGGCCGTGATGGCTGATTTGCAAACCTCTGGCACGCCTGCCCTCGAAGAGAATGCGCAAGGCAAGCGCACCGGTGAGGACGGTCAGGTTGCGTCGCTTCAAAGCCGGATGCAGATAGGCGCGCGCCGCGCTCCAGCGACGGCCGCGATAGATTGTCATGTCAAGCCGGCCGACGCCTTCCTGGCGGTAGCCGTTGATATCCGAGGTGACCGCATAGCCAGCCTGGCGGCCAGCCTCGATCCAGGCGTGATGCAACGGATTGTCCACGTCCGCCCGCTTTACCTGCAAGGGTCCATCCGCGCCGCGATAGGGGTCGGCGCCGGCGGCAAAGCTCTCGGAACGTTTGAAATATGGAAGGACCGACGCCCAGTTCCAGCCGTGCGCGCCTTCCTGCTCCCAACGTTCGAAGTCGAGTGGATGGCCGCGCACATAGACCATACCGTTGATGGAACTGGAGCCACCGAGCACCCGTCCACGCGGCCAGTTGATGCGGCGATTATCGAGATGCGGCTGTGGCTGCGTGCAATAGCCCCAGTTCAGCCGCGGGTTCTGCATGGGATAGGCAAGCGCGGCCGGCATATGAATGCGCCAGCCGCGATCGGCCGGGCCGGCCTCGACAAGCAGTACGCTGATTGAGGGATCGTCGGACAAGCGGTTGGCCAGCACACAACCGGCCGCCCCTGCCCCGACGATTATGTAGTCGTAATGATCCATGGAAATCTATGCCGGGGAGACGCCGGCCTCACATGCCCTGCTTGACTTCCTCGAACATCTTCTGGATCGCGTTTTGATTCTTCATTGGCACCTGAACGACGCTGTTGGCCAGGAGCTCTTCCGGATTGCGCGGCAGGTCGAGCCGCTCCAGTGTCGCGTCGTCTACTTCGGCGAAGCCGCCCGCCGTGGCACTGCCATAGCCATATTGCGACATGCCGAACGCCCTCGCCTTGCGATCGAGATATGCGTCGATCACTTCATGGGCGAGATCTCGGTGCGGCGTGCCTTTGACGATGGAGAGGCCACCGACCCAAGCCATGATGCCCTGCTTGGGTCGCATGTAGCGCACCGGCAGGCCCTGAGCTTTCATCGTCACATAGGAGTCGTTCCAGGTATTGGCCGCGACGATCTCGCCAGAGGTAAGGGCCTGCTGCATGGTAGTCGGATCGTTGGAATAGAAGCGCAGCAGCGGTCGCTGCTCCACCAATGCGGCTCGCACCTTTGCCACGTCGTCATCCGACATGTTGTAAGCATTGACGCCGACGTGAAGCGCGGCGGCACCAACCGCATCCGCCATGCTATCCAACGCTGCCAGCCGGCCGGAATACTTGGTGTCCCATAAAACGTCCCAGGTTTCAGCTTCAGCGTATTCGGGAGCAAGGTCGGTGCGCACCAGCACCGAGCTCAGGCCCCAGTCGGTCGGCACCCAAACGGTCTCGCCATCGATCTGAACGCCATCCAGACCTCGCAGGCTGGCGAAGATGTCGCTCCAGTTGCTGAGCTTCGCCGTGTCGATTGGCTCAACCAGCTCGGCCTCGTGCCAGCGACGGATCGTATAAGACTGCGGATAGACAACATCGGGCTTGTAGCCGCCCCGGACCTTGAGAATTGCCTCGTCCTGATCACCAAAAACGGCGAACTGCGGTGGCTCACCATGCTTTTCGACGTAGGTCGGAAAGAAATCCGGAACGTCCATGGTCGCCCACGTGAAAAAGGTCGGCTGTTCGTCTGCGGCCAGCGCCATCCGGCCGCCGTAAACCGTTGAGGTAGCGGCGACGCCGAGGCCCGCCAGCAATTGGGCGAACTGTCGGCGCGTCAGCTTGCCATTCCTTACGAGATCGACAACGCGATCGCTTCGGCTTGTCATTCCGGTCTCCTCCCGACTACCGTATTATGGTATTCCATCTTACTATGCATTCCATAAGGCAATTCTGGTGTCAACTGAAAGCTCCGCTTCAAACGCGGAAAGGTTGGCCGAACGCGACCACACCGGCAGCGCCGGGACTGCGTTTCGAGGGTGCAGAGCGATTGTCTATTTCGGCTGCAGCGACTGCCGCGCGATATGCCATGCCTGCTCGACATGGTGTCGAGCCGCCCGTTCGGCCGCATCGGCGTTGCGCGAGCGGATCGCGCTCATGATTTCGATCATCTCGGCGATAGCCGGCCCTCGACGATTTGCCGAAGCAATGGTCATCGAGCGAAGCTGGTTGATGCGGACATTCAACCCTT
>NZ_JBLLVA010000022.1:0-95509 GCF_047739745.1 Borborobacter xinjiangensis | reverse complement strand
TTGAATCACAAAACAGCCAAAACCGGAATCCCCTCCGATTCAGTCAAGGCCTGAACCGCTCTAAGCTCCCACAGCGGAACTTTCCCCCTTCAGCCGCATTGAGACGCCTGAAGGGATTTTGGTGGCCGCAAGGATCGCGCCGACCGGGGTTGACTATGGCGAATGACGTGGCCACGTCCGAGACCGTGCCCTCGGAAGCCGAGCGCACCGCAGCCGACATGAGGCTGACGCGTTCGCTGTTGATCGGCATATTCCTGTTCATGGCGGTTTACGCGCTCTATTTCGCGCGTGATTTCTTCATGCCGGTCATCCTCGCGCTGATGCTCGCACTGATGCTCACCCCTATCGTGCGCTTCCTGCGCCGACGCGGCATTCCCGAGGCGATATCGGCGACAATCCTGGTCGTGGTCTCGGTTCTCAGCATCGGTACGGCCGGTTATCTGCTCAGCGGACCCGTGGTCGACCTTGTCGACAATGCGCCGACCATCGGACGCCAACTGACCGAACGGCTTGCGCGGCTGCGCGATCCGCTCGACCAAATGATGGACATTTCCCAGCAGGTCGAACGGGTAACGGACGGCGCACGCGAGCCCGGCGTGCAGAAGGTGGTGGTGGCTCAGCCGGGGATAATCTCACAGGCAGCCGGCAACCTGCTGTCGGCCGGAACCACTGTGGCGATCACCTTCGTGCTGTCGCTCTTCCTGCTCACGTCGGGCACGATGTTCTATGAGAAGATCATCCAGTCCTTCACGCGCATGAGCGAAAAGAAGCGCGCGTTGCGCATGGTCTACGACGTCGAGCGTGAGATTTCGCGCTACCTGCTCACCGTGGCGATCATCAATGTTGCGCTCGGCCTTGTGGTTGCGCTCGGCCTCTGGGCGATCGGCATGCCGACGCCTTTTGTCTGGGGCACGGCGGCCGCGCTTCTCAACTTCCTGCCCTATGTCGGCGCGCTGATGACCGTCCTTCTGGTGGCGGCCATCGCCATCGTCTCGTTTGACAGTCTCACCTATGCGCTGCTCGCGCCCGCCTTCATCATCTGCTGCAACGTCATCGAAGGCCAGTTCGTGACGCCGATGGTCGTCGGCCGGCGCCTCGAGATCAATGCGGTGGCGATCTTCGTCGCGGTCGCCTTCTGGTCATGGCTATGGGGCTTTGTCGGCGCATTGATCGCGGTTCCGCTGCTTGTGGTCATCAAGGTGTTCTGCGACCATTTCGACAGCCTGCGCCATGTCGGCAATTTCCTGTCGGCGCAGCACACCGCCGAAGAAGAGGAAGAAGAAGGCACGGTCGCCAACAAGGCTGCATGATTGGCGTTCGCCGCCGGCCACTCCTATATCCGGGCTTCTGACTATTGGAGCTCGCCGATGATCCCGCTTTCCGTTCTCGACCTCGCGCCCATTGCCGAGGGCGGCACCGCCTCGCAGTCGCTCGCCCACACGCTCGACCTTGCGCGCCATGCCGAGCGGCTCGGCTACCGTCGTTACTGGTTGGCCGAGCATCACAACATGCCGGGTATCGCGAGTGCGGCCACGGCCGTCGTCATCGGCCATGTCGCCGCCGGCACAAGATCGATCCGCGTCGGGGCCGGGGGCATCATGTTGCCCAATCACGCGCCGCTGGTGATCGCCGAACAGTTCGGCACGCTGGCCGCGCTTCATCCGGGCCGCATCGATCTCGGAATTGGTCGAGCACCTGGAACCGACATGAATACGGCACGTGCGCTTCGGCGCAATCTGGAAGCCGGCGTCGACAGCTTCCCTCAGGATGTGGTCGAGCTCATCAACTATTTCGCGCCGGCCGAAGCGGGCCAGCGGGTACGCGCGGTGCCCGGCGAGGGACAGGAGGTGCCGGTCTGGATTCTCGGTTCCAGCCTCTATGGCGCGCAGCTTGCCGCCATCCTCGGCCTGCCTTACGCCTTCGCCTCGCACTTCGCGCCAGCCGAAATGGAGCACGCACTTGAGGTTTATCGCTCCCGCTTCAAGCCATCAGAACGGCTGCAAAAACCCTACGTAATGCTTGGCCTGAACGTCTTTGCCGCCGAAACGGATGAAGAGGCGAAATTCCATTTCAGCTCGCTGCAACAGGCCTTCGTCAACCTGCGCAGCGGCCGCCCTGGCCAGCTGCCTGCCCCGGTCAAGAACTACGACGCCGATCTGGACCCCGTCGCCAAGTCCGTGCTGGCATCGGCGCTGTCCTGCGCGGTCGTCGGCTCGCTACAGACGGTGAAGGAGGGTCTTGAAGCCTTCATCAAACGCACAGGCGCGGACGAGCTCATGGTCACGGCGCAGATTTTCGACCATGCCGCAAGAGTGCGCTCCTTCGAGATCCTTGCGGAGGCGCATCGCCAACTTGCCGGATGAGCGCCCATAACACATCGACCGGCATTATCTCATCGCGTCGACGAGTTCCTTGTCAGGGAAACACGTTGCGGCGCGGCCATTCTTCGCCTGCCACGCGCCGATGGAACGGCGGGTCTTGAATCCCGGCAGCCCGTCAGCGCCCCCGACATCGTACCCGGCCTTTTCGAGACCGCGCTGCATGGCGGCGATGTCGGAACGGTAGAGCCCGCCGACCTTGCCCCAATTTGCCACAAACTGCCTGTCGCCATGGGCGATGCGATCGGCGCCGTGGCCGATGAACAATGCATAGAGATCGCTCTCATTGTACGCCTTGAGCACATAGAAGTTCGGCGTGACGATGAAGGCCGGCCCGTTGCGCCCGGCAGGCATCAGCAGAAATCCTTCCGACCGCAGCTCGTGCGCCGGAAACTGTTTGCCGCCGACACGCGCAATGCCCATGGCTGCCCAGTCGGTAATCTTGCGACCCTGATCGGGACCTTCGAGCGCACAGGAAATGCCGTCCGGCACCGTCACCTCGAAACCCCAGTCGCGTCCTTTCACCCAACCATAGTCGACAAGATAGCTGGCGATCGAGGCCAGCGTATCGGGTACCGAACCCCATATGTCGGGATGGCCGTCGCCATCGAAATCGACGGCATGTTGCAGGAACGAGGTCGGCAGGAATTGCGGCTGCCCGAGCGCGCCGGCCCAGGACGATTTCATGGCCCCTGGCGCCGCTAACCCACGCTCGACCATCTCCAAGGCCGCCAGGACCTCCTTGCGGAACATGTCCTTGCGAGTGGCCAGAAACGCCTTGGTGCCCAAAACCTCGAAGGCGTTGTATGGAATTTTGGCGGCGCCGAAGCCGGATTCCCTGCCCCAGATCGCCAGCGTCACCTCGCCCGGGACGCCGAAACGTTTTTCGATCGCGGCGAGCGTCTTTGCATATCGCGCGGCGCGCGTGCGTCCGCCCGCAGTGACCCCGCCGATCGGCGCGAAATAATTTCCAGGCGAACCGAATTCCGCCTGATGCTGCTTCTTGGGCGTCTTCGGCTTGGCTCCCGGCATGACAAGATCGGGAAGCTTGAGGTTGGGAGAAACGCCGGAGAAGGCGGAATTGAAGGTTTTCTGCGAGATGCCGCGCGAGCGCGCTTCCGGCCAAAGGTCATTTTGCAGCCAGGCCCGAAACTGGTCGTCGATCTTTGCCGCCTGGGCTGTCCCCGTCAGGCCAAGCACGAGACAGAGGACGACGAGCGCACTGCGCAGTGCGCGAAATACTTGCGCGCAGAACAGTGTCCTCACACCTCCCTCTGTCCTGCCGGCAATCGGCAGCTTCGGCGTTTCCACCTTTCTCGCCGTCCTCGCGTTTGGAGAAAGCGGTGGTGCCGGCTGATCTCCCCCCTTGAGGGGGAGATGTCCGGCAGGACAGAGTGGGGTCGCGGAGAGCATGCCCTCGGCAGTTTTCATGGTCGCTCTCTGCCCCTCAAAACACCGTCCGCGATTTCAGCGCCGCAGCAAGTGTGCCCTCGTCGAGATAGTCGAGTTCGCCGCCAACCGGCACACCGTGAGCGAGCCGCGTCACCTTGACGTCGAAACCTGCAAGCTGGTCGGTGAGATAATGCGCGGTCGTCTGCCCCTCGACGGTGGCGTTGACGGCGATGATGACTTCCCGGATCGCGCCTTCCGCCACCCGGCCGACCAACTGCTTGATCGTCAGTTGCTCGGGGCCGATGCCATCAAGCGGCGACAGTGTGCCGCCCAACACATGGTAGAGCGCGTTCATCGCACCGGCGCGCTCGAGCGCCCACAGATCAGCAACGTCTTCGACGACGATTACCGTCGCCGCGTCGCGCCTCGCATCGGTGCAGATCGTGCAGGGATCGGCCGTGTCGACATTGCCGCAAGTGGAGCAGACGCGGACCTTTTCGACCGCCTCGCCCATGGCATCGGCCAGCGGCGCCAGAAGCTGCTCCTTCTTCTTGATGAGATGGAGGGCCGCTCGCCTGGCCGAACGCGGCCCGAGCCCCGGCACCTTGGCCAGAAGCTGGATCAGGCGTTCGATCTCGGGGCCGGCGATTCGTTTCGACATGGAGGCGGTTATAGAGCGAATGGCCGAAGGAGCGAATAGCGAGTAGCGAGTAGCGAGTAGCGAGTAAGGGAAGTACCCGATTACCATTCGCTATTCCCTATTCGCCACTCGCTTCAAAACGGCAGCTTCATTCCCGGCGGTATCGGCAAGCCCGCCGTCAGCGCCTTGGTCTTTTCCTGCATGACCTGCTCAACCTTGACCTTGGCGTCGTTGTGCGCGGCAAGGATGAGATCCTCAAGGATTTCGACCTCGTCTTCCTTGAACAGCGACGGATCGATCTTCAGCCCCTTCATCTCGAACTTGCCCGAGATCGTCACCTGCACAAGGCCACCGCCGGCCTGGCCGGTCGCCTCCAGCGTGGCGATTTCCTCCTGCATGGCCTGGAATTTGGCCTGCATTTCCTTTGCCTTGCCCATAAGGCCGATAAGGTCCTTCATGATCCGAGTCCTTTGTCCTCAGGTTTCGTCGTCATCTTCGGCCGGCGGCTCAACCGGCATTCCGGCACCGTCCTCATCAACCTCGACTGCATCGGGAATGCGCACGTCGATGATCTTGGCGCCGGGGAAGCGGGCAAGAATCTCCGCCACCGTCGGATCGCTCCTCGCATCGAGAAACGCGGTCTCGCGCTTGCTCGTTTCCATCTCGGCAAGCGTCTGGCCGCCTTCCTCGCGCGACAGCGACACCATCCAGTGACGACCGGTCCAGGCCTTCAGCTTTACCGCCAGGTCGTTCAGCAGCGTCTTCGGCGCATCGGTAGTCAGGTTGACGTCGAGCCGCCCCGGCTCGACCTTGACCAGCCTCACGCAGCGCCTGATCAGCACTTTGATCGTCATGTCGCGATGCGTGTCGGCAAGAGCGGCGAGGTCGGCCAGCGAATTGATGGGCGAGGAAGGCGTCTCCTCGACCGCCGGCGGCGCGACCTCCGCAGGGATCGGTGCAGCCTCGGCCGCCACGAGCCGCATGGTCTGGCCACCGCCATTGCCGGAAGGCATGCGCGCCTGCGAGACTGCACTCGCACCAACGCCATCGACCGCCGGCCGGGCCGACATCGGCGGGCGCGGGGGCACGCTGGAGGGCGAGACAGGCGCGCCGTCGCCGAGCGATTTCAGCGCCTCGTCCAAAGTCGGCAGGTCGGCGGCATGCGCAAGCCGGATCAGCACCATTTCGGCTGCACTTACCGGCCGGTTGGAGGCCTGCACCTCGGTGATGCCCTTCAAGAGCATCTGCCAGCTGCGCGACAGCACCCGCACCGAAAGCTTCTGTGCGAAGTCGAGGCCCCTCACCCGCTCTTCCTCGGAAAGCGAAGCGTCCTCGGCGGCAGACGGCACAAAACGCAGCCGGGTGACCAGATGATTGAACTCGGCAAGATCGGTCAGCACGGCGGCGGGATCGGCGCCCGTGTCGTACTGGGCGCGCAATTCGCCCAACGCCGCTGCCGCATCGCCTCGCATCACATGCTCGAACAGATCGACGATCCGCGCCCGGTCGGCAAGACCGAGCATGGCGCGAACAGCTTCGGCGGTGACCCGTCCCGCGCCATGCGCAATCGCCTGATCGAAGATCGACAGCGAATCGCGTGCCGATCCTTCGGCGGCGCGCGCAATCATCGCCAGTGCCGCATCGTCGACGTCGATGCCTTCCTGGTTGGCGATGGCGCTCAGATGCGCCACCAGCGCGCCGGAATCGATGCGCCGCAGGTCGAAGCGCTGGCAGCGCGACAGAACCGTGATCGGCACCTTGCGGATTTCGGTGGTGGCGAAAATGAATTTCACATGCGGCGGCGGCTCTTCAAGCGTCTTCAGCATCGCATTGAAGGCGCCGCCCGAAAGCATATGCACTTCGTCGATGATGTAGACCTTGTAACGCGCCGCAACCGGCGCGTAGCGCACCTGCTCGATGATGTCGCGCATGTTGTCGACGCCGGTATGGGAGGCGGCGTCCATCTCGATCACGTCAGGATGGCGACCTTCCATGATCGGCTGGCAATGTTCGCCCGGCACGGTCAGATCGACGGAAGGCTGGTTGATCTCCGCTGTCTTGTAGTTGAGCGCGCGGGCAAGGATGCGCGCAGTCGTGGTCTTGCCGACGCCGCGCACGCCAGTCAGCATCCAGGCCTGCGCGATGCGGCCGGAGGAGAACGCATTGGTAAGGGTGCGGACCATCGGCTCCTGGCCGATCAGGCCGGAGAAGTCGGACGGCCGGTATTTGCGCGCAAGAACGCGATAGGCGCCGGCCTTACCCGACTGGTCGTTGACTGACTGGTCGTTTCCGGCTTCGCTCATCCGTCCGGTTTCGCTCCACTTGCCGCGAGCGCGGCCGATTCCCAACAGAGTGTCACCGCACAGCCAAATGCCGTCAATCGCGGCTCAATCAGGCGGGCAACTGGCGAAGAAGGTGGGAGGCTGGAACAATGACCCGTTCCGGGCTCGTTAGGGCTGCTTCCTTCCGGACCTGACCCGGTTGGCGAGTGGATCGTCCACCACCAACCTCCCGGCTTCCATATCGGCAATTGTGCGCCCAATTGCAAGTGCAATGGACAATCCGTCAGCGCGGGGGCCGTGCGGCATACGCGGGTTCACGCATTTTCATTTGACGAAACGATTTTGTCCGGCGGCGAAATGCGCTAGCCTGACGGTTTGGCATTCATGCGAAAATCGAGGAAACCGCCGATGCTGCCTGGTCTTGAGGGCGGATTTGTAATGAACGCCAAGCTGGAGGCGGACAGCGAGCCGTTGATGTGGCTCGGCCTGTGCGAGCTTCGGGTGATGAACGACCGGCGCTGGCCCTGGCTGGTTCTGGTGCCGCAAAGGCCGGGCGCCGAGGAGGTTCACGACCTGACGCCGCTCGATCAGGCAATGCTGACCTTCGAGACCAACATGGTCGCCCAGGCGCTGAAGAAGGCCACCGGCTGCACCAAGATCAACACCGGCGCGCTCGGCAATGTCGTGCGGCAGCTTCATATCCATATCGTGGCGCGTTTTGAGGGCGATGCGAACTGGCCGGGCCCGGTGTGGGGTCACGGCATGCGCGAACCCTATAAGCGATCCGATCTGCATGGATTTTGCGAGAAGATCCGCACGTCACTTTAGGTTCAGAATGAATTTTCGCTTTCCCGAAGCGCCCGAACGCGAGCCCAGCAGGTTTATAAGTTTCGCCGGCAATGAAATCGACCGGCGGTCGGAAAATCGTAGCGACAACTCGACTGAGACCGCGCTGGCCGATCCGTCCGCGCGACTGATGCTGCTCGGCGACGGCAGGATTCACCTGAAAATCGCGTATGGCCGGTTCGACCCTTATTTCGACATAGCGGAAGCCAGTGCGCTCGCCGCCCGGATGGACCAGGCAATCCTGCTCGGCTTTTCCAACCGAAATCCGGTTCTGGCCGCTCCCGCCGGGCTAACGGCCGAGGAACTTCCTGCCACCATCAAGGCTATCGACTACCGATCGGTCTACATCCAGGGCCTGCTTGAACCTGCCGATCTCGGCGCGCTGGCGCAGGCGGCCGCGCTACTTGCCTGGCATGCCAGCCACGGATTTTGCGGCAGATGCGGTCGCCCGACAGAAATGCGCGCCGGCGGTTGCAAGCGACATTGCGCAGCTTGCGACGCCGAGCATTTTCCGCGCACCGATCCAGTGGCGATCATGCTGACGGTGGCGCCCGAAAAATGCCTTCTCGGCTGCAGCCCGCATTTCGCGCCAGGAATGTATTCGGCACTTGCCGGTTTCATCGAACCCGGTGAAACCATCGAGGCGGCGGTGCGGCGCGAAACCTTTGAGGAGGCGGGGATTCGCCTCGGACGCGTCGTCTATCACGCCAGCCAGCCTTGGCCGTTCCCCCATTCGCTGATGATCGGCTGCTTCGGCGAGGCACTGAACGAGGATATTGCCGCCGACACGAACGAGCTGGAAGACTGCCGCTGGTTCACGCGCGAGGAGGTTCACGCCATGCTCGCCGGCGTCCATGCCGGCGGCCTGATCGTGCCGCCCAAAGGCGCGATCGCCCAGGAGCTCATCCGCAGTTGGGCGGAAAGTTAGAGCCGCAAAAATCAGCGCGAGGGGCGCTCAGGCGTCGGCGTCCTGGGTGGCGCGAAATTCATGCGCCGGATAGACGCCGAGCGTACGCACCTCGCGCGAGAAGAAGCGCAATTCCTCAAGCGCCAGCGCCAGGTTTCGGTCGTCGGGATGGCCTTCGACATCGGCATAGAACTGCGTCGCCGCAAATGCGCCGAGCTGATAGCTCTCGAGCTTGGTCATGTTGACGCCATTGGTGGCGAAGCCGCCCATCGCCTTGTAAAGCGCTGCCGGGACGTTTCGCACCTTGAACACGAAGGTCGTGACCATCGGCACGCCATCCTGGCGCTCGGCCCAGGTCTTGCCCTTGGAAAGCACCACGAAACGCGTCACGTTGTTTTCGGTGTCCTCGACATTTTCCTCAAGGATGTCGAGCCCGTAGAGGCTGGCGGCAAGGTTCGGCGCAAGCGCCGCCATGGACCTGTCCTTCATTTCAGCCACCAGCTTTGCAGCGCCCGCCGTGTCGCCGGCAACCACCGGCTTCCAGCCGTTCTTGCGGGTGTATTTGCGGCACTGGCCAAGCGCATGGATATGGCTGTGGACGGTTTTGATCTCTTCGCGCTTCACGCCGGGCAGCACCATCAGCTGGAAATGGATCGGCAGGAAATATTCGCCGACGATGTGCAGTTTCGACACGGGCAGCAGATAGTGGATGTCGGCGACCCGACCGGCAATGGTGTTTTCGATCGGTATCATCGCAAGGTCTGCCTTGCCGGTCTCGACCGCGTTGAACGCGTCCTCGAATGTCGGGCAAGGCAGCGGCTCCATCGTCGGATAGACATTGCGGCAGGCGGTGTCTGAATTGGCGCCGGGTTCGCCCTGAAAGGCAATCCTGTTGGTCTTTTCGGGCATGGTCAGGCCTTGTCTTGTCCGCTGATGATTTGGCGTGCGCGTTCCAGATCGTCGGGCGTGTCGACGCCGAGCGGCACCGAATCGACGATCTCGACATCGATGCGCATCCCGGCCTCTAGTGCACGCAACTGTTCCAGCCGCTCGCGCTTTTCCAGCGGCGACGGCTTCAATTTGACGAAATGCTGCAACGCCTCGCGCCGATATGCATAGAGGCCGATATGGTGATAGAGCGGGCCATCGCCCCAGGGCGCCGTCGCCCGCGTGAAATAAAGCGCGCGCAGCCGGGCTTCCGAGCGCGGAGAGCCGACGATCTTGACCACGTTCGGGTTGGCCTTCTCCTCCTCGCGCGTGATCTCGACGCCAAGCGTGGCGATATCCACCTCAGTATCCTCGAAGGGCAGAAGGGCCGAGCGGATCGTCTGCGGATCGATCGTCGGCAGATCGCCCTGGACATTGATGATGGTTTCGATGAGGCCGCTCGGATCGAGCAAGGTAAGCGCCTCGAAAATCCGGTCGGAGCCTGATTCGTGATCGCTGCGGGTCATGACCGCCTCGAATCCATGGGCGCGGACCGTCTGCGCGACCTCCTCGGCGTCGGTCGCCACCACCACGCGCCCCAATCCGCTCTCGCGCGCACGCTCCGCGACATGCACGATCATCGGTCGGCCGCAAATATCGGCAAGCGGCTTTCCCGGCAGCCGCGTTGCGCGCAAGCGCGCGGGAATGAGGATGAGATGAGACATGGAACGCTGCAAAAAAGTCCAAGAAAGCGACGGCGAAAAGTGGCAAAAGGTCTCACTGGAAGGGCTCTTATAGGTGTTGCAACGGGCAAGCAAAAGACCTAGTTTCCGCCAAATTCTGCCGGTCCCGACCGGCAAAGGAATATTGCCGTTCTACGCGGGAGCGCTGCTTCCGCCACAAAGCCGACCAAGGGAGCCCAGGGGCGAATGAACTCATTCGAATTCAACAAGGTGATTGGCGGCCTGCTGGGCACTGCTTTCGTCGTCTTTTCGATCTCCCTTGCTTCCGATGCGATTTTTGCCTCGCCGGTTCCCGAGAAGCCGGGTTACGCCATTGAAGCCGCCGAAGCCGAGCCGGCCGCGGCCGGTGGCGAGGCCGAGGAAGCCACGCCGATCGCCGAGCTTCTGGCAAGCGCCAATGCCGAAGCCGGTGCTGCGGTGTTCAAGAAGTGCGCGGCCTGCCACACCGCCGAAAAGGGCGGCGCGAACAAGGTCGGCCCGGCACTGTGGGACATCGTCAATCGCCCGATCGGCGGGCATGAGGGCTTCTCCTACTCGGCAGCCATGAAGGAATTTTCGCAGGGCGGCTCGGTCGTCTGGGATTTCGACCACCTCAACCACTTTCTTGCCTCGCCGAAGGGCTACATCAAGGGAACCGCGATGGGCTTCGCCGGCGTCAAGAAAGACGACGAGCGCGCCAATCTGATCGCTTACCTGCGTACGCTGTCGGACAATCCGGCCCCGCTGCCCGAGGCTGGCGCAGCCCCGGCCGAAGCCCCTGCCGAGGGCGCAGCCCCGGCCGAAGCCCCTGCCGAGGGCGCGGCACCCGCGGAGGCTCCGGCGGAAGGCGCGGCACCCGCGGACGATGCGGCAGCGCCGGCCGATGGTGCGGCCGCTCCGACCGAGCCGGCATCTGCGGAACCGGCCCCAGCCGAAAATGCGACGCCGGCACCGGCGCAATAACGAAATCGTCATCGCCAGATCATGAAAAAGCCGGGTTCACCCCGGCTTTTTTGTTGGAAATCACGCATATGCTCGCCGATCCGGCGATACGCGGTTTCCACGGCCGTGCAATGTTCTACATTGCCGAATGAAGATCGCGCATGAGGTTCGCAATGAAAGCATGGCTGCCAGACATAATAGCACGGGCGGGCGCAACAGCGGGCTTGGCGGGCGCCATTTTGTCGGCAAGCTTGGCTTGGGCTCAGGCCGATGAATGGCGAAGCACCGCCTCGCTGATCGGCGAGTCCAAATACGGCGCGGAGTTGAAGCACTACGACTATGTAAACCCGCAAGCGCCCAAGGGCGGAACGCTCAATTCAGTCGCCAGCGGCAGCTTCGACAGCTTCAATCCCTTCATCGTGCGCGGGACGGCCGCAGCCGGCCTGAACTATCAAGGTGGCCTGCTCTACGACACATTGATGGCCAAGGCGACTGACGAGGGCAGCACCAATCACCCGCTGATCGCCGAGGCCTTCAAATATCCGGACGACTTCTCCTCGGCCACCTACCGGCTCGATCCACGTGCCAAATGGCACGACGGCAAGCCGATCACCGCCGAAGACGTGGTCTGGTCGTTCAATTTCCTGAAAGCCGAGAGCCCGAATTTCATTCGCTATTTCGGCAATGTTAAGGAAGCCGTCGCGATTTCGGAGCGCGAGATCGAGTTCCGCTTCGATCAAAAGGGCAATCGCGAGTTGCCGCTGATCCTGGGTGACCTGGTGGTGCTGCCCAAGCACTGGTGGGAAGGCACCAATGCCAAGGGCAGGAAGCGCGACATCACGCAGCCAAGCCTTGAACCGCCGCTCGGCTCCGGCGCCTACAAGATCGAGAGTTTCAAGCCCGGCTCGGAAGTGATCTGGAGCCGCGTTCCGGACTATTGGGGCGCCGATGTCGGCGTCAATGTCGGCCGCAACAATTTCGACCGCCGCCGCTATATCTACATCCAAGACGACAATGCCGAGTGGCAAGCCTTCACCAAGGGCGGCTTCGAAGACGTTCGTCCGGAAAACAGCTCTCGGCGCTGGGCCACGGAATACATTTTTCCGGCCTTTAAGGCAGGCGACGTCATCAAGCGGGAATTCAAGACCGAGAGCGGAGAGCCGATGCAGGGCTTCGTGCTCAACCTGCGCCGCCCGCAATTCCAGGACCGGCGGGTGCGCCATGCGCTTACACTGGCGCTTGATTTCGAGAGCATGAACCGCACGCTCTTCTACGGGCTGAACACGCGTACCGACAGCTATTTCGAAGGCCAGGACCTGGCCTCAAGCGGACTTCCCAGCGGCAAGGAACTGGAGCTCCTCAACAAATTCAAGGACAAGCTGCCGCCTGAGCTCTTCACCGAGGAGTTCAAGCTGCCGATCTACGACACGCCGCAAGCCGAGCGGCGATATCTGCGCCAGGCGATCGAGCTGTTCGCGCAGGCCGGCTGGAACATCAATGGCGGCAAGATGCTGAACGACAAGGGCGAGCAATTCAGGATCGAGATTCTCGGCAGCGGTCCCACCGATGAGATCATTTCCAGTTCCTACATCGCCAGCCTGCGCAAGATCGGCATCAATGCCTCGCTGCGCATCGTCGACCCCAGTCAGTACATCAATCGCTATCGCAATTTCGACTTTGATTCTGTTACCGGGCAGTTCCCCCAATCGTCGTCTCCCGGCAACGAGCAGCGCGATTTCTGGAGTTCGCAAGCCGCCGACAGGCCCGGCTCACGCAACCTGGCCGGCATCAAGGATCCGGTGGTCGATGCGCTGGTCGAGCGGGTGATCTTCGCCACCGACCGCGAGGACCTCATGGCCGCCACGCGTGCGCTCGACCGGGTGCTGCTATGGAACTATTACGTGGTGCCGCAATGGCACCGGCCGGTCGTCTGGCTCGCCTACTGGAACAAGTTCGGCATTCCTGAAAAGCAGCCGGCCTATGTCGGTGCCGACATCGATTCCTGGTGGATCGACCCGGAGAAGGAGAAGGCGCTGGAAGCCAAATACAAGAGCGCCGACTGATGGGTGCACCGAGCCAGCCATCGACCTGCCTTTCACGCCGGGAGTTCCTTGCACTCGGCTCGGCGGCAGCGCTCCTGCCCGGCTTCGCCTTCGCCGCCTCGCCCACCGGAACGCCGCTATATGGGCTGTCGGCCTTCGGCGACCTAAAATATGGCCCCGACTTCAAGCATTTCGACTACATAAACCCGGATGCGCCGAAGGGCGGCACCTTCGTTTTTTCGCCGCCCAACTGGGTCTTCAACCAAAACGTCCTTACCTTCAACACGCTGAACACATTCGTGGCCAAGGGCGACGCGCCGCCGCGAATGGAAATGTGTTTCGATTCGCTGATGGCCGGCGCGCTGGATGAACCGGACGCGCTGTACGGCCTGCTTGCCGAATCGGTCACCATCTCGGAAGATCGCAATACGTTCGAATTCGCCATGCGCCCGCAAGCGCGCTTCCATGACGGCACGAAACTGACTGCCGAGGACGCTGCCTTTTCCTTCAACCTTTATAAGAAGGACGGGCACCCCAACCTGCTTTTGCCGTTGGCCCACATGGTGGAGGCGGTTGCCGTCGACGAGACCACCTTGCGTGTGTCCTTCTCGGGCAGACAGTCTGCTCGAACCGTGCTGAACGTCGCCGGCTTCCCGATAGTCTCGAAAGCCTATTTCGAGGCCAACCCGTTCGATGGCGCCGGGCTCAAGGCGCCGCTCGGCTCGGGGCCCTACAAGGTCGGGCGCGTCGTGGCCGGCCAGACCATCGAATATGAGCGCGTTCCCGACTATTGGGGACGCGATCTGCCGGTCAATCGTGGCCTCTACAATTTCGACCGCCTGCGCATCGAATTCTACCGCGACCGGCAGGCGGGGTTCGAGGCATTCAAGAAGGGCGACATCCTTTATCGGCAGGAGTTCACTTCGCGCGTCTGGGCGACCGGCTATGATTTTCCGGCGCTGAAGCAAGGCAAGGTGATAAAGCGCGAGTTCCCTGCCGAAAAGCGGCCATCGATGCAGGCGACCGCCATCAATCTGCGCCGCGAGCGCTTCCGCGATTTGCGCGTGCGCCGGGCCTTGGCCATGTGTTTCGACTTCGAGTGGACAAAGCGCAATCTGTTCTACGGCTCCTATGAGCGCTCGCAATCCTGCTTCGAACGCTCGGATTTTCGTGCCGAAGGACTGCCATCGGCCGAGGAACTGGCCCTGCTTGAGCCGCTTCGCGGTAAAATACCCGAAGAAGCGTTCGGCGAGGCGATGCTGCAACCGGTTTCGGACGGCTCAGGCCGCGACCGAAAACTGCTCGGCACCGCCGCAAAACTTCTCAAGGAAGCCGGATGGAGCCGCTCGGGCTCGATGCTGGCCAATGACAAAGGTGAACGGCTGAGCGTCGAAATCCTGGTCGAAGACGATTTGTGGGAGCAGATTCTTGGCGGCTGGATCGGCAATATGCGGGCTATCGGCGTGGATGCGTCGATCCGCGTGGTCGATTCGGCCCAATATGCGGCGCGCCAGAACGATTTCGATTTCGATCTCATCACCATGGCGCTTTCCTTTACCGCCACGCCAACGCGCGACGAGATCGAAGCGCTGTTTCACTCGCGTTCGGCGGCACTTGCCGGATCTCGGAACCTGCCGGGCACCCAGGACCCCGCCGTCGACGCGCTGGTCGACGCCGTCGGGCGCGCCGACGACCGCGCGAAGCTGACCGTGGCCATGCGCGCACTGGACCGGGTCTTGCGCGCACGGCAAGACTGGATTCCAAATTGGCATTCGGCGAATCACCGCGCAGCCTTCTGGGACATGTTCGGCTTCAAGGAGCCGAAACCCGATTTCGGCTTTCCGGTCGAGGCAATGTGGTGGTTCGACAAAGACAAGGCGGCACGTATTGGCAAAGACTGACAGTCTCGATCACGGGTCCGAAGCCGGAGTTCAGGACTGATGGGCGCCTATATTCTGCGGCGCGTGCTTTTGATGATCCCGACCCTGTTCGGGATCATGGCGATTTCCTTCGCCGTGATCCAGTTCGCGCCGGGCGGGCCGGTCGAGCAGGTGATTGCCAAACTGACCGGACAGGGCGGCGACTCGAGCGACCGCATATCCGGTGGAGGAGGCGATTCAGGCGGGACCAACTTCGATGTCGGCGGCGTCACGTCGTCCAAATATAGCGGCGCGCAGGGCCTCGACCCTGAATTCATCGCCAAGCTGGAAAAACAGTTCGGCTTCGACAAGCCACCGCTCGAGCGCTTTTTCGGCATGCTGTGGGACTATATCCGGCTCGACTTCGGCCAGAGTTATTTCCGCGACATAAGCGTACTCGACCTGATCATCGAGAAGATGCCGGTGTCGATCACCATCGGCCTGTGGGTGACGCTGCTATCCTATCTGATCTCGATCCCGCTCGGCATCCGCAAGGCGGTCAAGGACGGCTCGGCCTTCGACGTCTGGACCAGCGGCGTCGTCATCGTCGGCTATGCCATTCCCGGCTTCCTGTTCGCCATCCTGTTGATGGTGCTGTTTGCCGGCGGCTCGTTCTATGACTGGTTTCCACTACGCGGGCTCACCTCCGACAATTTCGACCAGTTGTCGCTGGGCGGGAAGATACTTGACTATCTCTGGCATATCACGCTGCCGCTGACCGCGCTGGTGCTCTCGGCCTTCGCCACCACGACGCTGCTCACCAAGAATTCCTTCCTCGACGAAATCCGAAAGCAATATGTCGTGACGGCGCGCGCCAAGGGGCTGACCGAGCGGCAGGTGCTCTACGGGCATGTGTTCCGCAACGCCATGCTGATCGTCATCGCCGGCTTTCCGGGCGCCTTCATTTCGGCCTTTTTCACCGGCTCGTTGCTGATCGAAAACATCTTCTCGCTCGATGGCCTCGGCCTGCTCGGTTTCCGCTCCATTCTCGACCGCGACTATCCGGTGGTCTTTGCCAATCTCTACATCTTCTCGCTGATCGGCCTGGTCATCAGCCTGATCTCGGACCTCACCTACACATGGATCGACCCTCGCATCGATTTCGAGCGGAGGGAGGTCTGATGTCGGTTGCCGAATTTACCGGAAAGGAGGCGGCGCGGCGCCCCTCGCTGTCGCCGCTCAACCAGCGCCGCTGGCAGAATTTCAAGGCGAACCGGCGCGGTTACTGGTCCCTCTGGATATTCCTCATCCTGTTCGTGCTGTCGCTGTTTTCCGAGTTCATCGCCAACGACCGGCCGATTCTCGCCTCCTATAAGGGGGAGGTCCTGTTTCCGGTGCTGATCGACTATCCGGAGGAAAAATTCGGCGGCTTCCTCGCCGTCACCGACTATCGCGACCCGGTGATCAAGGACGAGATCGAGGCGAATGGCTGGATGATCTGGCCGCCGGTGCGCTATCACTATCGCACGGTCAATAACGAGATACCGCAAGCCGCTCCTGCAAAACCCTCGTGGATGTACACGGCCGAGGAGCGTTGCCAGCGCTACCCACAGGGCGTCGACGACCCGAACTGCGTCGTCGGCAACTGGAACTGGCTCGGCACCGACGACCAGGCCCGCGACGTGCTTTCGCGCGTTATCTACGGATTTCGGGTTTCGGTGCTGTTCGGGCTTATCCTGACGGCAGGCTCGGCCGTTCTCGGCGTGTCGGCAGGCGCGGTACAGGGCTATTTCGGCGGGCTGACCGACCTCGTCTTCCAGCGTTTCGTCGAAATCTGGTCGGCGATCCCGGTGCTCTATCTGCTCCTGATCATCGCGGCGATCCTGCCACCGGGCTTCTTCATCCTGCTCGGCATCATGCTCCTGTTTTCCTGGGTCAGCTTCGTCGGCATTGTACGGGCCGAGTTCCTGCGCGCCCGCAATTTCGAATATGTCAACGCCGCGCGCGCACTCGGCGTGCCCAACCGCACCATCATGTTCCGCCATTTGCTTCCCAATGCCATGGTGGCGACGCTGACCTTTCTGCCCTTTATTCTGAACGGCTCAATCACCACACTGACGGCGCTGGATTTCCTCGGCTTCGGCCTGCCGCCGGGCTCGGCTTCGCTTGGCGAACTGCTCAAGCAGGGCCAGCGCAACCTCAATGCGCCATGGCTCGGCATATCAGGCTTCGTGGTAATTTCACTGATGCTGTCGCTCCTGATCTTCATCGGCGAGGCAACCCGCGACGCCTTCGATCCCAGAAAGACATTCCGGTGAGCGCAACGCCCCTTCTTTCCGTGCGCGATCTTTCCGTCGCCTTTACGCAGGGTGGCCGCAGCCAGACGGCGGTCGACCGCATCTCCTTCGACATCGGCAAGGGCGAAACGGTGGCGCTGGTCGGCGAATCCGGCTCGGGAAAGTCGGTTTCCGCGCTCTCGGTGCTGAAGCTGCTGCCCTATCCCGCCGCCAGCCATCCGTCCGGCGAAATCCTGTTCGAGGGTGCCGACCTGCTGGCGATGAACGAGAACCAGCTTCGGCGGGTGCGCGGCAACAAGATCACCATGATCTTCCAGGAGCCGATGACGTCGCTCAATCCGCTCCACACGATCGAGCAGCAAATCGTCGAAATCCTCAAGCTGCATCAGGGCATGGGCGACAAGCAGGCGCGCGCCCGCACGCTGACGCTGCTGAACGAGGTCGGCATTCGCGAGCCGGAAAAGCGGCTCGGCGCCTATCCGCATCAGCTTTCCGGGGGCCAGCGCCAGCGCGTCATGATCGCCATGGCGCTCGCCAACGAGCCGGTGCTCCTGATCGCCGACGAACCGACGACGGCGCTCGACGTTACCGTGCAGGCGCAAATCCTTGAACTGCTCGACGGGCTGAAGCGCAAGAACGGCATGTCGATGCTGTTCATCACCCATGACCTGGGCATCGTGCGCAAGATCGCCGACCGGGTCTGCGTGATGACCGGCGGCAAGATCGTCGAGACCGGCCCGACGGCGGCGATTTTCGACAATCCGCAGCACGAATACACTCGCCACCTGCTTGCCGCCGAGCCCAAAGGCAAACCACCTGCAGCCGATGCTGGCGCCGCTACGGTGATGGCCGGCGAAGACGTCAAGGTGTGGTTCCCGATCCGCAAGGGCTTCTTCCGCAAGACGGTAGACCATGTGAAGGCGGTCGACGGTATCGATGTGACGGTGCGCGCCGGCCAGACGCTCGGCGTCGTCGGCGAATCCGGCTCAGGCAAGACGACGCTCGGGCTGGCGCTCGCGCGCATGATCTCGTCCGACGGTACGATCCGCTTCGACGGACGCGATATCAATAGGCTGTCCTTCAACGAGATGCGTCCTTTGCGCAGCGAGTTGCAGATCGTCTTCCAGGACCCCTACGGCTCGCTCAGCCCCCGCATGTCGGTCTCGGAAATCATCGAAGAGGGGCTGAAAATCCACGAACCGCGGCTGACCGACGATGAACGCGACACTCGGGTTGTCGATGTGCTCAGGGAAGTCGGCCTCGATCCCGAGACCCGGTTTCGCTATCCGCACGAATTTTCCGGCGGCCAGCGCCAACGCATTGCGATTGCGCGCGCCATGGTGCTGAAGCCGCGCTTCGTCATGCTGGACGAGCCGACTTCCGCGCTGGACATGAGCGTGCAGGCGCAGGTGGTGGACCTGCTGCGCAATCTGCAGGCCAGGCACGACCTGGCGTACCTCTTCATCAGCCATGACCTGAAAGTGGTGCGGGCGCTGGCCAATGACGTCATCGTCATGCGCAATGGCAGGATCGTGGAGTCGGGACCGTCCGAGCAGATTTTCGAACGCCCGCAGTCCGACTATACGCGCGCGCTCATTTCAGCGGCGTTCAGGATCGAAACCGCGCCGGCGGGTGTCGTTAGCGAATGAAATCGCGGTCCTGCCGCCGTGCCGGCTTGGCGCGGGGTGATCCTTCAGGAAAATCAGGGTACAAATACGACAGAGGCGGTGGAGATGGACAAGGGACGTATCCTGCTCTCGGTTACGGGCTTCAACCCGCAGCGCTGGCATGAGCTTTTGTCGGCGCAGCGCGAGGTGGTGCTTGCGCCGGACGGTCCGGCCGATCCGTCGATAACCTACGCCGTGGTGTGGAAGCAGCCGCCCAATATCCTTGCCAGGCTACCCAATCTCAGGGCCGTTTTCTCCATCGGCGCCGGGGTCGACCATCTGTTCAATGATCCCGGCCTGCCCGAAGCGCCCATCGTGCGGGTGGTCGCCGACAATCTTGCCGGCCACATGACCGATTATATCGTCTGGCGGGTGATGGATCATCACCGCCAGGGCATGCTCTATCGAAGCCAGCAGAACAAGAAGATCTGGCACGAGCCCCCGCAGCGTGCGGCCGAAGACATTTCCGTCGGCATCATGGGACTCGGCCAACTCGGTCGCGCGGCGGCAAGGGCACTGCTGGCGCTTGGCTTTCGCGTCAACGGCTGGGGGCGGACCGGCCGGCCGATGGAAGGCGTGGAGACATTCGGCGGTGAAGCCGGGCTTGTCCCCTTCCTCAACGCCACCGACATTCTTGTTGTGCTCTTGCCGCTGACGCCGGCAACGCGCGGCATCGTAAACTACAAGGTACTGAGACAGTTGCGGCGGGCGAACGGACTCGGCGGCGCCGTGCTGATCAATGCCGGACGCGGACGCTTGCAGAAAGACGCCGACATATTACGCGCACTCGACGACGGCACGCTCAAGGAAGCCAGTCTCGACGTGTTCGAGGTAGAACCACTGCCCAAGACCAGCCCGCTATGGGCGCACCCCAGGGTATTCGTGACGCCGCATGCGGCGGCCACTTCGGACCCGGCGCATCTGGTGGCGCCGATGCTGGCGCAGATGGACGCGTTCGAGCGTGGCGAACCGTTGCGGAACGTGGTCGACCGCCAGATGCAGTATTAGGGCCGCCGAAAGACGGTCGGCCCGCCATAGAGATAGCCGATGCGTTCGATGGCCTGCACAAGCCCCTCGCGCGACACCATCATGGTATGGCCGCTTGCATGAATGATGTTTTCGGCATCGGTCATGATAGCGACATGCCCTTTCCAGAACACGAGGTCGCCACGCCGCAGGCCGGAGAAGCCCGCTCCGGGCACGATCGGTTCGCCGATGCCTGCCGCCTGCATATCCGTGTCGCGCAGAACGTTCCTGCCCGCCATGCGCATGGCAAGCTGTACGAGGCCCGAACAGTCGATGCCGAAACCGGAAACACCGCCCCAGAGGTAGGGCGTATGGAGAAGCGTCTCGGCGACCGAGACGAAATCCTCGAAAATCTCGGCGGCGGGCCGCAGATGTCCTGCAACAACCGCTCCGCCGGAGGACAGGACCGCATAACGGGTGCCACGCGTTTCGGCGAAGTCGACAACGGCAATGGCCGAGCCCATCGAGAGTTCGCCGCAACGGGGATATTTCAAATCCGGTTCTGGATAGACAAAGGTACGCGGGACAGAGACGCGATGCGTCGGCTCGCCTTCGCGTGCGCCGACCGACGCGCTGTCAATATAACCGACGTAACCGTCATGAATGGCCTGCGCCCAGACCCACCCATCGGCTTCGTCGAACACAAGAATGTCGTCGCCGCGCAGGAATTGTGTATCGAGGCCGGCATCAGCGTGCGGCTTCTTCCGCACGTCGGCCACGCCGGCAACGATGCGGGCCGCCCTGCCCTCGACATAACGTTCGGCCGGCACTTCGCCTTTCAGCCGGACGTCGGCGAGGTCGGCGCGGAAGGCATGCAGGCGCGCTTCGAGACTGGTCAAATCGGCAACTCCATTGCTTTGGCGATGATAGCATCGCCAAAGCGCTCGACATAGAGCGCGCCGTCCACCGTTCGCCTGACCAGAACATTGCGCCGGTCGAGTTCATCGCGATGGCGCGACACCAGTTTCAGCGCGCCCATCGTATCGAGCGCGCGCGTTATCACCGGCTTGCTGACACCGAGCCTGGCGGCAAGGCCGCGCACCGTATGCGGCGGCGGATCGAGATAGATCGTCAGCAGGATGGCGGTCTGGCGCAGGGTCAGGTCGGGCGCAGCCGCATGCACCTCCGACAACATGACCTGTTGCCAGAGACGCAGGGCCTGAGTTGGACGCAGATGCACCGCCATGGCGTGAGCATGGATCGAAATCGTTTCGCTTCCGTTTCAGATCATCCCTGCGTCGGGAGGAAGGTCAAGCCCGCAGTGGCTTCAACTTCGATGCAACGAGATGCGCCCCTGGGCGTTCGTCATGAGTCCCGACGATGAATGCCGAGACCCGAATGAGAATCGCCCATATCGCGCCTCTTTATGAATCCGTGCCGCCTAAACTTTATGGAGGAACCGAGCGCATCATCCACTATCTCGTCGACGAGCTGGTTGGGATGGGTCACGACGTGACCCTGTTTTCCAGTGCCGATGCCGATACAAAAGCCCGTCTGGTATCGGTACGGGACCAGCCGCTGCGGCTCGATCCCGATCCGCTGAAATCCGACATCGCCGCCCAATTCTCCATGCTGGACGAAGTGCGCCGCCATGCCGGCGAATTCGACATCATGCATTTCCATCTCAGCCATTTCATGCATTTTCCCTTTTTCGAGCACATGCCCGAGCGGACGGTGACGACGCCGCATGGCCGCCTCGACTACAGGGATCTTGCCGGCGCGTACCGGCGCTGGCCGACCTTTCCGATGATTTCGATCTCCCACAACCAGCGGCGCCAGCTTCAGGAGGCAAACTGGGTCGGGACGGTTCACCATGGCATGCCTCCCAATCTTTACCGTCCGCCGGCAAGCTTCGCCCCGAATGCCGGTTATCTGGCATTCCTCGGACGGCTTTCGCGCGACAAGCGCCCTGACCGGGCCATAGAGATCGCGATCAAGTCAGGCATGAAATTGAAGATCGCCGCCAAGGTGGGCAGGGACGACCGCGAATATTTCGCCGAAATCGTCAAACCGCTGATCGATGGCACGCAGGTCGAATATGTCGGGGAGATCGGCGAGGATGCGAAGGAAGCGTTCCTGGGCAACGCTGCAGCCCTTCTTTTCCCCATTGACTGGCCCGAACCGTTCGGACTCGTGGTGATCGAGGCGATGGCCTGCGGCACGCCGGTAATCGTCTGGAACGCGGGCGCGATGTCCGAAATCGTCGATGACGGGACGACTGGGTTCATTGTCGATTCGGTCGATGCAGCAGTATCCGCCGTCGCTAGGCTTGACGGGCTCGACCGCCATGCGATCCGCGCCACATTCGAACGCCGCTTCTCGGCCTCGCGCATGGCCCGAGATTATGCGGATATCTATGCGCGGCTGGCGGGCGGCAAGCCGGCGGCGCCCGTGAACGCGGTTCACGGCTGAACCGGACCCTATTTTGGCCCTATCGAGCATTAAGTTCTCGCAATGGAGATGAGCCATGTCGCAACTCGATGAGAGAACACTCGACCCGGCGATAGCGCTGTCGTCTTTCGACGACACACCCCCGCGTGAGCCGCACCGGCTGTTTGCGCTCAAACATGGCGATTGCTTCATGGTCGCGGATGCCTATGGCGATATACGCGGCAGCGGTGACGGGCTGTTTCTCGAAGACACAAGGGTCCTGTCGCAATTCCGGCTGATGATCGGCGGCAGGCCACCATCGCTGCTCGGCGCATCGCTCAGCCAAGACAATATGCTGTTCCGGACAAATCTCACCAATCTGCCCCTGCCTTCCGCCGAGGGGCGGGAAACCCGCCAGGGCGTCGTCCACATCGAGCGTACCCGTCTGATCTGGGAAGACCGCATGTTCGAGCGCATCGCGTTGTCGAACTACGGCGAACGCGAAGTGCTGTTACCGCTGTCGCTATGTTTTGCGGCTGACTTCCGCGATATGTTCGAGGTTCGCGGATCGACGCGCAAGCAGCGCGGCAGCGCGCTCGAGGCTGAAGCCGGCACCGATAGCGTAACCATGCGCTATCAGGGGCTGGATGAGGTGCTGCGCGAATCGACCATCTCCTTTTCACGCACTCCGGCGCGACTTACCGGAAGCCGTGCCGACTTCCTGCTGCGGCTGCCGAAGCGTACCCGCGAGACATTGTTCATCGAAGTCGGAAAGACACCGCAGAAGCCGGAGCGCCGCCGGTTCCGCGCAGCGGCTGCGCGCGCCCGTTTCGGCATGCGGGCGAAGCGGCGCCATGGTGCGGCAGTCCACAGTTCCGGCCGCGTCTACAACGATTGGCTGTCACGCGCACGCGCCGACATAGCGCTGCTTACCACCGATCTTGCCACCGGTCCCTATCCCTATGCCGGCATACCCTGGTTTTCGACGGCCTTCGGTCGCGACGGGGTGATCTCGGCGCTGCAGATGCTTTGGATCAATCCGGGATTGGCGCGCGGCGTTCTTGCCTTTCTGGCGCAGCACCAGGCGACGGAAATATCGCCGTTCAGCGACTCGGAACCCGGCAAGATCATGCACGAAACCCGCAAGGGTGAAATGGCGATCCTGCGGGAACTGCCGTTCGGCCGCTATTATGGCGGCGTCGATACCACGCCCCTCTATGTCTACCTGGCCTGCGCTTATGCCAATCGCACCGGTGACATGGACTTCATCGACATGTTGTGGCCGTCGATCACCGCCGCCGCGAAATGGATGGAGCAGGCGATTGATCGCGATCCGAACGGCTTCGTGACCTATCGCCGCGCGGCCGAATCCGGGCTCGCCAACCAGGGCTGGAAGGACAGCTTCGATTCCGTCTTCCACGCCGACGGCCGCATCCCCAAAGGTCCGATCGCGCTGGTCGAGGTGCAGGGCTATGTCTATGCCGCGTTTAGCGGCCTGTCCGACCTCGCCGAGCGCCGAGGCGACCATCGACTGGCGGCCGAGTGGCACGAGCGGGCGGAAAAAATGCGCATGGCGGTAGAGAATTCCTTCTGGATGGAAGACCGCGAATTCTATGCTCTCGCGATCGACGGGGACGGCCTGCCCTGCCAGGTTCGCACCTCGAATGTCGGGCATTTGCTTTTTGTCGGGTTGCCCACCGTGCAACGAGCGCAGCGTGTCGCCGAACAGCTCCTCGCCGCTCCATTCCATACCGGCTGGGGCATCCGCACGCTGGCCGACGACGAGATATTCTTCAATCCGATGTCTTATCACAACGGCTCAATCTGGCCGCACGACACGGCAATCTGCGCGGCCGGCCTTGCCCGTTACGGTAATCGCGACGGCGTCGTCAGGCTGATGAGCAACACCTTTGAGGCCGCCGTTCACTTCAACATGCGCCTGCCTGAACTGTTCTGCGGCTTTTCCCGCGCGCCGGGCGAGGCCCCGATCGCCTATCCGGTCGCGTGCCTGCCTCAGGCCTGGTCGTCGGGGTCGGTGTTCATGCTCATGCAGGCATGTCTGGGTTTTCGTATCGACGGTTGGCGCGGCGACGTGCAGGTCGACCAACCCAGACTGCCGATCGGCATCGACCAGTTGACGGTGCGGCGTCTCAGCGTCGGGGAATCGACTTACGATCTCACGTTCCAACGCGTCGGCGACCGCGTGATCGCCGATCTGCAGGCGCCGAACGAGAGCCCCGCGCCAGTCATACTGCGATCTTGATCCAAAACCAAATTCGGGCAGTTCGCGGGCATTTTTCCGAAAACTTCGTGACGAAAGCTGGAACCCTTCGTCCTCGCAGGCGTTCGGAACCTATCAGCAAGAACATGGCGTTCGTTCAGTCTCCGAAGACATCCTTCGGGATGAACGAGCCGCTTCGGTTAGAGAATGTCCGACCGCATTGGAGAAAGTATCACGTGTCCACGCAACTATCGGCGCTCCCATCCCCTAGGGAGCGCCAGCCATGAACCCGCCCGACTCAGGTTTTCTCGATCTTTACAGCTACGAGCTCTGGACGATTTTCAGCCTGCTGCTGTCGGTGGTGGCAGTCAGCCTTTCGGCCGCGCTCATCTGGCGCTCGCGACGGGCCCAATCTGCAGCGGCACCCGTAAACACCGATCCGGTTCTCGACCAGGCGCGCAAGCTCCTGCATGAGTTCGAAAAAAACAGCCGCTCCGTCGACGACGTGCTGATCAACTGGTCGCCCGAGACGCTACGTCAGGTTCTGAAGACCGAACTGCCTGACGCACAAGTCATCGTCGTGTCGAATCGAGAGCCTTACATACACAATCTCGTGGACGGTGAAGTGAAACTGCTGGTGCCCGCCAGCGGCCTCGTCTCGGCGCTGGAACCGGTGACGCGCGCCTGTTCGGGAACCTGGATCGCACATGGGGGCGGTTCGGCCGACCACCTCACGGTCGACGACAAGGACCGCATTCAGGTTCCGCCGGACCGGCCGGCCTATACGCTGCGCCGGGTCTGGCTGAGCGAGGAGGAGCAGCAGGGCTATTATTACGGCTTCGCCAATGACGGCCTTTGGCCCTTGTGCCACATTGCCTTTACCCGCCCGATCTTCCGTGCATCCGACTTCGAGATGTACGAGGCGGTGAACCAGAAATTCGCCGACATCGTGGTGGAGGAAGCACAGAACGAGCGGCCGATCGTCCTTATCCAGGATTATCATTTCGCGCTGCTGCCGCGGATGATCCGCCAGCGTCTGCCCGATGCGATCATCATCACCTTCTGGCACATTCCCTGGCCGAACTCGGAAGTGTTCAGCATCTGTCCATGGCGCGAGAAGGTGCTCGACGGGCTGCTCGGCAGTTCCATCGTCGGCTTCCATATCCAGTTCCACTGCAACAATTTCACCGAAAGCGTCGATCGGTTCCTGGAAAGCCGTATCGAGCGGGAAGATGCCTCGATCTCGTATCATGGCGAAACGACGCTGGTTCATGCCTATCCGATTTCGATCGAATGGCCGCCGACCAGCCTGGAAAATCTGCCGCCGGTTTCGGAATGCCGGCGCGAAGTGCTCCAGCGTTTCGGCCTCGCGCCTGAGACACGTCTGTGCATCGGCGTTGAGCGGATGGACTACACCAAGGGCATTGTCGACCGCTTCATGGCGTTCGAGGAGTTGTTCCGAACCCATCCCGAATGGATCGGCCGCGTGGTTTTCCTGCAGATCGCCGCGCCGAGCCGCGGCACCTTGCCCGCATACCGGCAGCTTCACGAGGACTGCCTGCGTTATGTCGAGGAATTCAACGAGCGCTACGCGAGGGGGGATTACCGGCCCATCATCCTGCTCGACGAGCACCACACGCAGGAGGACATCTGCCGTATTTATCGCGCAGCCGACATCTGCGTGGTCAGCAGCCTGCATGACGGCATGAACCTCGTTGCCAAGGAATTCGTCGCGGCCCGCGACGACGAACAGGGCGTCCTGGTGCTCAGCACCTTCGCGGGAGCCTCGCGCGAGCTGCTCGAGGCGATCGTCGTCAACCCCTACGACCCTACCGCCGTGGGCGAGGCGCTGCTGCACGGACTGACCATGTCCGCCGACGAGCAGCGCGAACGCATGCGGCGCATGCGCGAGATGGTTCGCGGCAACAACGTCTATCGCTGGGCAGGCAGCATGCTTGTGGATGCCGCGCGCCTGCGCAAACGCAACGAGTTGAATGAAGTAACCAGTCAACCGCCCTCCTCCGGGCAGGCCGACAATGTCATATCGCTTCTGGACAGAACGAGAGGTGCAGCCAGGTGAACTACGTAAATACCCAAAACCGTCAAGAGACACTGAAGCTGCCGAGCGACGGCAACTGGGCGCTCTTCCTCGACATCGACGGGACACTTCTTGAACATGCCCATCATCCAGACGCAGTGTCGGTAACCGCCGAGTTGCGTGAATTGCTTACCAGTCTTGAACGACGCCTCGGAGGAGCGCTTGCCTTCATCAGCGGCCGTTCCGTCGGTGCGATCGACAAGCTCTTTTCGCCGCTCAAATTACGCGCGGCCGGTCTCTATGGCCTCGAGCACCGGCTGGAGCGCGATGGCGAGGTCGAGGAAGCAAAGGAGCCGGAGGATATCGCGGCGCTGGCCGCCGAAATGGAAGCGGAGTTCGGCCCGGCAGGCGTCTACATCGAGCGCAAGGGCCCTGTGCTTGCGATCCATACGCGCGCCGCGCCCAATGCGCTCGCCGCAGTCAAGAAAGCCGCGGAAATCGCACTTCCCGGTCTCTCCGCCGGATACCGGATGGAGGCGGGAAATGTCGGCGTCGAACTGATGCCGCTGGAGGCGATGAAAAGTGCCGCCATCCGGCGCTTCATGGCAATGGAGCCCTTCACGGGCCGGCGCCCGATCTTCCTTGGTGACGACACGTCCGACGAATGCGGCTTCGAGATGATCAACGAGCTTGGCGGCATTTCAATCCGGATACGTCCGAAATCGGAAACCGCGGCCCATCATTTCCTGACCGACGTGGCCGCGGCCCATGCGTGGCTGCGCGAAGAGATACTGGAGAAAAATTCTCCGCCCGTGGGCTGATCTGACGCCGGCCCGTGCGTCCAATAGGACGCACTAACACTTCGATTGAGCATCGGATCATTCCGAAAACCGGATTCCACTTTTCGGTCCGATGCTCTGGAGGAGGTTCGTCGATTGCGGTTGCAGCGACGAAACACCCCGGTTGCGTGACTCAGGCTCCGTAGCGCTTCGACAGCACCTGTTCCAGCGCGCGTATGCCCTGTGCCTCGCCACCTATCGGGCCGTGCGGCCGCTCAGTCGGGTTCCAGGCAAAAATATCGAAATGCGCCCACCCCGACGCCTTCTCGACGAAGCGCTTCAGGAAAAGCGCAGCCGTAATCGAGCCTGCGAAGCCGTCGGTCGTGACATTGTTCATATCGGCCACTTTCGAGGAAAGCTTCGCGTCGTAAGGGGCCCAGAGCGGCATGCGCCACAGCGGGTCATCGACCTCTGTCGAGGCATCGGAAAGGTCCGCCGCCAGCGCCTCGTCATTGGTGTAGAAGGGTGCGATGTCCGGCCCGAGCGCGATACGGGCGGCTCCCGTCAGGGTCGCCATGTCGATCAGCAGGCCGGGGGCTTCCTCGTCGGCCAGCGTCAGCGCGTCGGCGAGGACGAGGCGGCCCTCGGCATCCGTGTTGCCGATCTCGACCGTCGTGCCCTTGCGGCTGGTCAGCACGTCTCCCGGACGGAAGGCGTTGGCCGAAATCGCGTTCTCGACGGCAGGAACAAGCACGCGCAACCTGACCTTCAGGCCAGCGCTCATGATCATCGAGGCAAGGCCAAGCACATTGGCCGCGCCGCCCATGTCCTTCTTCATCAACAACATGCCGCTCGCCGGCTTGATGTCGAGGCCGCCCGTATCGAAGCAGACGCCCTTGCCGACCAGCGTAATCCTCGGTGCATTCTTCTCGCCCCAGGTAAGATCGATGAGACGCGGGGCTTCGGCGGAAGCCCGGCCGACCGCATGGATCATGGGAAAATTCTGCTTTAGCAGTTCATCGCCCTTGATGACGGAAATTGCCGCCTTGTGCCGCATGGCCAGCGCACCGGCTGCCTCCTCGAGCGCTTCCGGGCCCATGTCGTTCGTCGGCGTGTTGACGAGGTCGCGTGCCAGGAAAACGCCGTCGGCGATACGGCTTACATGCGCCAGATCGGCCCCCTGGGGAACGCCGAAGCGAAGGTCGGTGCCGGGCTTCTTGCCATATCGCGTAAAAGCATAGCCGCCGAGTGCGAGCCCGAGCACGGCGAGGCCGGGCTTCTGCGGAGGCGTGGCGAAATGCCAGTCGCCCTGCGGGAGGCTCCTGGCAAGCGAGCCCAGGGCAAGCCCGTCCCTATCGCCATTGCCAATGCCAAACAGCGCTCCGGCCACCGAACCGTCGGCGGCAGGCACCAGAACGGTCTGGCCCGCGTCGCCGGAAAACCCGTTCTGGCGGGCCCAGACCACCGCCGCCTCCCCGGCCGCGCAATCTTCCAGCGCGCCTTTCGCGACGAGATAGACCGGTCGCGATCCTTTGCCGGGCTGTTCAACAAGCTGGAGTGGCATCGATGTTTTCCCTTGCATGTTCATTGCGGGTGGCAGCGTCGTCTTAACGATCCGTTAGGGTTAACGGAATATTGCTCCAATGGGAAAATGGCTGGAAAGCCATTGGGACGGATGGAGATCTGGCGCCGATGTTGACCAATCGTACGCGCAACGCAACCGGCAAGCGCATGCTGGTCACCGTTTTCACGCTGATGCTTGCGGCAGGCGTCGCCGGATGCGCGACCGACAAGATGTCGACAGGATCGATTTCGCGGCCCTCGGCCAAGTCGATCGAGAACATGTCCTCGGCGGAACTGAACTCGACGGCGGCTTCGTTGGGCAAGGCCTATTCCCAGAACACCAACGATAAATCGACGGCGCTGAGCTATGCCGGCGTGCTGCAAATGAGCGGTAGGCAAGATCAGGCGCTGGCCGTCATGCGCAAGCTTGCCATCGCGCTGCCCAAAGACCGGGACGTGCTCGCAGCCTATGGCAAGGCGCTCGCCGCCGTCGGCCAGCTCGAACCCGCGCTCGACGCGGTGCGTCGGGCGCAGACGCCCGAATATCCCGACTGGAAGCTCGTTTCGGCCGAAGGCGCGATCCTCGACCAGATGGGACAGGCTGCCCAGGCACGCCAGCTTTACCGCAAGGCTCTGGACATGAAGCCGAACGAACCCTCGGTCCTTTCCAATCTTGGCATGTCCTACGTTCTGGAAGGTGACCTCAGAACGGCCGAGACCTACATGCGCTCGGCCGCCCAAGCGCCCGGCGCCGACAGTCGCGTGCGCCAGAACCTCGCTCTCGTGGTCGGCCTGCAGGGCCGGTTCGACGAGGCGGAAAAGATCGCCCGCGAAGAACTCTCGCCAGAACAGGCCCAGGCCAATGTCGCCTATCTGCGCAACATGCTGTCCCAGCAGAACGCCTGGAACCAGCTCAAGAATGAAGACGGCAACAAGCCGGAGACGAATACCAACTAGATCGACGTGCGTCCTGACAGACGCATGTTGTCGATCTATCTCTTTGTCAGAGCATCGGATCTTTCCGAAAACCGGATTCCACTTTTCGGTCCGATGCTCTGACCATCCGGTTACAGCAAGAAGGCCGTGCGGGTTCGCGCGGCCCTCATTTTTGTTTGGAAAACTTCAGAAACCGCTTTGGCTGAACTGCATGCCGGCGGGGCCGAGAATAATGGCAAAAAGCACCGGCAGGAAGAACAGGATCATCGGCACGGTGAGCTTCGGCGGCAGCGCGGCAGCCTTCTTCTCGGCGGCGTTCATGCGCATCTCGCGGCTTTCGTTGGCAAGGGTCCTCAGCGCCTGCGCCACCGGCGTTCCGTAGCGTTCGGCCTGCACCAGCGCCTGCGCCACCGATTTGACGGACTCCAGTCCGGTTCGGCTGGCCAGATTGTCATAGGCCTGCTTGCGCTCCTGCAGATAGGCAAGCTCCGCATTGGTCAGGATCAGTTCCTCTGCCAGCGCCACCGACTGCGACCCGATCTCGTCGGCAACCCTGCGAATGGCTGCCTCGATCGACATGCCGGATTCGACACAGATCAGCATCAGGTCGAGCGCGTCCGGCCAGGCTGTCTGGATCGATTGCTTGCGCTTGCCAGCCCGGTTGCTGACGTAGAGATTGGGCGCATAGAAGCCGGCATAGGCGGCAAGTATGCAGACGAACAGTTTCATGAAGGGCGGCTGCTCGGCAAGCCCCCCAAGAAAGAGCACATAGATGCCGGCGAGCCCAAATCCGACGAAGGGCAGCACGAGGCGGAAGAACAGGAATTTGGTCAACGGATTCTGGCCGCGAAAACCGGCGACCTTGAGCTTGTTGATCGTGTTCTCGTCGGCAAGCGCGCGCTTGAGATCGAGCCTGTCGACGATCTTGCGCATGCCGAGCGACTGCTCTTCGCGCAGACCCTTGCGCCGCCGGTCTGCCTCGGCAGCCAGTCGCGCACGTTGCCTGGCGCGAAGCTCGTCGCGTTCCAGCGCCACCGATTTCATCCGCGCCTTGAGCTGGTTTCCGCTGAACGACGGCATGACGGTGAACACAGTGGCGAAAACGGCGATCGCCACCAGCAGCGCGATCAGGAAAGCCGGGTCGGTGATCGACTTGATGACCTGATCCGTCATGCTAGACCTCGAAATTCATCATCTTGCGCATCACGAAGATGCCAATCGACATCCAGATCGCGGAGATGCCGAGGATGATATGGCCGGTGCTCGTGGTGAACAGCGGCATGATGTAGGTGGGGCTCGACAGATAGACGAGAAGGGCCACGACGAAGGGCAAGGCTCCGATGATCACCGCGGACGCCTTCGCTTCCATCGACAGCGCCTGCACCTTGGCCTTCATCTTCTTGCGGTCGCGCAGCACGCGCGAAAGGTTGCCCAGCGCCTCCGACAGATTGCCGCCGGCCTGGCTTTGAATCTGGATGACGATGCCGAAGAAACCGGCTTCCGGGCAAGGCATGGTTTCCCCCATGCGCATCGCGGCGTCGGGAATTGAAAGCCCGAGTTGCTGGCTCTCGACGATCCGCCGAAATTCGGACCTGACCGGCTCGGGCGATTCATTGGCGATGAGCCTGATGCCATCGTTCAGCGGCAGACCGGATTTGACTGCCCGCACGATGATGTCGAGTGCGTTGGGAAATTCGTTCAGGAACTTCTTGACGCGGCGTTTGCGCAGGAACGACACGGCCCAGCGAGGCACGCCCAGGATGCCCGCGACGAGCACGCCCGGCAGCACGATCAGCGGCACCCCGGTCACGAAGGCCAAAGCGGTCAGCACCAGCCCGCAGATGAAGGAGTAGAGATAAAAGCGCTCAACCGTTAGTTGCAGGCCCGCCTGACGGATCTGCACCTTCAGCGGCGGCTTCTTGATGTTCCTGTCCTTGTCCTTCTGCTTTTCGTCGAGCTCCTTCAACGAATCCTGGATCGACTTGCGGCGCTTGTTGGCTTCGCTCGCCCGGTCACGGGCAGCCTTGACCACGGATCGATCCGTTTCAGCATTCTTGATCGACTCCAGGCGCCGGCCGGTCTTCTTTTCGCTTTCGATCGACTTGAACAGGAACGCATAGGCAACCGCGCCGGCGCTCACGCCCGCCAGCGCGATGAAGACCAGTACCATGTTGTCGATGCCGAACATGCGCCGTCTTTCAGCCCGCCTGCTTTTCCATGCCTTCCAGCGCGGTGGCGAGGCGCTGTTCCTCTCCGTAATATCGCGCCCGATCCCAGAAATGCGGGCGCCCGATTCCGGTCGAGACATGCTCCCCAAGCAGCCGTCCGGATGCGTCCTCGCCCTTGATGTTGTAGAGGAGCAGGTCCTGCGTGATGATGACGTCGCCTTCCATGCCGATAACCTCGGTGACATGGGTGATGCGGCGCGAACCGTCGCGCAGGCGCGCGGCCTGGATGATGACGTCAACCGATCCGACGATGATTTCGCGAACCGTTTTCTGCGGCAGCGAATAGCCGCCCATCGCGATCATCGCCTCCATGCGGTTCAGACATTCGCGTGGGCTGTTGGAGTGGATGGTGCCCATCGAGCCATCGTGACCGGTGTTCATGGCCTGCAGCAGGTCGAACACCTCCGGCCCGCGCACCTCGCCGACGATGATGCGTTCGGGACGCATGCGCAGGCAATTCTTGACGAGATCGCGCATCGTCACCTCGCCCTCGCCTTCGAGGTTCGGCGGGCGCGTCTCGAGCCGCACGACATGCGGCTGCTGTAGCTGGAGCTCGGCCGAATCCTCGCAGGTGATGACGCGCTCGTCGCGATCGACATAGTTCGTCAGGCAGTTCAGGAGCGTCGTCTTGCCGGAGCCGGTGCCGCCGGAAATAATGACATTGCAGCGCACGCGGCCGATGATCTTCAGCACCTCCGCGCCCTGCGGCGAGATCGCGCCGAACCGCACGAGCTGATCTAGGGTCAGCTTGTCGCGCTTGAACTTGCGGATGGTGAGCGCCGTGCCGTCTATGGCGAGCGGCGGTGCAATGACGTTGACGCGCGATCCGTCGGGCAGGCGCGCATCGCAGATCGGGCTCGACTCGTCGACGCGACGGCCGACCTGGCTGACGATGCGCTGGCAGATGTTCAAGAGCTGCTGATTGTCGCGAAATCGGATGCCGGTCTGCTCGACCTTTCCGCCGACCTCGATGAAGACCTGCTTGGCGCCGTTGACCATGATGTCGGCGATGTCGTCGCGCGCCAGAAGCGGTTCCAGCGGCCCATAGCCGAGCACGTCGTTGCAGATGTCTTCGAGCAGTTCCTCCTGCTCGGCAATCGACATCGCAAAATTCTTGATCGCGATGATATCGTTGACGATGTCGCGGATTTCCTCGCGCGCGCTGTCGGCGTCCAGCTTGGCAAGCTGCGACAGATCGATCGTGTCGATCAGCGCGGAAAATACCTGCGACTTGGTGTCGTAATAGCTCTCGCTGCGCTCGCGCGGCGCGCGGCGGGGCTCAGGGGCGAGCGGTGGCGGGGCGTCGACGCCGCGGCGCGGCTGTGGGGGAGCTGCGGCCGCCGAGCGCGCCTCCAGAACCGGTTGCTTCGGCGTGGCGTCGAGGGTTGCCGCGGCTGGCGGCGTAGCGGCGGCAGGCGTGCGGAATTCCGGCGGCCTGCGGGTTCCCTCGTCGTTGCCTCTTCTACCAAACATGATCGACTACCAGCTCCGCCGTGCGAAACGTCATTTCTTTTTCGGCTTCAACTTGCCAAGCAATCCGCTCAAACCGGACTTCTTCTTTGCCTTGATTTCGCTGCGGCCCGTGAGGATGTGCGAAATTTCACCGATGATCTGGACGATCGGGCTTTTGGCGTCCATTTCGCCAAGCATGCGGCCATTGTTGGACGCGTTTCCGAACAAGAGCGGCTCGAATGGGATGACGGCCATCGGCGTTATGCCCAGAGGCTCGGCAAATTCGGCGGCGGAAATCTCTGGCCGTTTGGGAACGCCCGCCTGGTTGAGGATCAGCTTCGGCGGGCCGTCATTCGGGCGCAGCTTCCTCAGCATGTCGATAAGGTTCTTGGTGTTGCGCAGATTGGCAAGCTCGGGCGTCGCCGTGATGACGATATCGTCGGCTTTCGTCAGCGTGCTCTTCGACCAGCCGCTCCAGATATGCGGCACGTCAAGCACCAGCAGTGGCGCGCTGCGCTGCGCGGTGTCGATGATGTGTGAAAAGGCTTCCGGATCGAAATCATAGACCCTGTCGAGCGTCGACGGCGCGGCAAGCAGCGACAGCCGCTCGGCGCACTGCGCCAGCAGCCGGTCGAGATAGACTTCGTCGATCCGCTCCGGCGAAAAGACCGCTTCGGCGATGCCCTGGGCCGGGTCCTGATCGAAATTGATATTGGCCGTGCCGAAAGCCAGATCGAGGTCGGCAACCACTACCTCTGAACTGAACAGGGTCGACATGCTCCAGGCGACGTTGTGGGCGATGGTCGAGGAGCCGACCCCACCCTTGGCGCCTATGAAGGCGATCGATCGCCCGATCGGCTCTGCATCGGGATCGACGAAGATCGAGGAAATGACGCTGACGACGTCCGCCATCGAAACCGGCGCCACCACATATTCGGAGATGCCGGCGCGGATCAGCTCCCGGTAGAGGCCGATATCGTTGTAGTGGCCGATGATCACCACTTTCGAACTCGGATCGCAGTGTTCGGAAAGCTGGCGCAGCGATTCGAGCAGCGCCTTGGGCTCGCTACGCGATTCCAGGATGATCAGATTCGGCGTCGGCGCCGACTGATAGAACTCGATGGCCGTCGCCACCCCGCCCATATGCACCTTGAGATGAGCCTTGGCCATGCGGCGGTCTTCGCCGGCCCGCTCGATAGGGCTGGCAACTCCATCGGTTTCGCAGAACGCCTGGATGGAGATGCGCGGCACCGGGCGCAGCGCACTCATGGCGGCGACGTCGGGCTGATCGTCGTCTCCATCGGCATGGGTGTCATAGGCGAGAGTGTTCATCGTCAAGCTCTTTCCAAGCCCTGCGCGGCTCAATAATCCACTTCCGACACGTCGAAGAATTCCTTCGCAATTTCCCTGTCACGATAGACATCGATGACCTTGCTGCGGTTCTCCGCGTCGATGGTCGTCTGCTGGCGAGGTCCGAGGAGATCGGCGGGATTGGCGATCTGTGCGGCGAGGTTGTTCTGGTAGGAGCAGCCGAAATTCGCATAGTGCTTGTTTTCGCTGGTATCGAGAACATCGGCCGGCCAGCGGCCGCAGGGGCCGGTCTGCGCCTTCATCGCCGCGTAGGCGACACGGATCGGCGCCGACACGTCCGGCGAGACAGGCTGGTAGGACGAGACGATGACGCGGCCGTCCGGTACGCCGCGTGCCCTGGCGAAGCGCGCGAAATCACGGCCCGCCTCGCTGGCTGCCACCGCGTTCGGGGTTCCCGACGGTACGAGGATGGTGACGACCGGGGCAGCACTCCTGTCGTAGTCGGCCAGGAAGCCTTGCAGCGCCACCTTCTGCACGCGCGTCATTCCGCGTTCGCTCGCCGCTACCGGCAGGTCGAGCACCTGCTCCTTCTCGGCGATCACGATCGGATGGTTGGTGCGGTAGTCGTCCGGAATGGCGCCAACCGTGACGCTGTCGGTTCTGGCAGCGCAGCCCGAGAGCAGCGCGATGGCGAGGATCGCCGCGATCGGCATGGCGCGCCTTGTGGCTGCTGCTGCCCTGGTATCAACCGTTGCCTTGGACATGCCCCGTTCCCCGCTCACTTGTAAATGTAGCCGACGACGCCGTGATACCGGCCGTTCGGCTTATCCGTCTGCATGGTGCCGTAGACGCGGTTGACCTTGCCCAGGAACATGCCCGCGCCATCGCTGGCGGCATTGAAATTGTCGTCGGGCCTGGCCAGCGCATTGCGAGCCACCGGCTTCGACAGATAGGGCGTCACGATGATGACGAGTTCGGTTTCGTTGCGGACGAAGTCGCGGCTGCGAAACAGCGTGCCGAGCACCGGAATTTTCGAAAGACCGGGCAGGCCGTTGACCGCCTGGCGAACATCGTCGCGAACCAGGCCGGCAATCATCATCGAGCCGCCGGAAGGCAGTTCGACCGTCGTGTCGGCCAGCCGCTTGCGTATCGACAAAGCCGTCATGCCCGGATTGTTGAAGGCGCGACCACGCTGGAAGCCGCCGGACAGGGAAACGGAAGCCTCGTTGGTCGGCTCGGAAACCTGGGTCCGAACTTTCAGGCTGATGCGCCCGGGGGACAGAACGACCGGCTGGAACTCCAAGCCAATGCCATATTCCAGCTTCTCGATCTCGTAGACGATGCCTCCCTCTTCTTCCGATTTCTGGTTGGTTACCAGATTGAACTCGCCGCCGACCTTGAAGGTGGCCTTCTCGCCGGATACGGCAGTCAATGTGGGTTCGGCGAGCGTCTTCATTACGCCTGCCTGCTCCATCGCATTTATGTAGGCGTCGATTATCGATGTCCCGAGCGACACCTGCGAGGCCGACAGCGGCTTGCCCAGGCCCGGAATGCTGTCGCTGATCGCCCCCCATGCGATGCCATTGCTGCTATTGCTGGCGATCATGTTGACGCCGAGCTGCTTCATGACGTTGCGGCTGACTTCGGCAACGGTGACCTTCAGCGTGACTTGATCCTCACCGACGATCTGCAGCAGGTTGACGATCTGGCTGACGCGGCGCTCGGCATCGGGGTTGTCGATATCGACGCCGCCATTCGACGAGCCG
Organism: Borborobacter xinjiangensis; assembly: GCF_047739745.1. Lineage (NCBI taxonomy): Bacteria > Pseudomonadati > Pseudomonadota > Alphaproteobacteria > Hyphomicrobiales > Phyllobacteriaceae > Borborobacter > Borborobacter xinjiangensis. The sequence continues at coordinate 58,918 of NZ_JBLLVA010000022.1, read as the reverse complement.
CCCGAGGCGGTCTGCGAATACTGACCGGTGGTCGCTTCACCGCCGCTGACGAAGATCGTCGCCAGTTGCTCGGCCCGCTTGGCGTCGAGCGGCGTCTCGACGGTGCCGGTCAGAACTACGTTGTCATTGAGAAGCTCGACCTTGATGTCGGATGTCGGGATGAAGCGCCTGATATAGTCCTCCAGACCGGCCACGTCGCGCTCGACGGCAAGCTCCATGCTGACGATCTGCTCGCCGTTGGAGCCGAAGACGAAGATGTTGGTTTCGCCGACCGATTTTCCGAAGAGATAGATGCGGCGCGACGTCCGGGTGACGGCATCGGCAACGGCGGGATTGGCCACGAGAATGTCGTAAGCGTCGGCCGGCAAATCGATGACGATGGATTTGTTGAGGCCGAGCTTGATGCGCTGGCTGGACTTGGTGGAAGAGCCGATAGCGGCCTTGCCCGCCGCTTCGGCTGCGATGTTTCCACCAAACCCGCCGCCGGCAACAAGCAGCGCGCAGGCGGCGGCAAGGCTGGTCGCGGCCCTTGCGGCACGGCGGGCGCTTAGGGCCGAGATGCGCGGCATCGCCTTGTTCGACCTCATTTCCTTGCCCTCACTTCGGAAACTTCGCCAGATTTGATCAGCCGCACGGTGCCGCGCCGCCCGTTGCCGGAAACGAGGTAGTCGGCCTCGCCATCGGATTTTTCCTGCGCGTCGGCGATCGAACGCAAGGAGAGCGTCAGGCGGTCGGCCATCTGCTGGGCGACGGTGATGATCTCGGCCTGCTGGGGTGTAAGCTCCAACGTCGCCGTTTCGCCGACTTTGACGCGACGACCTTCTTCGTCTTCCTGGATGGCCTGGTCGATTGCCAGGACCTTGATGTTCTTCAGGATGGTCTCGGTTACGAAACCGGCCCCGCCGCCCTCCGACCCGCTGTCGACGCGCCGCGTCATGATGACGTCGACGAAGTCATTGGGAAGGATAAAACCACCGGCGGAAGTATCGGCGGCGATGCGCGTGGCGATGGCCCGCTTGCCGGACGGCAGCAGCGAAGACAGGAAGCCCTGCCCTTCGCCGACCAGCTTGGAGCGGCGCAGCGGCTCGCCGCTGTACATGGCGACACGGGCAATCGAGCCCTTCAATTTTTCTATGGCCTCCGGATCGGCCGCGCGGGTAACGAAGTTCGCGTTGATGCCGTCGGCCGGCCATGGCTGCCAGGAAAGATGGCCGTCAGTAGGCGCACCCATCGGCACGTCCGCTGACAGGACAAGGACATCGGCGAGCTGGATCGAAGGCTCGTGCGGACCGGCATCGACAGCCGCTTCCTGCGGGGCAAGCGATGCCATGTTCTTGGCAACGTACCCCGCACCGCTCGCCGCGGCCACCGCCACGCCAAGTATGATCAATCGGGATGCAGCCATCTCGCCCGCCCTTGCTAACCCTCGAACCCACGGCGGACACTGCAATGCAAATCGTCAAATTAAGGTTAATACATGCCTTACGATCGTGATTAATTTAAAGTTTACAAGCGCGCCGGCGTGCAGACATGCGGGATCGACGCTCGCCTTCGGCAAGCGATCGCAAGCGGTTCGAGGCAAGTTATTGAGCCGCCAGTTGCGTCAGGGCCCAGACCATGAGGGGCGATTTGGGATAGACGATCAGGCCGCCGATGCCGAGCGCAATGCCGTAGGGTATGCCACCCGCGCTCTCGGAAAAGTTGCGCATGAACATGTTCCGGCTGGTGAACACCGATATGGCGGAATTGCGGTAGCTCAGTATGGCCAGGGTCAGCACACCACCGAGGAAGGCCGAGAAAACGAGATATTCCACCAACTGGACGTTCAGTCCCATCCACAGCGCGGATGCTGCGAGAAGCTTCGCATCGCCGCCGCCCATGCCGCCCATGGCGAACAAAGCGAAGGTGGCAGCAAGGACGATGCCGCCTGCCGCGAAATGCAATCCGTAGACCGACCACTCCATGCCGGTCAGCGGGGCGACAACCGCGAACACGGCAACCAGAAGCAGCGACACCCGGTTGGCGATCGTCATGGAAAGCATATCGGAAATCGCGGCAAAGAGCATGCAGAATGGAAAGACGACGAAGATCGACGCGACAAGCATGACGCCCACACCGCTAGGACTGAAACGGCCGCCAGTCTGCACCCATCCCATTAAGGATTGATGACCCGGAATGCATGCGAAACAAAAATGGCATGGTGTCGGAAAAATGCGACTTAACGCTTGCTTCACCAATCTCGTTCATTTTCGGTTCAATACTCAAGCGACCGGAGCGCCGCATGGCCAGGCTGAAAGCATCTCGTGGAATTACTTGCGCAGCCGCAACATTCATTGCCGTCTTCGGGCTTTCGATGCAGGCTGAGGCCGGCGCCGGCATCGAAGTGGTGATGAACCAGGCCAAGATCGTCAAGCTCACCCGCCCGGCCGACACGATCGTGGTCGGCAATCCGGCAATCGCCGATGCATCGGTCCAGGACGCCACCACGATCGTGCTCACCGGTAAGGGCTTCGGCGTGACCAACCTTGTCGTTCTGGATGGGGATGGCAGCCCTATCATCGACGAGCAGATTACGGTCGGCCGCCACGCCGCATCGTCGGTGCGGATTTATCGTCGCGCGAATGTGCAGACGCTGTCCTGCACACCTTATTGCGAAAGCTCCTACAAGAGCGAGGCGGAGCGGACGTCCGAAGCCGAAATGAACGCTGGCAACTAAGACTTATCCGACCACGTCCTATTCCGATCAGGCCGCCGGCAATATTGTCGCCCGGTAAAACATTCCCTTTCAAATTTAGCGATCATCCACACGGGACCTCAAGGGATTTGAGCTAAATCCGCATCGGACAACAAAGGTCGGCGGGCCCGGGCCATGGGAAAGAGCATCGAGGACAAGACGACTGGCGAGGCTGGCAGAAAGCGCGGCTTCTTCGGCCGCTTTTACCGCGACCGCAGCGGCACCACGGCGATCGAATTCGCCATGCTCGCCATTCCATTCTCGCTTCTGGTCTTTGCGATCCTTGAAAGCTGTGTCTCCTTTGCAGGCCAGCAGGTTCTGACGAACGCCGCGCAAGACGTCGCGCGCCAGTTTCGCACGGGACAAATCCGGCCAAGCGCGGAACTGACCCAAGACAAACTGAAGCAGATGGTCTGTGGCCATCTCGAGATCATGGTGGCCAAGGGTTGTCCCGGCCTCAAGGTCGATCTTCGCCACTATGACAGTTTCGCCGAAATGGCCAAGGACGGGTTCCAGATCTACGACGAGCAGATCGCGTTGACGAAGGGTGGGCTGCCCGACCCTCAGGGCTTTTCGGTCGATCCGGGTCTGGCGCAGTCCAGGAACATGCTGCGGGTCTTCTATGAATGGCCGGTCATGACCGATTTCATGCGCGCCTCCATGTCCAATCTGGCGGGCGGCAAGACGCTGCATTTCGCGGCCGCCGTCTGGCAGAACGAGCCGTTCAACGATTGATGCCAAGACATGAAATTCTTGCGGGGGCGCATATGAGAATGTCTGGATTGTGGCGCAAGATCGCCGGCCTCAGGGCCGACCGACGCGGCACCGCCGCGGTGGAATTCGCTCTCGTCGCGCCGTTGCTGCTGGCCATGTATTTCGTAACCATGGAACTGTCGCAGGGCATCGAAGCCAACAAGAAGGTGGCGCGCGTCGGCAGCATGGTGGCCGATCTCGTAACGCAGAATCCGACGACGAACACCACCGAGCTCCAGGCGGTCATGAAGGTCAGCGAATCGATCCTGCAGCCCTATCAAAGATCGAAGCCGGAGATCATTGTCACCGGAATAGAAGTCACGCCCGAGCCGGATTCGGAGGTTCTGATCAGATGGTCGCGCAAGATGGATGCGGTGACCCGTCCCTACGTCAAGGATACGGTTGCCACCATTCCCGACGCGCTGATGATCCCCGGCACGTTTCTGGTGCGGGTCGAGAGCAAGCTCAACTACAAGCCGGTCATCACCTGGTCGGCCGAGGCCAAGCCGGCGCTCGGCCTGGCAGCGGCCTTCGATGGGCTGGACATGAGCGAAACCTACTATCTCAGGCCGCGTATGAGCCCGCAGGTGACCTGCGACAACTGCTGATTGCCGGCGCATTGCGAATTGCCAATGGCGGCGCCGAACCTTATCTCTGGGCCAGCCGGCAACTATAGGCCCGAAAATCCAGATGGCGCGCGCATTCCTGTTTGTACTTGATTCCTTCGGCATCGGCGGCGCTGCCGATGCGGCGCGCTTTGGCGATACCGGCGCAAATACCTTTGCCCATATTGTCGAGGCTTGCGCGCACGGCGGCGCCGATAGCGACGGCCTGCGTCGAGGACCGCTGCATGTGCCGATCATGCTGTCGCTCGGTCTCGGCCATGCGGCCAAGATCGCAACCGGATTTTCATCGCAAGGGGCTGACGCCGAGCTTCGACCCTTTTCGTTTCACGGCGCGGCCGATGAAGTATCGAGCGGCAAGGATACTCCCTCCGGCCATTGGGAGATCGCCGCCGTGCCGGTAACTTTCGACTGGGGCTATTTCCCGGACACCGAGCCCACCTTTCCCGCCGATCTGGTCTCCGCGATCATCGGCCAAGCGAAGCTTCCCGGCATCCTCGGCAACAGGCACGCCTCCGGCACGCAGATCATCGAGGAACTTGGCCTGGAACATATCCGCACCGGTAAGCCCATCTGCTACACCTCGGCGGATTCGGTCCTGCAGATCGCCGCACACGAGACGCATTTCGGGCTGGAGCGTCTCTACGATCTTTGCCTGGCCGTGCGGCGGCTTGTCGATCCGCTGAATATCGGGCGTGTGATCGCCCGCCCCTTTGTCGGCGAGACGCCGGCCGATTTCGAGCGAACGGCGAACCGACGCGATTTCGCCGTCGCGCCGCCAGAGCCAACGCTGCTCGACCGCTTGAAGGCGCGGGGCAGCAAGGTCGTCGGCATGGGCAAGATTGGCGACATCTTCGCGCATCAGGGCGTCACAGAGGTGCGCAAGGCGGCCGGCAATATGGCGCTGTTCGATGCCACGCTTACCGCGATGGACGAGGCCGGCGACGGCGATCTGGTGTTCGCAAATTTCGTCGATTTCGATACGCTGTTCGGGCACCGCCGCGACATTGCCGGCTATGCAGCGGCACTCGAAGCCTTCGACCGGCGGCTGCCGGAGGCGATATCGCGCCTGAAGCCCGGCGACCTGCTGCTGCTCACGGCCGACCATGGCTGCGACCCATCCTGGCACGGCACCGAGCACACGCGCGAGCGGGTGCCGATCTTCGGCATCGCGCCCGGACTGCCTGGCGGCAGCGTCGGCTTGCGAAAGACATTTGCCGATATCGGTGAGACCGTGGCCGAGCACCTCGGACTGGCGTCCGGCTCCCACGGAACCTCGTTCCACGCGGGGATCAGACACAATGCCTGAGCTTCCCGAAGTCGAAACCGTGCGGCGCGGCCTGCAACCTGTCCTGGAAGGCGCGCGGATCGTCGCTGTCGAGACCAGGCGGCCGGACCTGCGCTTCCCCTTTCCGGATCGCTTCGCCGAAAGGCTTGCCGGACGCCGGGTGATTTCGCTCGGGCGTCGGGCGAAATATCTGACCGCTCACATCGAAGACGGGCCGGTGCTGATCTGCCATCTCGGCATGTCGGGATCGTTCCGGGTGGAGCGCGAAGGAGATGTCGAGGCTCCCGGCGTCTTCCATCACGATCGCTCGAAGGCGGCGGCTCACGATCATGTGGTCTTTCACGTCGCCTCGCCGCAGGAAGAGGCCGCGCGCATCGTCTTCAACGACCCGAGGCGCTTCGGCTTCATGCTCTTTGCGGAAGCCAATGCCGACGATCACCCGATGCTGGCCGGTCTCGGGGTCGAGCCGACCGGCAACAGGCTCGACGGCGAGCTTCTGAGCCGCCTGTTCCGCGACCGGAAGGCGCCGCTGAAGGCCGCTCTCCTCGACCAGCGGCTGATTGCGGGCCTTGGCAACATCTATGTTTCGGAGGCCCTGTGGCGGGCAGGCCTGTCGCCGTTGCGATCCGCCGGTTCCATCGCTGCGGGCGGCAGGAAGGCCGCTGAAGCTTGCGACCGGCTGGCCAACGCCGTGCGCTCGGTGATCGCCGACGCGATTCAGGCGGGAGGATCGTCATTGCGCGATTATGTCCAGACCGACGGATCGCTCGGCTATTTCCAGCACTCCTTCTCCGTTTACGACCGTGAGGGAATGCCATGTCCCAAAGCGGGCTGCGGCGGCCATATCGCCCGCATCGTGCAGAGCGGCCGCTCGACGTTCTATTGCCCAGAGTGCCAGCGTTAAGTAATCGTGTTGCGGCGGCGCGACGCAAACCAGGAGGATGCCCGATGGCCTATGAAACGATCATCGTCGAGACTCGCGGCAAGGTGGGTCTCGTCACGCTGAACCGGCCGAAGGCGCTGAATGCGCTGAACACCACGGTTCTGACCGAACTGCTTGCCGCATGCCATGCATACGAGGCCGACCCGAAAATAGGCGCCATCGTGCTTACCGGTTCGGAAAAGGCCTTTGCCGCCGGCGCCGACATCAAGGAAATGCAATCGAAAAGCTTCGTCGAAGCCTATCTGGAGGATTTTTTCGTCGGTTGGGAAGCGTTCACGCGAATCCGCAAACCCGTCATCGCGGCGGTGTCCGGCTATGCGCTGGGCGGCGGCTGCGAACTGGCGATGATGTGCGACTTCATTATCGCCGGAGAAACCGCGAAATTCGGCCAGCCCGAAATCACGCTCGGCGTCATGCCCGGCATGGGCGGCTCGCAGCGCCTGACGCGTTTCGTCGGCAAAGCGAAGGCGATGGACATGTGCCTGACCGGCCGCATGATGGACGCCACCGAGGCGGAGCGCTCAGGCCTCGTCTCGCGCGTCGTGCCAACTGTCGACCTGTTGGACGAAGCGCTGAAGACAGCCGAAAAGATCGCCGAATTCTCGCTGCCGGCGGTGATGATGGCCAAGGAGGCCGTCAACCGCGCCTATGAGACGACGCTGTCGGAGGGGCTGCGCTTCGAGCGCCGGCTGTTCCATTCCATGTTCGCGCTGGAAGACCAGAAGGAAGGCATGGCGGCATTCGCCGAAAAGCGCACGGCAAGCTTTGCGAACCGCTGAGCCGCGGCGGTGTGCCATGCAAAAGTCCGGGTCAAAACGGCGTTGACTGTGCGGGAAAGCTACACTATAAGCCGCATCAACCGGGGCGGCCTTGCGGCTGCCCGCTTGTTTTTTGCGCCCTGACGTTCAGGCGTATTTCTGAGACAAAAGAGAGGCATCATGGCCAATACATCCTCGGCCAAAAAGGCGACCCGCAAGATTGCTCGCCGCACGGCGATCAACAAGAACCGTCGCTCGCGGGTCCGGACCTTTGTCCGGAAGGTCGAAGAGGCTCTGACGGCCGGCGACAAGACCGCAGCCGAAGCCGCATTCCTCGCCGCGCAGCCCGAACTGATGCGCGCCGCCAACAAGGGCGTGATGCACAAGAACACCGCTTCACGGAAGGTTTCGCGTCTGGCCCAGCGGCTCAAGACCCTTTCTGCCTGAGCCCATCTTCAGCACGGATCGAGAAGCCCGGCCTAACCGCCGGGTTTTTTTCGTTTGCCGAACAATAGCTTGTGAGCCCGCTCCCTTCGTCTACCCAAGCGTGTGGCATGGGGCGAAATACCCTTTGCCGGCATATGCGTAATTACTTATGTCTTCGGGCGGCGCCATAAGGGGTTGCAAGTTTTTGCGCCGGCAAGAATCGCCTTTTCTTATCAACGAGTTGCGAACATTTATCCACAGCTTGTTCAAGCGCCGGTCGAGCCCCGGTTAACAACCGCATGTCAAGCAAATTATTTGAAATATTTTCCTCCCGGCGGTCCGATTTTTGACCGGAGGGAAAAGAGTTTGAATCGCAACGCCTTGCCAATTTTGGCAGTCGTCGCAACCCCCGAGTCAAGCATTTCGCCGACCGGATTGCTTAAAAAACCGTTAGATGCGGCCTTGCCCTGCCCACAGCGTTTTTTGTAGTGTCTCCTCATCGAAAGGGACGGGCCCTCGGTCCGAGTACCCACCTGAAAATCGTAAGATTTTTAGCGCGGAGCGATTCCGCGGACGCGTATGATTTGTCCTTTCTGATGTGAGTAAAAAGCGGGGTAAGTTTATTTTGTAAGTAGATGCGCAGTCCGGTCACGTGGCCGGAGAGTTTGTTGTTTGCCGCGCGTATAGAGCGGCTGCCACGCCAGGCGGGCGTGGCTGTGACATTGAAATGCACCGTTTCCAACAATGGCGGCGGGGGTGCCTGTACCGGGCGAGGCAGAGGCGTGTCCGCACGTCGCCACAGAACGGGCAGCAGGAAATTCGAGGGGTTTCGACGATGCATAGCGGCATAGAAGGGAACGCCAAGTCCGGCTTTCCTTTCCGAGGAAATTTGATCGAGGGGAACACCATGGCGGCTTCCGAAGCGGCTTCCAGCAGCGCGGAAAAAACATTCGACCGGGTCAACGCGCAGTTGAAGGCACGGCTTGGAGGCGAAGTTTATTCGAGCTGGTTCGGTCGCATGAAGCTGGCGGAGGCCTCAAAGGGCCTGGTGCGGATTTCCGTACCGACGGCGTTTCTGCGCTCCTGGATCAACAGTCACTACCTCGACATCATCAACGATCTCTGGAAGCAGGAAGACCCTGAAATCCTGAAGATCGATATCGTGGTGCGAACCGCCACCCGTCTAACTCCGGCCTCCGACGAAGCGGAGCAGTTGCCTCCCCGCAAGGCTGTCCGCAGCACCCACTCGGTGCTTGCCAACGGCACTACCGCGGCCCCGGTCGGCATGGAGCGCGCGGCTCCGGTCCGCACCGGCGCTGCCTCGGGCGAGGGCGAATTCCGGCAGAGCATACTCGGCTCGCCGCTTGATGCGCGCTATACGTTCGAATCCTTCATCGAAGGGCCTTCCAATCGGGTGGCGCTGGCAGCGGCGCGCACGGTCGCCGAATCCACTTCGCGCTTCAACCCGCTGTTCCTTCACGCCACCGTCGGCCTCGGCAAAACGCATCTGCTGCAGGCGATTGCCGCCGAGTCGCTGCGACAGAACCCGAAATCCCGCGTCGTTTATCTTACCGCCGAATATTTCATGTGGCGCTTCGCCACCGCCATCCGCGACAACAATGCGCTGACCTTGAAAGAGCAGCTTCGCGACATCGACCTCCTGATCATCGACGACATGCAGTTCCTGCAGGGCAAGTCGATCCAGCACGAATTCTGCCATCTGATCAATATGCTGCTCGACAGCGCCAAGCAGGTCGTGGTTGCCGCCGACCGCCCGCCCTCCGAGCTGGAGTCGCTTGAACCGCGCGTGCGCTCGCGCCTGAACGGCGGCGTGGCGCTTGAAATGTCGGCTCCGGACTACGCAATGCGGCTCGACATCCTCAAGCTGCGGCTGGAAAGCGCCAAGGCCGAAGACCCGACGCTGAACATCGGAGAAGAGATCCTTTGCCACGTCGCGCGCACGGTAACCGGCAGCGGGCGCGAACTGGAAGGCGCCTTCAACCAGCTGCTGTTCCGGCAATCCTTCGAGCCGCAGATCACCATCGAGCGCATCGATGAGATACTGGGCCATATCTATCGCTCGGGTGAGCCGAAGCGCGTGCGTATCGAGGACATCCAGCGCATCGTCGCACGGCACTACAACGTCTCGAAGACCGAGCTTCTTTCCAACCGCCGCACCCGCACCATCGTCAAGCCGCGCCAGATCGCGATGTATCTGGCCAAGGTGATGACGCCGCGCTCGCTGCCGGAGATCGGGCGGCGTTTCGGCGGTCGGGATCACACCACGGTGCTGCACGCCGTGCGCAAGATCGAGGATCTCTCGGGCGGCGACAACACGCTGGCGCAGGAGCTCGAATTGTTGCGCCGGCTGATCACCGATCAGGCATGAAACGGGCACGGAGATCAGTCAACAGCACCGGATTATCCCCAGAAAGCTTGGCCGACCGTGCTCCAAAAGCGGCGCGGGCTTGCGTTTCGTGATATTTTCCTGTCAGTTTGACCGGTTTCCAACCCTGTTGGGCCTTTTCGCGGGAATCCGGCCCCGGAGATCCGCCTTTCATTCAAGCGAGCCTGTCCGTCATGCGTGTTATTCTGGAACGCTCAAACCTTCTGAAGTCCCTCAACCACGTTCATCGCGTGGTCGAAAGGCGCAACACGATACCGATCCTGTCGAACGTGCTCTTGAATGCCGAGGGTGCCAGCCTTGAAATGAAGGCGACCGACCTCGACCTGGAGGTCACGGAAGCCACGGCGGCCACGGTCGAGCAAGGCGGGTCGACGACGGTGCCGGCCCATCTGCTTTATGACATCGTGCGCAAGCTGCCCGAGGGGGCAGAGGTGATGCTGAAGACCGACGAGGACGGCAATGCCATGTCGGTGATCTCGGGTCGCTCCAGCTTTCGACTTCAATGCCTGCCGCAATCGGATTTCCCCGAACTGTCGGCCGGCTCGTTTTCCCACATTTTCCGCCTTGAGTCCGCTGCACTCAAGGGCCTGATCGACAAGACGCAGTTCGCGATCTCGACCGAGGAAACGCGCTATTATCTGAACGGCATCTATTTCCACGCGATCGAATCGGACGGCAAGCTGAAGCTGCGCTCGGTGGCCACCGACGGGCATCGCCTGGCCCGCGCCGAGATGGACGCTCCCGCCGGCACGGAGGGAATGCCGGGCGTCATCATTCCGCGCAAGACCGTCAGCGAGTTGCAGAAGCTGGTCGACGATCCCGACGTCGCCGTCACGACAGAATTGTCGGACACCAAGATCCGCTTCACCATCGGCAGCGTGATCCTGACCTCGAAGCTCATCGACGGCACCTTCCCGGACTATCAGCGCGTCATTCCGACCGGAAACGACAAGAAGCTGGTCATCGACCGCGAGACCTTCGCGCGCGCGGTCGACCGCGTCTCGACGATCTCTTCGGAGCGCGGGCGCGCCGTCAAGCTCTCGATTTCGGACGGCCAGGTGACGCTTGCCGTCAACAATCCGGATTCCGGCAGCGCGGTCGAGGAGGTTGCGGCCGACTATTCGTCCGACCCCATCGAGATCGGCTTCAACGCCAAATATCTTCTCGATGTGACCGCCCAGCTTTCCGGCAGCGAGACACGGTTCATGCTGGCCGACGCGGGGTCGCCGACGCTGATTCACGACACGTCCGACGAGAACGCACTCTACGTGCTGATGCCGATGCGGGTGTAGCCCGGCAATCAAGGGTTTATGTCAGGCTTTACCCCATTCTGCCCTGCCGGCCGTGATCGTCGACGGCATATCGTCATGCGGCCATGACTACAGAGACGCGCCTCAGCGACATCGCCCGCAGCCAAACCTACATAAGCAGGCTCACGCTTACGAACTTCCGTAACTACGCGTCGCTTTCGCTTGAGCTCAACCCCGGCGCCGTCGTGCTGACCGGCGACAATGGCGCCGGCAAGACCAATCTGCTCGAGGCGGTCTCGTTCCTGACGCCCGGTCGAGGGCTCCGCCGCGCGCCCTATGCCGATGTCGCCAGGGAAGGCAGCGGCGGTGGTTTTTCTGTCCATGCACGGCTGGAAGGCGAGTCAGGCAGCGCCGAAATCGGCACCGGAACGCTTGGCACGGATCAATCCAGCGAAAGCGGGCGGCGCGTGCGCATCAATGGGGCGACGGCGAAATCCGCCGAAGAAATGCTCGAATGGCTGCGTGTCGTCTGGCTGACGCCTTCCATGGACGCGCTGTTCACCGGGCCGGCCGGTGACCGCCGTCGCTTTCTCGACCGGCTGATCCTGACGGTCGATGGCAGCCACGGCCAGCGGGCGGTGAACTACGAAAAGGCGATGCGCGGCCGCAACCGGTTGCTGGCCGAGGGTTCGCGCGACCGAGGCTGGCTGGATGCGATCGAGATGCAGATGGCTGAAACCGGAGTGGCGATCGCCGCTGCCCGCGTCGAAACCGTCAAACTGCTTGCCGCCATGATCGAAAAAATGCCGAATACCGGCCCCTTTCCACAGGCCGATCTCCAGCTTTCAGGCACGCTCGAAAATGAGATCGGCATGCGCCCGGCAGTGGACCTCGAGGAAGCATTTCGCCGCGCACTGGCTGATGGCCGCGAGCGCGACCGCGCGGCCGGCCGCACGCTCGAAGGCCCGCATCGCACCGAACTCATCGTCATGCATCGCCCGAAATCGATGCCGGCGGGGCTCTGCTCGACGGGCGAGCAAAAGGCGCTTTTGGTGGGCATCGTGCTTTCCCATGCGCGGCTTTGCGGCGAAATCTCCGGCACGGTTCCCATCCTGCTGCTCGACGAGATTGCCGCGCATCTTGATGCCGGCCGGCGGGCGGCGCTGTTTGACATCCTGGCTGAACTTCGGTGCCAATGCTTCATGACCGGCACCGAATCGGCGCTGTTTTCCAGTCTGAAGGGCAAGGCGCAGTTCATATTGGTCGATCATGGAACAGCCCGGCCGGCCGATGACAGGTGAGCCGCCAGTCTTTCGATTTTCCGGCTGATGCGATAGGTTCCGGCCATGACCACGCAAGGCCTTGCCCCGCTCACCGATGAAGAACTCGAACGCTATGCGCGCCATATCGTGCTGCCGGAAATCGGCGGCGCCGGCCAGCAGAAGCTGAAGCGGGCGCGCGTGCTGGTTGTCGGCGCCGGCGGACTTGGCGCGCCGGCACTGCAGTATCTTGCGGCGGCAGGCGTCGGCACGCTCGGCATCGTCGATGACGACACGGTTTCGCTTTCCAACCTGCACCGGCAGGTGATTCACGACACCGGATCGGTCGGGCAACCGAAAATCGAAAGCGCTCGCGCCGCGCTGACGCGCATCAATCCTAATGTAAGCATCGACTTACACAATATCCGCCTGACCGACGACAATATCCGCGATCTTGTCGCGCAGTATGACATCGTCACCGATGGCTCCGACAATTTCGCAACGCGCTATGCCGTGGCCGATGCGGCAGCCGCAGTGGGGCGCCCGCTGGTCCATGCGGCGGTCGGGCGTTTCGACGGCACGCTGACCGTGCTCAAGCCGTTCGAGAGCGGCCCGGATGGAACACTCAACCCGAGCTATCGCGATCTGTTCCCGGAACCGCCGCCGGCCGGCCTGGTGCCGTCCTGCGCCGAGGCCGGCGTTGTCGGCGCGCTCACCGGCGTGATCGGTACGCTGCAGGCGATGGAGGTGATCAAGCTGATCGTCGGCATCGGCGAGCCTCTGATTGGCAGGCTTTTGCTCTATGACGCGCTGGCGGCGCGCTTCGACGTCATGCGCTACAAGAGACGCGGGTAACGAAAACCCGAATCGGCGAATCGAACGCTTTGTTTTCAGGTGCGCAGCGGCAGCACCCGGTCGGGCGGACGGTGGCCGTCGATGAAGGTGCGGATGTTGATGATCACCTTCTCGCCCATGTCGATGCGGCCCTCGATGGTAGCCGAACCCATATGCGGCAGAATCACTACTTTGCCCTTGGCGGCGAGCTTGACCAGCTTCGGGTTGACCACCGGCTCGTTCTCGAAAACATCAAGTCCGGCGCCCGCAATCTTGCCGTCCTGGAGCAGCTTGACCAGCGCCTCCTCGTCGATCAGGTCGCCACGCGCGGTATTGACCAGATAGGCGGTCGGCTGCATCAAGGCGAGCCGCCGCGCCGACAGCAGGTGATAGGTGGCCGGCGTCGAGGGACAGTTGACGGAGATGATGTCCATCCGCGCCAGCATCTGGTCGAGGCTGTCCCAATAGGTCGCCTCCAGCTCGTCCTCCACCTCCCGAAGCACATGGTTGCGGTTATGGTAGTGGATCGACAGGCCGAACGCCTTGGCGCGCCGCGCCACCGCCGTTCCGATGCGGCCCATGCCGACGATGCCAAGCCGCTTGCCCCAGATGCGCCGCCCCAGCATCCAGGTCGGCGACCATCCGCCCCATTTCCCGGAGCCATCCAGTATGTTGGCGCCTTCCGCCAGCCGCCGCGGAACGGCCAGCATCAGCGCCATGGTCATGTCGGCGGTGTCTTCGGTCAGCACGTTCGGCGTGTTGGTGACGGTAATTCCGCGCCTGGCCGCCGCCGTCACGTCGATCTTGTCGACGCCATTGCCGAAATTGGCGATCAGCTTCAAATTCTCGCCGGCCTGCTCGATAAGCGCCTCATCGATGCGATCGGTGACCGTCGGCACCAGCACGTCGGCTTCCTTGACGGCGGCAACCAGTTCGGGCTGGCTCATCGGACGGTCATCAAGATTCAGCCGCGCGTCGAAAAGCTCGCGCATGCGCGTCTCGACCTGGTCGGGAAGCTTGCGCGTAATCACCACGAGAGGCTTGTTTCTGACGGCCATTGCTTTCCCGGATCCCGACGTTGTTGAGACCTCTTTAACCAAGACGCGCGAAACTGCAAACCCGTCCCCGCATCACAGCCTGTGTAACAAGCGGGGCCGTGGAAGACAAAGAAAAACGGGCTCGCGCATCGAGGGCTGCGATGGCGCAAAAAGAGGAAAAGGAACCAAGGTGTCTGGTTTGGTATCGCTTCGCATGACGGTCGTTTCAGCGTTGCTCGGCCTCGCGCTGGTCCTTCCGGGCGTCTCGGTCGCCTTTGCCCAGAGCGCGCCTTCCCAGGGCGTGACGCGGGGCCCGAGCGGGCTGCCATTGCCACGATTCGTCAGCCTGAAATCGGGGCGAGTCAATTCACGAATCGGTCCGGGACTGAACTATGCCGTCGACTGGCTCTACACCAAGCCCGGCCTGCCGATGGAGATCATCCAGGAATATGACAACTGGCGCCGCGTGCGCGATGCGGACGGAGCGGAAGGCTGGATCAACCAGTCGCTGCTTTCCGGTCGTCGCACGGCAATCGCCGCACCCTGGCAGCGCGGCAAGGACGCCAGCATCTCGCTACTGGCGGAGCCGAACAACACGGCCCGCGCGGTGGCCCTGCTCGAGCCGGGGGTCATCGGGACGATAAAATCCTGCACCGGCGAATGGTGCGAAATGACTTTCGACGGCCATACCGGTTGGATCAGCCAGAAACTGGTATGGGGCGCCTATCCGGGCGAACTGGTGAAAGATTAGGAGGGGCGTTTCCCGATGCGCCCAAGATGCGTATCCTGAAACCCGCTCGCGTGTTTCAGCCCATAACCGAGCGCCCGGTCCGCTGCAATATGTGCGATCCAGACGGCCGAAATCTGGATCGCAAGCGCGTCACCCGTGTAGAGCCCGAAGACCAGCAGACATAGCGGCCAGACCGTCACATGCAGCATGTTGTAGGCGAAGGCTCCGACACGCGGACCGGCGGCATAGAACAGCATCGACAAATCCGGCGCGAGGATAAGCAGGGCAAAAAGTCCCCAAGAGCCGCCGGCAAGCGCGTAACCGAGCACCGCCGCGGCCACAAGAAACAGCCATTCCAGCCGGACGATCAAATCGACCGGCCCTTTGTTCAGCATTGGAAGTTCAGGCTTTCTGCTTCGGCCGCAAACGGACGATGATGTCGACGTTGGCGATTTCCATGTCTTCGGGTGGTTCCGGCAGGTTGACGACCCTGACCGGTCCCGAGGAAATGTCGAAAATCTTGTTCTCGCCTTCGATGTAGAAGTGGTGGTGGTCAGACGTGTTGGTATCGAAATAGGTTTTCGAGCCTTCCACGGCCAGAATCCGCAGCAGCCCTGCTTTGGTGAACTGGTGGAGGGCGTTATAGACGGTCGCCAGAGACACCGGTACGCCGGCGTTTACAGCTTCTTCGTGAAGTTCCTCGGCCGACAGATGGCGATCCCCCTTGGCGAAAAGAAGATTGGCCAAGGCGACGCGCTGACGCGTCGGACGCAGGCCTGCCTGGCGTACGCGTTCGTCTACTGCAATGTCATGCGGGACGGGCCAATCCATCGCTTCGCCAATATCCGTTCCGGTTTTCAGACATTCGATCAATGTCTGAGAACTCTGTCCTCGTAAGTGTATATATTCTGTGGGCCTAACGTGATCAATAGGCGCACATTGACCCAGGCAGACCGGCAGGTTAATCGCAATCGACGGTTTCCGCACGGAAACTGCCTGTGCTAGGAAGCGGCAAGGGCGCGAAGGCGTCGGAGCGCGAGAGGGAAGACGTTTTATGGCGGTTTCGAAGTCCAGCTACGAATATGAGGACCTGCTTGCCTGCGCCCGCGGCGAACTGTTCGGGCCGGGCAACGCGCAACTGCCCTACCCTCCCATGCTCATGTTCAACCGGATTACCGAAATCAGCGACACCGGCGGCGCGTTCGAAAAGGGATTCGTGCGCGCCGAACTCGATATCCGCCGCGATCTATGGTTCTTCCCCTGCCACTTCATCGGCGACCCGGTGATGCCCGGCTGCCTCGGCCTCGATGCTCTGTGGCAGTTGAGCGGCTTCTTCCTCGGCTGGCTGGGCGAGCCCGGCAAGGGCCGGGCGCTTTCGACGGGCGAGGTGAAATTCACCGGCATGGTGACGCCCGCCAACAAGAAGGTCGAATATGGTGTCGACTTCAAGCGCGTAATGCGCGGCCGTCTGGTGCTCGGCATCGGCGATGGCTGGCTGAAGGCCGATGGCGAGACCATATACAAGGCCACCGATCTGCGCGTCGGCCTGTTCAAAGAGCAAGCAGCCTGAGCGCTGGAACCGAGACCGAAGGAGTTTCTCATGAGACGCGTCGTTGTCACGGGCCTTGGCATCGTATCTTCAATCGGAAACAACGCCGACGAGGTGCAGGCATCCCTGCGTGACGCCAAGTCAGGGATACATTTCTCCGATTCCTTTGCCGAGCACGGTTTCCGCTGCCAGGTCTGGGGAGCGCCGACGCTTGACCCCTCCGAGCTGGTCGACCGTCGCGCCATGCGCTTTCTCTCCAAGGGCGGCGCCTGGAACCACGTCGCCATGGAGCAGGCGATCGCGGATGCTGGGCTCGAACAGGGCGACATAACCAACGAGCGCACCGGCATCATCATGGGTTCGGGCGGCCCCTCCACGCGCACCATCGTCGAGGCCGCCGAAACCACGTTGAAGAACGGTAGCCCCAAGCGCATCGGGCCGTTTGCGGTGCCGAAGGCCATGTCTTCCACCGCGTCCGCCACGCTTGCCACCTGGTTCAAGATCCACGGCGTCAACTATTCGATCTCCTCGGCCTGCTCGACCTCGGCGCATTGCATCGGCAACGCCTATGAGTTGATCCAGTGGGGCAAGCAGGACATGATCTTTGCCGGCGGCCACGAGGACCTCGACTGGACGATGTCGGACCTGTTCGACGCGATGGGTGCGATGTCGTCGAAGTTCAACGACCGCCCGGCGGTCGCCTCGCGTGCCTATGATGTGGCCCGCGACGGCTTCGTCATCGCCGGCGGCGCGGGCGTGCTGGTTCTGGAGGAACTTGAGCACGCCAAGGCGCGCGGCGCCAAGATTTACGCCGAGATCGTCGGCTACGGCGCCACCTCCGACGGCTACGACATGGTGGCGCCTTCCGGCGAGGGCGCGGTGCGCTGCATGCGCCAGGCGCTTGCCGGCGTTTCGGGACCGGTCGACTATATCAACACCCACGGCACCTCCACGCCGGTCGGCGATTCCAAGGAGATGGGCGCGATTCGCGACGTGTTCGGCGAGGAGATGCCGAACATCACCTCCACCAAGTCCCTTACCGGCCACTCGCTGGGAGCCGCGGGCGTGCAGGAATCGATCTATTCCATCCTGATGATGCAGGGCCGCTTCATCGGCGAGAGCGCCCATATCGAGGAACTCGACCCCGAATTCGAAGGCATGCCGATCGTGCGCAAGCGTATCGACGACGCCAGGATCGACACGGTCCTGTCCAATTCTTTCGGCTTCGGCGGCACCAACGCCACGCTCGTTTTCCAGCGCCACAACGGCTGAGGTCTTCTTTCGATGGAAGCTTTGATGAAGGGTAAGCGCGGCCTCATCATGGGCGTCGCCAACGACCATTCGATTGCCTGGGGCATCGCCAAGCAATTGGCCGCGCATGGCGCGGAACTGGCATTCACCTATCAGGGCGAGGCCTTCGGCCGTCGCGTCAAGCCGCTGGCCGAGCAGGTAGCCGCCTCGCTGGTGCTGCCCTGCGACGTCGAGGACAGCGCCTCGGTCAGCTCGGTTTTCGAGGCATTGGGCGAAGCCTGGAACGGACTCGATTTCGTCGTGCATGCCATCGGCTTCTCCGACAAGAACGAGCTCAAGGGCCTTTACGCCGATACCAGCCGGGAGAATTTCATCCGCACGATGGTGATCTCCTGCTACTCCTTCACCGAAGTCGCGCGCAACGCCGCAGCACTCATGAAGGACGGCGGCTCTATGATCACGCTGACCTATGCCGGGTCGACACGCATCATGCCGAACTACAATGTCATGGGCGTTGCCAAGGCCGGGCTTGAGGCGAGCGTGCGCTACCTCGCCAACGATTACGGCCCGCGCGGCATCCGGGTGAACGCCATTTCGGCCGGCCCGGTGCGCACGCTTGCGGGAGCAGGCATTGCCGATGCGCGCCATATGTTCGCCTATCAGCAGCGCAATTCGCCGCTGCGCCGCACGGTCACCATCGACGAGGTCGGCGGCTCGGCGCTTTATCTGCTGTCCGATTTATCGTCAGGCGTCACCGGCGAAATCCACTATGTGGATTCCGGCTATCACATCGTCTCGATGCCGACGCTTGACGAACTGAAGCAGTCCGACAAGGGCGAATAGAGCGATTTTTACCGGCGTGCGCTCAGCACCTTGAACACGCCGGTGCGAGCCACCTCGGCGTGGCTGGAAAAGGTCTCGGCCAACGTTCTCTCGTAGGGCAGTTGCCGGTTCGCCACCATATAGAGCCTGCCGCCGGGCTTCAGCGCGGCCGCGGCAGCGCGAATCATTCGCTGCCCCATATCCGGCTCGGCCGAACGCCGCTGATGGAAGGGCGGATTCATGACGATCAGGTCATATCGATACCGGACCTCCTCGCTGAGCAAATCGTGCCAGAAGAAGCGCGGCTCGATCGAGGCGATTCGGGCCAGATTGCGCCTGGCTGCCTCCAGCGAAGCGAAATCGGCCTCGTAAAGGTCGAGCGTCGAAATCTTCGGATGCATCCGCGCCAGTTCGGCAGCGAGATAGCCCCAGCCCGCGCAGAAATCCGCGACAGCGCCGGTGATCTTGTCCGGCAGATGCTCGACCAGCAGCTTCGAGCCGGGATCAACCTCGTCGGCTGAGAACATGCCGGGCGCGGTGTGGAAGCGCCCGTCGATCAGCCGCTCGCCATTGCCCTCGCGCAGCGCCGCCACTGCCGCGGAGCTGTCTTCGGAGCGGCGGAACCAGAAGGCAACGCCATGATGTTTGGGCAAGTAATCTTCGATCTCGACAAGGTCGCCGACGCGCTTGCGCAGGCTGGCAATGCCGTCGTCCTTGCTGCCGGCAACGAGAACCAATCCGCCGGCCCTCACCCGTTCGAGCGCGTCTGCGACAAGCATTTCGTTCCATCCGCGGTGGCGGCCGCATAAAACCAGCGCAGCATCGAAATCCTGTCCTTCCGCCTTGGGCGTGACCGTATGTCCACCGGCCTCAAGCCCACGCACATAAGGCCGGAAGCCTTGCACCATCGAAAGTGCGGCCGTGAAGTCATCCGGCAAGCGGAAGCCAGGCTCCGCCCCGAGGAACAGGACCCGTTCGCCCTTTCCCGGCGCATCAAGTGCGCCCGCTTCGAAGGGATGAAAAAGGGTCTTCAGCGTATCACGCGTCATTTTAGAGCTCGGTTCGGTGGCGCAATAGAAAAGCGGGCGCTACCTTCCGGTGCGCCCGCTTCAATCTCAGTCGCTAACTAAATGCCATCAGGCGGCGGTTTCTTCGCCCTCGGCCTTCTTCTCGCGCACGATTTCCTTGCCGGTCTCCTGGTCGACGACCTTCATCGACAGGCGAACCTTGCCGCGCTCGTCGAAGCCCATCAGCTTGACGAAGACCTTCTGGCCTTCCTTGACGACATCCGACGTCTTGGCGACGCGGTCGTTGGCAAGCTGCGAGATGTGGACGAGACCGTCCTTGGGACCGAAGAAATTGACAAAAGCGCCGAAATCGGCGGTCTTGACGACCGTGCCTTCATAGATCTCACCGACTTCCGGTTCAGCGACGATGGTGTGGATCCACTTCTTCGCCGCCTCGATCTCCTTGGCGTTGGAAGAAGCGATCTTGATCGTGCCGTCATCCTCGATGTTGATCTTGGCGCCGGTCTTCTCGACGATCTCGCGGATCACCTTGCCACCCGAACCGATGACATCGCGGATCTTGTCGGTCGGGATGTGCATGACCTCGATGCGCGGCGCGAACTCGCCAAGCTCCTTGCGGCCCTCGGACAAGGCTTTCGCCATCTCGCCGAGGATGTGCAGGCGGCCCTCCTTGGCCTGACCCAACGCGACATTCATGATCTCTTCGGTGATGCCGTCGATCTTGATGTCCATCTGCAATGCGGTGATGCCGTTGGTGGTGCCGGCCACCTTGAAATCCATGTCGCCGAGGTGATCCTCGTCGCCAAGAATGTCGGAGAGAATGGCAAAGCGCTCGCCTTCCTTGATCAGGCCCATGGCGATGCCGGCCACCGGCTTCTGCAGCGGAACGCCGGCATCCATCAGCGCCAGCGAGGTGCCGCAGACGGTCGCCATCGAAGACGAACCGTTGGATTCGGTGATTTCCGAGACGACGCGCAGCGTGTAGGGGAACTGCTCGGCGCTCGGCAGCATCGGATGAACGGCGCGCCAGGCGAGCTTGCCGTGACCGATCTCGCGACGGCCAGGCGAGCCCATGCGGCCGGTCTCGCCGACCGAATAGGGCGGGAAGTTGTAGTGGAGAAGGAACTTCTCCTTGTACATGCCGGTCAGGCTGTCGACATACTGCTCGTCCTCGCCGGTGCCGAGCGTGGCAACCACCACCGCCTGCGTCTCGCCGCGCGTGAACAGCGCCGAACCGTGGGTGCGCGGCAGGATGCCGACTTCGGAAACTATGTTGCGAACAGTCTTCAGGTCGCGACCGTCGATGCGGGAACCGGTGTCGAGGATGTTCCAGCGGACGATCTTGGCCTGGAGGTGCTTGAACACCGTCGCGACCTGCTCGGCCGACCATTTCGGCTCTTCCTCGTCAGCCGGAGCGAATGCCGCCTTGACCTTCGCCTTGACGGCATCGACCGCGCCATAGCGCTCCTGCTTGTTGATGTTCTTGTACGCAGCGCGCAGATCGGCCTCGGCGATCTTCAGCATTTCCGCTTCGAGATCGTCATAGCTTGGCGCGGTATGGTCGCGCGGGTCCTTGGCGGCGACTTCGGCGAGCCGGATGATCGCGTCGATGACCGGCTGGAAACCCTTATGGCCGAACATGACCGCGCCGAGCATGACGTCTTCCGGCAGTTCCTTGGCTTCGGATTCGACCATGAGAACGGCTTCCGAAGTGCCGGCGACGACGAGATCGAGCTTGGATTCCTCCATCTCGTCGATATGCGGGTTGAGCACATATTCGCCGTTAATGTAGCCGACGCGGGCGCCGCCGATCGGCCCCATGAACGGCACGCCCGAAAGCGTCAGGGCCGCCGAGGTGGCGACGATCGACAGAATGTCCGGGTCGTTTTCAAGATCGTGCTGCACGACCGTGACCACGACCTGCGTGTCGTTCTTGTAGCCATCGGCGAAAAGCGGGCGGATCGGGCGGTCGATCAGGCGGGAAACCAGCGTTTCCTTTTCGCTCGGACGGCCTTCGCGCTTGAAATAGCCGCCCGGAATCTTGCCGGCGGCATAGGTCTTTTCCTGGTAGTTGACGGTAAGCGGAAAGAAGTCGAAGCCCGGCTTCGGCTCCTTCGCCGAGACGACCGTGGCGAGCACGATCGTCTCGCCATAGGTGGCGAGAACGGCGCCATCGGCCTGACGGGCGATCTTGCCGGTTTCGAGAATGAGCGGGCGTCCGGCCCACTCGATTTCGACCTTGTGATGGTTGAACATGTCTTGTCCTTAAGAAATGGAAGGGGGCGCACCATTCGCGCGCGCGGCCTTCCCGGCTTGTTTCAGACGAGCCATGGGCAAGACAGCGGGAGGTCCGGTGAGTGCGGGCGTTGCGGGCAACGCTCCGGGCATCCTGCAATCCTGCCCCATGACCTGTCTCATGGGCGGTTCCGACGTTGCCCTCTGCAGCGGCAGAACCTTTTGGCACATGATATCCCGAAAAAGCTCTACAGCACGGGATCATGTGCCGTCGGAACGTGCCTTATGCACGCCCGAATGGCAGACCGGCGGACCTTCACCTGAAGGTCCGCCGGTCCAGTATCAGCGGCGCAGACCGAGTTTCTCGATCAGCGTTTGGTAGCGGCCTTCTTCCCGATTCTTCAGATAGTCGAGGAGACGGCGGCGCTGCGACACGAGCGCGAGCAGGCCACGGCGCGAATGATTGTCATTCTTGTGGTCCTTGAAGTGCTCGGTCAGGTTCTTGATGCGCTCCGACAGAATGGCGACCTGGACTTCCGGCGAACCGGTGTCGCCCTTGACGGTCGCAAATTCGGCCATGAGTTCCTTTTTGCGTTCGGCGGTAATCGACATCGAGTTTTTCCTTTCGAATTTGAGGAAACGGGACGCCCTCGGCCGGGATGTCGTCCAGCTGGGGCCGATGAACATGGCGCTCAAAGCGCAATGCTGCGGCGCATATAGGGCAAAATGGCGATAAAGACCAGTCCTATTCGAAAATCGCACTGGAGCTGCGGTTCAAGCCGCAAAAACCCGCTTCGGCTTGAACATGCCGGCTTCGATCGCGCCGATCGCCACCAGCTTGCCGCGCGCCGTGGCGCAAGCCTCGTCCGCCTCCACCGGCGCATCGCGGCCGCGCACGATGATTGGATTGCCGAGCCTGATCTTTGCCGCCGCATCGTCGGAGATCGCCACCTGCGGCAGGCACTCGAGCGCTGCCGCGGCATCGACCAGATAGGCGTCCATCGCTCCAAAACGGTCACCGCGCCTGCCGATCACGCCCTCCTCTTCCGCTGTTTCCGCGGCTTGCGGCATAGCGGCCTCAAGCTGCTCCAGGGTCACAAGATCGTCGGCGGTGAATGGCTCGACCTCGATGCGCCGCAGATCGGCAATATGGCCAAAGCAGCCGAGATCGCGGCCCATGTCGCGCGCCAGCGAGCGAACATAAGTGCCCTTGCCGCATTCGACCTCGAATATGGCATTGCCATCTGGCGTCGTGTCGACGAGTTCGAGCCGGCCGATCTCGATCTCGCGCGGCGGAATGTCGAGCGTCTGCCCCTCGCGCGCCAGATCGTAGGCGCGTTCGCCGGCGATCTTGATTGCCGAGAACTGCGGCGGCGTCTGCATGATGATGCCGGTATATTTCGGCAGCAAGCCGAGGATTTCGGCCTGCGCGGGGCGCTTCTCGGAGGTTCTGGTCACAGGCCCCTCGAGATCGTCCGTCGAGCGCTCCTCGCCCCAGGCGACGGTAAACCGGTAGACCTTGGCGCCGTCCATGACATAGGGCACGGTTTTCGTGGCCTCGCCCAGCGCGATCGGCAGCATGCCGGAAGCCAGCGGATCCAGCGTTCCAGCGTGGCCGGCCTTTTCGGCCTGAAACAGCCATTTGATCTTGGCCACGGCCTCGGTCGAGCCCATGCCGATCGGCTTGTCGAACACCAGCCAACCGGAAACCGGGCGGCCCTTCTTCTTGCCTCGGCGGCCCATTAGTCGTTCTCCTCGCCATCGGCCTTCAGGTCGCGCACGACCTCCGGCGACTTCAGCAACTCGTCGATCCTGGCGAAATTGTCGTAGCTCGTGTCGAGCCGGAAACGGAATTCCGGCATATATTTCATCTGCCGCAAGGCCGGCGAGACGCGGCCGCGGATGAAGCGTGCATTGCGGTTGAGAGCCTCGATCACCGCGGCATCGTCACGCGCGCCGAGCGGCGAAACGAAGGCCGTGGCGATTTTCAGGTCAGGCGACATGCGCACTTCGGAGATCGAAATCACGGTCGTCTCGATGAGACCGTCGCTGACCTCGCCGCGCCGGAACACATCCGACAGTGCGTGGCGCACCTGCTCGCCGACGCGGAGTTGGCGCTGTGAGGGGCCGGACGAAGATGTTCGTGACATGAGTATCATTGCCTTTCGGCGATCAGTTCGATCGTATCTGACGCGATTATCGAAAACGCGGTCTCCACCCTTCCGGCAATGAAGGGTGGAGATGGAACGCCGGGTGGAGGTTGCGCCTTCCGCCGCTAAGCGGGTGGCTACTCCATCATCAATACGGCAGTCCGCTTAAAGCGTCCGCGACACATGCTCCACGCGGAAGGCCTCGATGATGTCGCCCTGGCGGATGTCCTCGTAATTGGCGAAGGCCATGCCGCATTCCTGGCCGGCAGGCACTTCAGACACCTCGTCCTTGAAGCGCTTCAGCGTCTTCAGCGTGCCTTCGTGGATGACGACGTTGTCGCGGATCAGCCGGACCCCGGCACCCCGTTCGACCTTGCCTTCCGTCACGCGGCAGCCCGCGACCTTGCCGACCTTGGTGATGTCGAAGACCTCGAGGATCTCGGCGTTGCCGATGAAGGTCTCGCGGCGCTCCGGCGACAACAGGCCCGACATCGCCGCCTTCACATCGTCCACGAGGGTGTAGATGATGTTGTAGTAACGGATATCGAGACCGGCCTGTTCGGCCGCGTGTCGCGCCTGCGGATTGGCGCGAACGTTGAAGCCGATCATGGCCGCGCCGGACGTTTCGGCCAGCGACACGTCGCTTTCGGTGATGCCGCCGGCACCGGCATGGACGATCCGCGCCCGAACCTCGTCGGTGCCGAGCTCGGCGAGCGCATTGACGATCGCCTCGACTGAGCCCTGGACGTCGGCCTTGATGACCAGCGGGAATTCCTTCAGGCCGCTGGATTGCAATTGCGACATCATGTGCTCGAGCGAGCCGCGCTGGCCGGCGTGACGGGCAGCCGCCTTGTCGCGCGCCTTGCGCTGGCGATATTCGGTGATCTCGCGCGCCTTGGCCTCGTTGTTGACCACGGCAAAGCGGTCGCCCGCCTGTGGCGTGCCCTGGAGGCCGAGGATTTCGACCGGCGTGGCCGGCAGCGCCTGCTCCAGATGATCGCCGCGATCGTTGACGAGGGCGCGCACGCGTCCCCATTCATTGCCGGCCACGACGATATCGCCGACCAGGAGCGTGCCGGTCTGCACCAGAACGGTGGCAACCGGGCCGCGGCCTTTGTCGAGCTTGGCCTCGATGATAACGCCTTCGGCGGTGCGGTTGGGGTTGGCCTGCAGGTCGAGCAGTTCGGCCTGCAGCAGGATGGCTTCGAGCAGCTTGTCGAGATTGGTGCCCTTGGTGGCGGACACCTCGACATCCAGCACCTCGCCGCCCATCGATTCGACGAAGACCTCGTGACGAAGCAGTTCCGAACGCACCTTCTGCGGGTCGGCCGACGGCTTGTCGATCTTGTTGATCGCCACGATGATCGGCACGCCCGCCGCCTTGGCGTGATTGATTGATTCAACCGTCTGCGGCATCACGCTGTCATCGGCCGCCACCACCAGGATGGCGATGTCGGTAGCCTGTGCGCCGCGAGCGCGCATCGCCGTGAAGGCCGCGTGGCCCGGCGTGTCGATGAAGGTGATCTTCTGACCGTTCTTTTCGACCTGATAGGCGCCGATATGCTGGGTGATGCCGCCGGATTCGCTGGAGACCACATTGGCATTGCGGATCGCGTCGAGCAGCGAGGTCTTGCCGTGGTCGACATGGCCCATGATGGTGACAACCGGCGAGCGCGGCCGAAGGTCCTCGGGCCGATCGGCAACGTCGAACAGGCCTTCCTCAATGTCCGACTCGGCCACACGGCGCACCGTATGCCCGAATTCGGACGCGATCAGTTCGGCCGTATCGGCGTCGATCACGTCGCCGGGCTTCAGGATCTGGCCCTGCTTCATGAAATATTTGACCACATCGACGGCGCGCTCCGACATGCGCTGCGCCAGTTCCTGGATGGTGATCGTCTCGGGAAGCACGACCTCGCGCGAAATCTTCTCGCGCGGCTCCTGATGCATGGCCCGCTTGAATTTCTCTTGCCGGCGACGCATCGACGACAGGGACCGGGCGCGTGCATCGTCGTCGGACATCGCCGAGTTCAGCGTGAGCTTGCCGCGACGGCGATCTTCCTCGCCCTTGGTCTTGGCCGGACGCGCGACCTCAGGCGTCACGACGCGCTTGACCGGCGTACCGCGCACCAGGCTCTTGGCCTTCGCTTCAGGCTCCTCATCGGCGGCCGCCACATCGGCATGCTGAGGGGCGCGGCGACGCGCTTCCTCTTCGGCACGACGCCGCGATTCGGCCTCGGCCTGAAGCCGAGCCTCCTCCTCGGCCTGCCGGCGCGCCGATTCCTCGCGTTCGCGCTTGCGGCGCTCTTCTTCTTCCTGGCGGCGCCGCGACTCTTCGAGAGCACGCTGCCGATCCTCCATCTCACGCGCCTTGGAGCCTTCGAGCGCACGCCGACGCGCTTCCATCTCGCTGGTCGACAGCTCGTTCAACACGACGCCGGTGCGGTCCGGCGCGGGTGGCGGCGCGGGCTTGACAACCTCCGGCGCCGCAGGAGCTGCCGCGGCGGGCGCCTGAGGCTTCGGCGAGAAAGCGGGCGCGGCGGCAGTTTCCGGCCGCTCGCCAGGCAGAGTGAACTTGCGCTTCTTGGTCTCGACGACAACCGACTTCGTGCGCCCATGCGAGAAGTTCTGGCGTACCGTGCCCTGTTCCACACCAGGGCGCTTCAACGTCAAGGTCTTCTTCATGTTGACGCTCAAAGTGTTGTCATCTCCCGATTTGTTATCGCTCATTCCATATCCTCTGCGGCGGCGTCATCTTCGTCAGCAATTGCCGCAAACATTGCCCGGTCATCCGAGGATCCGCCCCGGTATCGGTCAAGCGCAACCATGCGCTTCAGCACCGCGTTTCCCGCCTCTTGCGCGAGAACGGCAGCATGTATCACATTTGTGGCCCCTAATGCCAAACTCAAATCGGCTTCCGAAAAAAGTTTGTAGGCATATATCTCTGGGCCGCCCGCATAGGCGGTCGCCCGGCGCGCTTGTGTGATCTTGCGCAAGCCGTCTTCGGAGGCTTCCCGCGCATGCAGAACCAGTAGCGCCTTGCCGCTGCGAACCGCGCTTTCGACCTTCGTCGCACCAAGCGCAACTGCGCCGGCCTTGCGCGCCAAGCCAAGGACGCCGAGTGCTGCCTTTGCAAGCAGCGCATCGACCGTCGCGCCCAGGTCAGGCGGGACGGCGACATCCTTGCGGAAAGCACGGGCAAAGAGATTCTTGCCCGCCGCCTTGTCTATATGTAGGCGGTCGGCCGTCACCCAGCAACCACGGCCGGGAAGGTTTCTTTTCAAGTCCGGAACGATGACGGAATCCGGGCCGACGACGAAACGGATCAGTTCATCCGGTTCGGCTTGTCTGCGCGTGACGATGCACGTGCGATCGTTCATCTCGTCCAACGGCGTTTCGATGCGTGTTCACCTCACGCACCGGTGGCTTCGGAAGACGTGTCTTCTTCGGCGGCCGCTTCGTCCTGCGTGATCCAGCCAGCCTTCAGGCGCGCGGCCATGACCATCTGCTCGGCCTCGGCGCGCGAGGTGCCGAAGCTTGCCAGAACGCCGGGGAAGAACTTGGTCTCGCCGTCCTTGCGTTCCTTCCAGCCGACCAGATCGTCCACCGCATAGCCGGCAAAGTCCTCGATCGTCTTGACCCCGTCCTCGCCGAGCGCCACCAGCATCGCCGTGGTGACGCCGGGAATTTCGCGCAATTCGTCGGAAACGCCGAGCTCGAGACGGCGGCTGTCATGCTCGGCCTCGATCCTGTCGAGATATTCCTTGGCGCGCGCCTGGATCTCGCTCGCGGTGTCCTCGTCGAAGCCGTCGATCGACGAAATCTCGTCGGAATCGACATAGGCGACTTCCTCGACGCTGGTGAAGCCTTCCGAGGCGAGCACCTGGCCGACCATCTCGTCGACATTCAGCGCGTCCATGAACAGGTTGGAGCGCTCGACGAATTCCTTCTGGCGCCGCTCGGACTCTTCCTGCTCGGTCAGGATGTCGATATCCCAGCCGGTAAGCTGGGAGGCGAGGCGCACATTCTGGCCACGACGGCCAATGGCCAGCGACAACTGGTCGTCAGGCACCACCACCTCGATGCGCTCGGCATCCTCGTCCAGCACAACCTTGGCGACTTCCGCCGGCTGCAGCGCGTTGACGATGAAGGAAGCGGCCGAAGGCGACCACGGAATGATGTCGATCTTCTCGCCCTGCAGCTCGCCGACGACGGCCTGAACGCGCGAACCGCGCATGCCGACGCAGGCGCCGACCGGATCGATCGAGCTGTCGCGGGAGATGACGGCGATCTTGGCGCGCGAGCCCGGATCACGGGCCACCGACTTGATCTCGATGATGCCGTCGTAGATTTCCGGCACTTCCATGGTGAAAAGCTTGGCCATGAACTGCGGATGGGTGCGCGACAGGAAAATCTGCGGGCCGCGCTGTTCGCGGCGCACATCGTAGACATAGGCGCGGACGCGATCGCCATATTTGTAGTTTTCGCGTGGGATCAGCTCGTCACGGCGGATGATCGCCTCGCCGCGCCCCAGATCGACGATGACATTGCCGTATTCGACCCGCTTGACCGTGCCGTTGACGATCTCGCCGATGCGATCCTTGTATTCGTCATATTGGCGGTCGCGCTCGGCTTCGCGCACTTTCTGCACGATGACCTGCTTGGCCGACTGGGCAGCGATGCGGCCGAACTCCATCGGCGGAAGCTGCTCGGCAATGAAATCGCCGACCTGCGCGTCCGGATTGCGCTCGCGGGCCGTCAACAGCGCGATCTGCGTGGCATAGTCCTCGACAGTTTCGACGACCTCCATCAAGCGCTGGAGCTTCATTTCGCCGGTGTTGGGATTGATATCGGCGCGGATGTTGGTTTCCTGACCGTAGCGCGAGCGCGCCGCCTTCTGGATCGCGTCCGCCATGGCGTCGATGACGATTTGCTTGTCGATCGACTTTTCGCGCGCGACCGCATCTGCGATCTGCAGCAATTCAAGTCTGTTGGCAGTTACTACCATTTTCGTCTCCCTGAACGGTGCCGGCGAGCCATCCCGCCTGCTGTTCAATCAGTTCCGGTTTCGTCTTCCGCGCCTTCGTCCGCGTCGTCTTCCTCGGGCTCGCCACGGCGCTTCCTGGCTTCCTTGCGCGCCTGGTTGTCCTTGCTCAGGGCATCCCGGATCAGGTCGTCGGTCAGGATCAGCCTTGCGTCGGCAATCGTGTCGAACGGAACGAACGCCGTCGGGCCTTCATCGTCGGCCGGCTTGTCGCGCTCGATTGCGACGCCATCTTCGGTGGTCTCGGCGATCTTGCCGCGAAACCGCTTGCGGCCGGCAACGAGGATCGAGGTTTCGATGCGGGCCAAATGACCTCGCCAGGTGACGAAATCCGCCTTGCGCACCAGCGGCCGGTCGATACCGGGCGACGACACTTCCAGATGATAGGCCCTGTCGATCGGATCGTCGACATCGAGCGCCGGCGAAACCGCACGGCTGACCTCTTCGCAATCCTCGACCGTCATCGTGCCGTCTTCGCGCTCGGCCATGATCTGCAGGGTCAGGCCGTTTTGCCCGGACAGCCGCACACGCACCAGCCGAAAACCAATTCCGCGCAACACCGGCGCGACAATCGAGGCCACGCGGGCGTCTATGCCGCTTTCGCGGACGATCCTGTCGTCTCCAGCGATTCCGCTCGTTTCTGCCGTCATTCCCGTTCCGAAGCTGGGCCAGTTAACAAAAAAGAGCGGGACCGGGTGGACCCACTCTTCGTCATACCGACCAAGAATTTCCACATTACATAGAGGATGGCGCCGTTGATGGCAAGGCCCGGCCTCCACCATGCTCCGGTTTTCCGCACCGCCGGCATCCCTGCGACTGGCGCATGGGAGCCTTGCGCCGCGGACACTGGCACGAACGGGCTCCAAACCCCATTTATGTTGCAACGCACAAAAAGAAAGGGCGTCGCAATGTCAAATCGTCAGCAGAGCTTGAAAATCGGCGAATTCCTCCAGGTGTTCGGCAACGCGATCGCTGCGGCCTCAGCCGTCAGTTATGGTCGCCAGCCGCGCGCCCGCGACCTGCGCGGCCTCGGTATCGATGCCGAGCAGTTCCGCAAGATCAGGAACTTCTGAACAACGTTCGCCGACGTCAATCCTCGTCGGCCGCAAGCTGCGACAACAGCTTGCCCTTGCCTCGGGCACGCAACACCAGCGGGACAATAACCGCCGCCGCCGCAAGCAGCAGAAGGACGATCGAAATCGGCGACTGCACGAGAACCGTGAGATCGCCCTGGCTGATCGCCAATGCGCGTCGCAATTGCTGTTCGGCGAGCGGCCCCAGGATCAAGCCGACCACGACCGGGGCGATCGGGTAACCGAACTGGCGCAGCAGATAGCCGAGCAGTCCGAAGGCGAGGAGTATTCCAAGCTCGAATGTCGACGGATTGGCGCCGATCGTGCCGAGCGTGGCGAATACCAGGATGCCTGCATAGAGCCAGTGGCGCGGGATCGACAGCAGCCTCACCCACAGGCCGATCAAGGGCAGGTTCAGCACCAGCAGCATGAAGTTTGCAACCAGCAGGCTGGCAATCAGCCCCCAGACAAGTGCTGAATTGTTGGTGAAGAGCAGCGGTCCCGGCTGAAGGCCGAATTGCTGGAAGCCGGCAAGCATGATGGCGGCGGTGGCGGTTGTCGGCAAACCAAGGGTCAGAAGCGGCACCAGCGTTCCCGCCGCCGAAGCATTGTTGGCGGCCTCCGGTCCGGCAACGCCTTCGATCGCTCCATGGCCGAACTCCTCCGGCTTGTTGGTCAACTGCTTTTCCACCGAATAGGACAGGAAGGTGCCGATCTCGGCGCCGCCGGCCGGCATGGCGCCGATCGGGAAACCGATTGCCGTGCCGCGCAGCCACGGCATCCAGGAGCGCGACCAGTCCTCCCGGTTCATCCATACCGAACCTCTCACCGGCTCGACTCGCTCGCCGCCGGCGGTGGTGGAAGCGGCGACCGCCAGCGTTTCGCCGATGGCAAACAACGCAACCGCAAGCGTCGTCACCTCGATGCCGTCGAGCAGGTCGGGAACGCCGAAGGCCAGCCGCGCCTGGCCGGTTTGCAGATCGATGCCGATCAGCCCGAGCGTCAAGCCGATGAACAAGGCGGTCAGGCCGCGCAGCGAGGAATCGCCGAATGCCGCCGAAACCGTCATGAAGGCCAGCACCATCAGCGCAAAATATTCCGCCGGTCCGAAGGAAAGAGCGAACTTGACTATCCAGGGTGCGATAAGCGCCAAACCGGCAGTGGCGATGAGACCGGCGATAAAGGAACCGATTGCCGCTGTCGCGAGCGCCGGCCCACCCCTGCCCTTGCGGGCCATCTTGTTGCCTTCGAGCGCGGTGACGATTGAGGCACTTTCACCCGGCGTGTTGAGCAGGATGGAAGTGGTCGAGCCGCCATACATGCCGCCATAATAGATGCCGGCGAACATGATCAGCGACCCCGCCGGATCGAGCTTGTAGGTGACGGGTAGCAAGAGCGCCACCGTCAGCGCCGGCCCGATGCCGGGCAGCACGCCCACTGCCGTGCCGAGCGTGACACCGAGCAGCGCATAGAAGAGATTGATCGGCTCGAGCGCCACCAGGAAGCCTTGGGCCAGCAGAGCGAATGTATCCATGCTCTATCTCGCTAAATCAGCCGCTCGAGCGGGCCGGCAGGCAAAGTGAGCTTGAGGCCCTTGGCGAAAATGAACCAGACGACGAAGGAAAGCACTATTCCAAGCGGAATGGTCATCCATAGAGGCCCACGGCCGAATCCCCGCGCAGTGGCGGCAAACAGCAGTCCGGTCGCTATGGAAAAACCGGCGACGCCAAGCAGCAGCATCTGCGCCACGAGACCGCCGACGATCCAAACCACCGGGCCGAATTTCTGCGGCTCGCGTTTGGGGAAGTCGTTGCGGAGTGCCTCAAACACCGTCCAGATCGCCAGGATGAACAGGCCACCGGCGATCGCATAGGGGAAGGCGGTCGGGCCGAGGCGCGAATAGCTCGCTGCCCCGCCCATCGAATAGGTGCTCCAGCCGATGAGTGCGGCAATGCCTGCCAGTGCAGCCGCGATGACGAGCGCCGCCTTGTCGGCGCGGCGCCCGGCGCTGGAGCCTTTGTCGGTCATCTGGCTTTCCGATTATTTGACCAAGCCGATCTCTTTCAGGATGGCCGAGGTCGATTCGATGTCCTTGGCAAGCTGCGCCTTGAATTCGTCGCCGGCCAGATAGGTGTTTGCCCATCCCTTGGCGGCAAGCGCATCCTGCCAGGTTTTCGACGTCACCATCTTGTCGATGTCGGCGGTGATCGCCGCCTTCTGCTCGTCTGTTATGTCAGGTGCGGCAGCCACCATGCGCCAGTTCTGGATCGACACATCCACGCCGCCTTCCTTGAAGGTCGGCGCGTCGATACCTTCGATCTTCTCATCGCTGGAAATGCCGATGATGCGCAGTTCGCCAGCCTTGATCTGCGATTCGAACTCGCCATAGCCGGAGATGCCCACCGTCACCTGCCCGCCGAGGATAGCCGCCAGCGCCTCGCCGCCGCCGGAAAAGGCAATGTAGTTGATCTTGGTCGGATCGACACCGACGGCCTTGGCGATGAGACCGGCTGTGATGTGGTCGGTACCACCGGCCGAGCCGCCTGCCCAGGAAACCGCGCCGGGATCGGCCTTCAATTTCTCGACCAGGCCGGCCATGTCCTTGATGTCGGAGGCCGCCGGAACGACCACCGCCTCATACTCGCCGGTCAACCTGGCGATAGGCGTCACCTGATCGAGAGAAACCGGCGAGGCATTGGTCAGGATCGCACCGACCATGACATAGCCGCCGACGATCAGTTGCGAGGGATCGCCCTTCGCCTGATTGACGAACTGGGCAAGGCCGATCGTGCCGCCGGCGCCCGGAACGTTGGTGACCTGCACGTTCGACGAAATCTTCTCATCCTGAAGGGCGGTCTGCATGGTCCGTGCCGTCTGGTCCCAGCCGCCGCCCGGGGCCGCCGGCGCCATGATCTTGTAGTCGGCGGCATGCGCCGGCAGGGCCAGCAAGCCGCCGAGTAGGGACGCGATCAGGAAATGTCTCACGGTGTTTCCTCCTTGGTTGTCAGCCCGTCTCCCCCAAGGAGCGGAACCGCTGTGAAAATGTTGCGGCGAAAAGAACCTGCCGCGCCTGCCGAATGCCCCGGTTGACAGAGATGGAAAATTGCAGCTTGCCGGGGCTCTGGTGCAAGCTTCTGAAATGGATATTGAAATCCTCCCAAGCTTCCCCGCCGACTGGGTTTGCAGCCTGCGCGATGCGCCGCATCTTGGCAGCACAATACCGGCCTCGCAAGCCATCGTTTCATCGAGCCGAGACCAGGTTCGATCAGACCCGTACGAATGTCAGATAGGCCGGCCGACGCCCTTCGCGGACCGCTTTCGCCTCGTAGCGCGTGCGAATCCAGTCCTTGTAAGGCTGATGCCAGTCGTCGGCATCCTTGGCCTGCCACTCAAACGCGCCGTGTGCCCGGCAGTGCATCAGGGTCCAGTTCACATAAGTGTCGATGTCCGAAGCGAAACGAAACCTCGCGCCGCTTTTCATGACGCGGGCGAAGCGATCCAGATTGGTCGGACTGACGAACCGCCGTTTCCAGTGCTTCTTCTTGGGCCAGGGATCGGGATAAAGAAGGTCGATGCCCGAAAGACATGCATCGGGCAGCCAGTCGAGCACTCTGGTGGCATCGTCGTCATAGACCCGCAGATTTTCCAGCGGGGTCTCGGCCAGTGACGTCATCAGCCGCGCCATGCCGTTGACGAATGGCTCGACGCCGATGAAACCGGTCTGCGGGTTGCCGCGAGCGGCGTGGAGAAGATGCTCACCGCCGCCGAAGCCGATCTCCAGACGTATGTCGGTCACCGGCGCGGAAAACAGCGCGGGCAGACTTGCCGGCACCGCTCCCCCCAGGTCCAGCCCGTATCTCTTCAGGCCGGACTCAAGGGCTGCGGCCTGTTGCGGCCGGATCGTCTTCCCGTGCCGACGGCCGAAGAACGCTTCGGTCGCGCGGCTGGCGTAAGTGCCACGCCTGTCTTCAGTGTTCATGGCACCGGCTCCGCGGCGTCAGGCCACGGCTTCCTTGATCGCCTTGACCAGGTCGGTCCTCTCCCACGAGAAGGAGCCGTCACGGCCGGGCTTGCGGCCGAAATGGCCGTAGGCGGTGGTTTTCGCGTAGATCGGCTTGTTGAGGTCGAGATGGCGGCGAATGCCGGAGGGCGACAGGTCCATCACCTCGCGCAGCGCCTTTTCGAGCACCGACGCTTCGACGGAGCCGGTCTCGTGCAGGTCGACATAGACCGACAGCGGCTGCGCCACGCCGATGGCATAGGAAAGCTGGATCGTGCAGCGCTCGGCAAGCTTGGCCGCCACGACGTTCTTGGCAAGATAGCGCGCGGCATAGGCCGCCGAACGATCGACCTTGGTCGTGTCCTTGCCCGAGAACGCGCCGCCGCCATGGGGGGCGGCACCGCCATAGGTGTCGACGATGATCTTGCGCCCGGTGAGGCCGGCATCGCCGTCAGGACCACCGATGACGAACTTGCCGGTCGGATTGATGTACCAGTTGCAGTCGTCGGCGATTTTCAGGTCTCCGAGCGCTTCGCGGATATAGGGCTCCACGACGGTGCGGACCTTGCCGGAATCCCAGCTCGAATCAAGGTGCTGGGTGGAGAGCACGATCGAGGTCACCTCGGATGGCTTGCCGCCATCGTAACGCACGGTGATCTGGCTCTTGGCATCCGGGCCGAGCCTGCCGACGTCGCCCTTGCCTTCGCGGCGAGCGCTTGAAAGCAGTTCCAGAACCTTGTGGCTGTAATAGATCGGCGCCGGCATCAGATCCGGCGTTTCGCGGCAGGCGTAGCCAAACATGATGCCCTGGTCGCCGGCGCCTTCCGTATTGGCGTCGGCCGCCTTGTCGACGCCCTGAGCGATATCGGCCGACTGCGCGTGCAGAAGCACGTCGATCTTGGCGGTCTTCCAGTGGAAACCGTTCTGCTCATAACCGATGGCCCGGATGGCCTTGCGCGCGGCGGTGCGGAACTTCGACGGATTGATGACCGGGTGGCCGCTCGCGTCCATCAGCGGCTTGCCGTCCTTGCCCATCTTCAAAAGCGTCGGCGGAACGCGGACCTCGCCGGCAATGATGACGCGATTGGTTGTGGCCAGGGTTTCGCAAGCAACGCGCACGTCCCACGCGTTCATGCCGGCCTTCTTGGCTTCGCGATAGACCAGGTCGACGATTTCGTCGGAAATGCGGTCGCAGACCTTGTCAGGGTGGCCCTCCGAAACGGATTCGGAAGTGAAAAGATAGTTCTGCCGTGTCACGGGTGTCCCCTCTGGAAAAAACGAACGGCAGAATGCCGCGTTCTGACGGCATACCTGTTAGCCAACAGGATCAGAGCTCGTCAAGGCAGCATTTTGCGTGGCTCAAGGCGTTTGTGGGATTGGGTCCTCGCCGTTTCCCAGGCGCGTCATTCGTCGTCTGCGGCGAGCACCTTGACGAGATCGATGATCTTGCGGCGCACCTTCACATCCGCGATCTTGACGAAGGCACGATTGAGCTGAAGCCCCTCGGGGGTCGTGCAGAAATCGAGCGAAAAGGCCGACGACGCATCCTCGGCAAAACCCTGGCCAGGGGCGCCGCCTTCCGTCGGCGAACCCTCGAAGAAGAACGAGACCGGGGCGCCAAGCACCGAGGCGATCGCCTGCAACCGACTGGCACCGACGCGGTTTGTACCTTTTTCGTATTTCTGTATCTGCTGAAAGGTAATTCCCAACTTCTCGCCCAGGGTCTCCTGGCTCATTCCCAGCATGTTGCGGCGCAGTCGAATTCGACTCCCAACATAGATGTCCGTTGGATTCGGCTTCTTCTTATCCTGATCGATCATTTGTTCCTCATCGCCTTTCCGGCGTTTTTGATTGGGGGCAGTAGCTGTTCGCGCGGGAAGCGGAATTGATGGCCGTTCCATATTTTCGTCTGCCAAGTCCGCCCGGCCAGGACTATGGATTTTCGCAATATAAGCTGTCAATTCGGTCGGAGTCCTTGCCGCAACACCATTCCAAGGCCCAACGCTCCAAAAACAAAGAGAATAATCAAACCGTTAACGCGCGCGCCGCCAGCTACACGCGCATCCCTCCGATAGGAAGGAATGCTCGCGTCGATGACACCGCGAACGTTGATCGCCAAAGCGTCGACAATGCGTCCTTGCGGGTCCACCAGCCCGGAAATTCCTGTATTGGCGGCACGTACCAATGGAAGCCCCGTCTCAACTGCGCGGACCTGCGCTTGTCGGAAATGCTGGTATGGACCCGGCGTATCGCCGAACCATGCGTCGTTCGTAACATTGACAATAATATCTGCTGACGTTGCGTCAACCGCAATCAGGTCGGGAAATATTATTTCATAACAGACAAACGGCAGGGCACGAAGTCCGTTCGGCGCGGCAATGGCGTGGCGGCTTGCTCCCGGCGACAGGTTCATCGGACCGGCCACCACCTGCTCGAGGCCGAAGCGGGCAAGCAGATCGGCGAAAGGCATATATTCGCCGAACGGCACCAGATGCACCTTGTCGACCGCATCGACGATTTCCCCCTTGTCGTTGATGGCGATCACCGAGTTGTAGTAGCGGGTCTCCTCCCCGGTCGCGCGTCCACTCTCCTCACGCATCGCGCCGGCGACCAGCAGTTGACCATCGCCAAGCATCTCGCCAAGCGCCGTCAGGGCATCCGGCCGCTCGGTGAAGAAAAACGGCACGGAGGTTTCCGGCCACAGGATCAGTTGCGGGACAGGCTGCCCCGCTTCGGGCGGCTTTGCCGAAAGTTCCAGCATCGTGCGGAAAATGCGATCGCGCACATCTGCATCCCATTTTTCGCTGAGGTCGATGTCCGGCTGGACGATTCTTACGGCAAGCGTGGGTCCATCGGCAGTCGCCGGCGTTGCAAGCCTGACATAGCCGAAGGCGAGGTGCGCCGTGACAAGCACGGCTCCAAGCGTCAGACCAAGCCGCAAGTGGCGCCTGTCTGCGAACAGGGCCGGCAAGGCGAAGACGAAGACGGCAAGCACGTTCATGCCGACCATGCCGACCGCCGACGCGCTTTGCATCATCAGCGGCACCGGCATCGCGGCATAGCCGATCGCATTCCACGGAAAGCCGGTGAACAGAAACGACCGCAGCCATTCAGCGAGGCCAAAGGCGAAGGCAAGGGCCGCAATACGTCCGAGGCCGTTGCTCCATAGTGGCCGCGCTACCGCGCAGGCAAAGCCGTAGAAGAATGCGAGCAGCGCGGGAATGCCGAACACCGCGAAAGGCAGGGCCCAGGCAAAGCTCTCGGCCTCCACCAGCACCGCGCCACCGACCCACCAGAGTCCGGCAAGGAAATAGCCGAAGCCGAACCACCAGCCGATGGCGAAGGCCGGCGCGATGCGCCGCAAGGCGCCGCTTCGGGGCGCAACCGTCGCGCCATCGAGCAGCCAGACGAGAACCGGAAACGAGATGAAGCAGACGGCGAAAAAATCGTAGGGCGCCTGCGACAGGACAGCGAACGCGCCTGCCAGAAAGGCAGTGAGCGAGCGGCGCCAGCCCCACAGCAAGATTATCCGCCCTGTCAGGCGCTCCATATGCGCGGCCCCTCACCTTTTTCGTTCGGACGGCAGTATCCGGGCGCAGCAACCAAAAGCAACGTGTAACCTCAGAAACCGAAGCCGATTTTCGGGGTTACACGCCGGTTCGATTGCTGCAGCGTCATTCGCTTCCAGGCGGACGCTCGGCATGCGAAGATCATGCAGAGGGCTTTGCCGGGACCAACCCGCCTCACGCCTGCTCCGCGCGCGCCGTACGACGGCGGCGCTCGCCCTTCGGGCTCTGGACGATGCGGACACGTTTGACGCGGCGCGGATCGGCGTCGAGGACATGGAACTCGAACCCCGGTATCGCCTGGACCACTTCGCCGCGGGCCGGCACCCGTCCGAGCGCATTGAAGATCATGCCGCCGATCGTATCGACATACTCGCCGTGCTCGCCAGCCGCGAATTCGCCCCCGATCTTCTCGGCAACGTCATCGATCTCGGCCTTGGCATCGACCACGAACACGCCGTCGGCGGCCTCGGTTATCAGCGGTTCATCGTCGTCGTGCTCATCCTCGATGTCGCCGACCACCGTTTCGACGATGTCTTCCATGGAGACCAGCCCGTCGGTGCCGCCATACTCATCGATGACAAGGGCCATTTGAGTGCGAGAGGCCTGCATGCGCGCCATCAGGTCGGAGGCCAGCATCGACGGCGGCACGAACAGCACGGTGCGGATCAGGTCGAGCTCGCCGATCGTACGCGAGAGATCGACTTCGGCGAGGTTCAGCGCCGCTGCAGCCGCCACGGGCCTCTTGGACCGCCGGCCTTTCCTGGCGCTGGCGACACGGGTGAGATGGGCAAGCACGTCGCGAATGTGGACCATGCCACGCGGATCATCCAGCGTTTCGGCATAGACCGGCATGCGCGAATGCCCGGACTGCTCGAACACCACCATGAGTTCGCCGAGCGTCGTCTTCAGCTCCACCGCCTCGACGTCGGCGCGCGGCACCATGACGTCCTCGACGCGAACTTCACGCAGACGCAGAATATTGTTCAGCATCGCGCGTTCGCCGGGCGAAAAGGATTCCGCATCGACGGTGCTTTCCGCCAGCGCGTCGGTCAGGTTCTCGCGCAGGCTCGATCCGTTCCGATGACGGAACAGGCCGGCAAGCCGATCAAAGAACGAAGGGCGCTCTTGCTGCGCTTCGGGAGATGTACCGCTGCTCGCCGGACTGTGACTTGATCCGTCTTCGGCGTTCTCGGTGGCCGTATGGCCGCTGCCGGCATCGGTATTTGCGGCAGTCTCTGGTTTGTCGTTCATCGTCTTCCGGTCGGTTGCAGCTTTCTGTTATCCGTAGGGGTCGGGAATGGCAAGCCTTGCCAGGGTCCTGCGCTCCAGGGCTTCCATCTCTTCGGCCTCGTCGTCGGTTTCGTGGTCGTAGCCCAGGAGATGCAGCAGACCATGCACGACGAGATGCGTAATATGATGCCTCAGTGGTTTTTCTTCCAGTGCAGCTTCGCGCGCAACAGTCTCGGCTGCAAGCACGATATCGCCAAGAAGCGGCGGAAGAACGGCTCCCGGCTCGATCGGAAACGCCGGAAAGGACAGCACATTGGTCGGCTTGTCCTTGCCACGCCATTCGGCGTTCAGCTTTTGCACCCGTGCGTCATCTGAAAAAACGATGCTGAGTTCGCTGCCACCCGCGACCTTTGCCCTCACTTCGGCAAGCGCGGCCATGACAGCCTCATGGGCGAGCGCGCTCAGCTCTTCGTCGGCCGGCCAGTCGCCCGCCTCGATCGTAAGATCGATTTCTACCGGAAACGCCGGCGCGTCTCGGCCCGCGTCAGTCATGGCGCATGGTGCTTGATCAGCTTTCCGTCGCCCCGAGGCCGCGCGCCACCTTGCCATCGCGGTCGTAGGCGCGAACGATCTCGGCCACCAGCGGATGACGGACGACGTCGCTGTCGTTGAAGCGTACGGTAACCACCCCAGGCACGCCATCGAGAATGCGCAAGGCTTCGACGAGCCCGGACTTGGTGTTCGGCGGCAGGTCGATCTGCGAAGGATCCCCGGTGACGATCATGCGCGAATTCTCACCGAGACGCGTCAGAAACATCTTCATCTGCATCGTCGTGGTGTTTTGCGCCTCATCCAGGATGACGGCGGCATGGGAGAGCGTGCGCCCGCGCATGAAGGCCAGCGGCGCGATTTCGATCACTTCGGCGGCAATGGCGCGTTCCACCTTGTCAGGTGGCATCATGTCGTAGAGCGCATCATAGAGCGGGCGCAGATAGGGGTCGACCTTCTCCTTCATGTCGCCGGGCAGGAAACCCAGCCGCTCGCCGGCCTCCACCGCCGGTCGCGACAGGATGATGCGCTCGACCATGCCACGCTCCAGAAGCATGGCGGCGTGGGCAACCGCAAGATAGGTCTTGCCGGTGCCTGCGGGACCGATGCCGAAGACAAGCTCGGAGCGCTCCAGCGCCCGCATATATGCATCCTGATTGAGCGAACGGGCGTAGATGGTGCGCTTGCGCGTGGCAATCTGCGCGGCAGCCATCTTTCCCTTGCGCTCCAGCGTCGGCAGCGTCAGCTGATCGTCGGCGGCAACCGCCATGCGGACCGCGCCGTCGACATCCGACTGGGCGATCTCGGCGCCCTTCTGCAAGATGCCATAGAGATGATCGAGCGCCCGGCGCGCCTGTTCGGCGGCGGTCGGATCGCCCTTGATGGTCAGCTGATTGCCGCGTGAATTGATATCGACACCGAGCTTCTGTTCGAGGCGGGCCAGATTCTCGTCGAACTGACCGTAGAGGGCGCTGGCAAGCTTGTTGTTGTCGAAGGTCAGAACGATGTGCGCCATATCCGACGCCCCGGAGGGCACTTTCTTCAGATCCGTCCTGGCGCTCAAGCGTCTCTCCTTGTTGCCGAAGCCATCAGGCCGGTTCGGCGAACAGGCTGGCATGGCCCGTTCTCATGATTCGTGCATTGACAATGTCGCCGATTCTGCCGGCCTTTTCATCAAGAATAACGGGCTGCAGCCAAGGCGAGCGCCCGACGATCTGACCCGCCTGCCGGCCCGGCTTTTCGATCAGCGCCTCAATGGTCCGGCCAACCAGGCTCGCGACGAATCCGCTCTGCTGGTCCATCAACAGGCCCTGCAACCGTTGCAGCCTCTCATCCTTGACCGGTTCCTCCACCTGATCCTTCAGCTCGGCCCCCGGTGTGCCGGGGCGAGGCGAGTATTTGAACGAGAACGCCTGAGCGTAGCCGACGTTCCGGACCAGTTGCATGGTCGCTTCGAAATCCGCTTCGGTCTCGCCGGGGAAGCCGACGATGAAATCTCCCGACATGGCGATGTCCGGGCGCGCGTTTCTGATGCGCTCGATCAGCCGCAGGTAGTCGGCGGCCGAATGCTTGCGGTTCATCGCCTTCAGCATGCGGTCGGACCCGGACTGAACCGGAAGATGCAGATAGGGCATCAGCGCGGCCAGATCGCGGTGCGCGGCGATCAGCTCGTCATCCATGTCGCGCGGATGGCTGGTGGTGTAGCGCAGCCGGGCCAGTCCGGGAATTTCAGCCAGGCGAAACAGCAGGCGGCCAAGCCCCCATTCGCTGCCATCCGGACCCACGCCATGCCACGCATTGACGTTCTGGCCAAGCAGCGTCACCTCGCGCACGCCCGCCTCGGCCAGCCGCTCGGCCTCGGCGAGGATCTGGGCGACCGGCCGCGAAACTTCCGAGCCGCGCGTATAGGGCACCACGCAGAAAGTGCAGAACTTGTCGCAACCTTCCTGTACGGTCAGGAAAGCGGTGACGCCGCGGCTGATGATCTCGGTGCGCTTGGGCTGCGGCAGATGCTCGAACTTGTCGTCGAGCGCATAGTCCGTCTCGACCACCTTGCCGCCGCCGCGCACCTTCTTCAGCGCTTCGGGCAGGCGATGATAGGTCTGCGGCCCGATCACCAGGTCGACGGCCGGGGCGCGGCGAATGATCTCGCGTCCTTCGGCCTGGGCGACACAGCCGGTAACGCCGATCACCAGTTCGCGCCCAGCCTCGGCCCGCTCCTCCTTCATGT
This sequence comes from Borborobacter xinjiangensis, assembly GCF_047739745.1. Lineage (NCBI taxonomy): Bacteria > Pseudomonadati > Pseudomonadota > Alphaproteobacteria > Hyphomicrobiales > Phyllobacteriaceae > Borborobacter > Borborobacter xinjiangensis. The sequence continues at coordinate 17,146 of NZ_JBLLVA010000022.1, read as the reverse complement.
CACGGATGCGGCCAAGCTCGGAATAAACCTTTTCGGCCGCCTTTTCGCGGATATGGCAGGTGTTCAACAGCACCAGATCGGCGTCGTCGATGGTGGGTGTGGCGACATAGCCGTCGGCTTCCAGCGCATCGGTCATGCGCTGTGAATCATAGACATTCATCTGGCAGCCATAGGTCTTGACATAGACCTTTCTGGCCGGCGCGGCGACAGTCGGCACCGATGTGGCGGTTCTGTCCTGCAAAATCTCGTCTGGTTTCATGCGGCGGCTTCTAACGCTTTTCGGCGGCGAAAAACAGCGAATTATCCCTGTCTGCCGCCTCGAGGGTTGCGCAGCGCGTCCTGCATCATGGCGCGCACCAGTTCTTCGGCTTTGCGCGCGGCCTCCTTGCGGCTGATGCCGGCGCAGAATGCCATGGGCTCACCGAAATGGACCTCGACATCGAGAGCGCCCTCCACAAGCAGGCGCCAAAGGTGCGGCACGAGGTCCATATCGCCGATCCAGGCAGCGACCATGCGATGCCGGCGGCCCATAGGCAAGCCGTGCAGCCGTGTATAGGCGATCGCAACGGGCTGGATGAAGACGGTTTCGCCCGCATCGCCGTTGAGCGCCATGCTGGCTGCGCCAAACAGCGTGCTCTTGAACGGCAGCATCAGATTGCCGTCGCCCGTGCTGCCCTCGGCAAACAGCACCATGACATCGCCGGCACTCAGCCGACCAGCGATCTCACCTGCCTGCTCCCCCGATTTGCGCTTTCGGTCTCGTTCGACGAACACGGTTCGCTGCAGACGCGCGAGGCTGCCCAGTAGCGGCCAGCCGGCCAGCTCCGACTTGGCGATGAAGGCAAGGTCGTTGAACGACCCCAACACCATGACATCGGTCCATGATATATGATTTGAGGCGAGCAGGAGCGGCCGTTTCGACGACATGCTGCCCGTCACGTGCACGCGGATGCCGAGCGCCCGCAAAGCCAGGCGGTGCCATGCCCGCAGCAGCACATGCTCGCCGCAGAGGCCGGTTTTCACTGCAAGCAGTTGCAAGGGAACCAGCACCGCCGTCCCGATGGCGACGAACATAAGCGCCAGACCCGCACGGATCGCGCCGATCATTCCAGCGCCGCGCTCCATCAAATCCGCCGGCTAGAGCGCCGTGCGTCCAATTGGACGCACAAAGGACGCTCTAACACTTTGATGGAGCATCGGAATAAGCCGAAAACCGATTCCACTTTTCGGTCCGATGCTCTAGCGAAGATCGCGGCGCATGACGAGCGCGCCCTTCGACCCGCCGCTGGTCGCATAATAGGCGGGGCGCTGCCCGACCTCGCGAAAGCCAAGCCGCCGGTACAGCGCGATCGCGGCGGCGTTGGTTTCGTCGACCTCCAGAAAAAGCGATTCCGCGCGCTGTGCATGAAGTTCGCGCAGGACCGCATCCATCAACCGCCAGCCTAGGCCCTGGCGGCGATGTGAACGCGCAACGGCCACGGTGAGGATTTCGCCCTCGCCGGCGGCAAGCCTGGCCAGAACGAACCCGACAGGCGCGGCAGCGCCCTGCCCAATCTCACGCGCGGCATAGCCGAACACGGTTTCCTGCGCCAGCAGATCGGAGAACTCGTCACCCGTCCATGGCCTGGTGAAATCCTCCTGGTGCAGCAGCGCCACCGCATCGCTGTCCTCGCCTTCGAGCGGCTCGATGGAATAGTCGCGACGGCGCGGATGCAGAAAGGGAATTCGCATCAGTTGTTCTCTCCCGGCCCACGTCTCGGCAACACGAAGCCAGCCTGCGGCTTGGCATCGGGCTCACGCAGATAAAGCGGTTTCGGCCTGGCGCCGGTTCGTCCGTCGGCAGCCAGTCGTGCATAGACAGCAATGTCGGCGGTCGCCACCAGCGGTCCGAGAGCGATCTCATCGGGAGAAAGCATCGCGGCAATCTGCTGCGACGCGGTTCCGGCGAGCGCAGCGGAATGATCCCTCGCCAATTGAACGGCTTGATCGAGATCGATGACGGCAGGCGCAAACACTGTCGCGCCGGCGGCATCGTGAAGTGCGGCCTGGATTTCCCCGCGTCCGCCGTCGAACGCCGCAAGCACATTGCGCGGTCCCAGTACATCGCGTGCCTCGGCCGCGACGGCCTCCAGCGTGGTTACGCCGATTGCCGGAACGCCGAGCGCCAACGCGTAGCCGCGTGCGGCGGAAACGGCCACCCGCACTCCGGTGAACGAGCCCGGCCCGATGGAAACGGCGATGGCGCCGAGATCGGGAAAGGCAATGCCAGCGCCTTTCAGCGCATCCTCGACCACCGCCATCAGATGCTCGGCATGACCCTTGCCGATGTCGAGCACGACGCGGCCGAGTTCCGCGCGCGCCTTGGCGTCATAGACACATGCCGCGCAAAGCCGGGCCGAACAATCGATGGCAAGGAGCTTCATGACAGACGATGCCGCCGGCGGTCATATTCGACATTGCGGAGGGCAATATCGGGCAGAGGGGGGTGGTGACGCATCCCGCGAGGTCCGATCCAGCGCCTATTTGGCCGCCCGGTCGCGTGCCTTCAGTTCCAGCCTGCGCTTGTGCAGCGCCGGCTCGGTGTAGCCGTTGGGCTGAGCGCGGCCCTCGAAAACGAGGTCGCAGGCCGCACGAAAGGCCAGCGATTGCTCGAAATCCGGCGCCATCGGCCGGTAGAGTGGATCGCCGACATTCTGCAGGTCGACGATCGCCGCCATACGCTGCAAGGAGTCCATCACCTGGATGTGCGAGCAGACATCATGGCGCAGCCAGTTGGCAATGTGCTGCGAGGAGATGCGCAGCGTGGCGCGATCCTCCATCAGGCCGACGTCGTTGATGTCGGGCACCTTGGAGCAGCCAACCCCCTGGTCGACCCAGCGCACCACATAGCCGAGAATGCCTTGCGCATTGTTGTCGAGCTCGCGCTGGACCTCGTCAGGCGTCCAGTTCGGGCGCAGGACCACCGGCACCGAGAGGATGTCGTCGAGCCGCGCCTTGGGACGGCTCTTGAGCGACGCCTGCACGGCGTGCACGTCAACCTTGTGGTAATGGGTGGCGTGAAGCGTTGCCGCCGTCGGCGACGGCACCCAGGCCGTGTTGGCGCCAGCTTTCGGATGGGCGATCTTCTGCTCCAGCATTGCCGCCATGAGATCGGGCATCGCCCACATGCCCTTGCCGATCTGCGCGTGACCGGCGAGTCCGCATTCCAGTCCGGTGTCGACGTTCCAGTTTTCGTAGGCTGAAATCCAGGCCGCCTCCTTCATGTCGCCCTTGCGGATCATCGGTCCGGCTTCCATCGAGGTATGGATCTCGTCGCCGGTGCGGTCGAGGAAGCCGGTATTGATGAAGACCACGCGCTCCTTGGCGGCGCGGATGCATTCCTTGAGGTTGACGGTGGTGCGCCGCTCCTCGTCCATGATACCCATCTTGATGGTTTTCCGCGGCATGCCGACCAACTGTTCGACACGCCCGAAAAGCTCGACGGCAAAGGCGACTTCCTCAGGCCCGTGCATTTTCGGCTTGACGATATACATGGAACCGGCGCGCGAATTGGCGCGACGGCCGTTCGGCCCCACGTCGTTGAGAGCGATCAGCGCGGTGATCGCGGCATCCATGATGCCTTCGGGTATCTCGTTTCCGTCACGATCGATAATGGCCGGGTTGGTCATCAGGTGGCCGACATTGCGCACCAGCATCAGCGAGCGGCCGGAAAGCGTGATCTCGCCTCCATCCGCCGCGGTATAGGTCCGGTCAGGGTTGAGGCTGCGCGTAAACGTCTTGCCGCCCTTCGAAATCTCCTCGCTCAGATCGCCCTTCATCAGGCCAAGCCAGTTGCGGTAGACCACGACCTTGTCCTCGGCGTCGACCGCCGCGATCGAATCCTCGCAGTCCATGATCGTCGTCAGCGCCGCTTCGATGACGAGATCGGCGATGCCGGCCGCGTCCGTCTTGCCGATCACATGCGCCTCATCGATGATGATTTCGATGTGCAGCCCGTTCTTGCGCAGGAGAACCGACGAGGGCGCCGCCGCCTCGCCGCGATAGCCGACGAGCTGCGCTGGATCGGCAAGCTCGGCGGCACCCACGTTCAGGCGTCCATCCTTAATCGTGAGCTTGCCGGCTTCAGCCCATGATCCGGTCTTGAACGGCACCGACTCGTCAAGGAACTTGCGGCCCCAGGCGATCACGGCAGCTCCTCGCACCGGATTGTAGCTCTTGCCCTTCTCGGCGCCCGCTGTCTCCGGGATGGCGTCGGTGCCGTAGAGCGCGTCGTAAAGCGAGCCCCACCGGGCGTTGGCGGCGTTCAGCGCGTAACGCGCGTTCATGACCGGGACGACGAGCTGCGGCCCGGCGACCACTGCGATCTCCGGATCAACATTTTCCGTGGTCACCTGAAATGCCGGCCCCTCCGGAACCAGGTATCCGATCTCGGTCAGGAAGCGGCGATAGGCCTCCATGTCGACCGGCGCGCCATGCTGGCGATACCAGCGGTCGAGCTTCTCCTGCAGGTCCTCGCGTCGGGCGAGCAACGCCCGGTTTTTCGGTGCGAGATCATGAACGATCGCCGAGAGGCCGTCCCAGAAGGCTGCCGCCTCGATGCCGGTGCCGGCCAGCGCCTCGCCCACCACGAAGTCGTGCAACTCGCGGGCAACGCGCAGTTCCGACACTTCGACCATATCGTCCATGATACTTCTCCAGACCCCCTGAGCGAGTTGTTTGCCGCCCTTTGACCACGTCGGGATTGCAGGGTCAAATCATCCCGGATTCGCCCCCGCTCACAGCCAAAAAGCCAAGGACGGCATCGCACCGGCGACGACATCCTCTACTGCGCAATCTGCTCTTCCTGCTCAAGCGTCAAGGGCTTGATGCCATGCGGAATCTGGTCCACGGCAGGTGCGGTGTCAGCAGGCGTCGGCACGACCTTCTGCGCCACGCAAGCCGACAGGGCGAGCGACAGGATGGAACAGACTAAAGCTCGGAGAAGGCGCATCATCCGTTGTGGAGCAGTATCGCGTACAAGGCGGTGAAGCCGAAGGGCCTCAGTCGCCCATCTTGAGCGCCTGGATGAAGGCTTCCTGCGGGATGTCGACCTTGCCGAACTGGCGCATGCGCTTCTTGCCCTCTTTCTGCTTTTCAAGGAGCTTGCGCTTGCGGCTCACGTCGCCGCCGTAGCATTTCGCGGTCACGTCCTTGCGCAGCGCCGAGATCGTCTCGCGGGCAATGATCCGGCCGCCGATCGCCGCCTGGATCGGGATCTTGAACATGTGCTGCGGGATCAGTTCCTTCAGCTTCTCGCACATCACGCGGCCACGCTTCTCCGCCGCCGAGCGGTGCACCAGCAGGGAAAGCGCATCGACCGGCTCGTCATTGACCAGGATCGACATTTTGACCAGATCGCCCTCGCGATAATCGGTCAGGTGGTAGTCGAAGCTGGCATAGCCCTTCGATATGGATTTCAGCCGGTCATAGAAATCGAAGACCACCTCGTTCAGCGGCAGATCGTAGACCAGCATGGCGCGCTTGCCGACATAGGAAAGATCGGCCTGAATGCCGCGCCTGTCCTGGCAAAGCTTGAGGATGCCGCCCAGATAGTCGTCGGGCGTGAGGATGGTGGCGCGAATCCACGGCTCCTCGATATGGTCGATCTTGACCAGATCGGGCATGTCGGCCGGATTGTGCAGTTCCTTGACCGTACCGTCGGTCATCTCCATGCGGTAGACGACGCTCGGCGCGGTGGCAATGAGGTCGAGATTGAATTCGCGCTCCAGCCGTTCCTGGATGATCTCCAGATGCAGAAGGCCAAGGAAGCCGCACCGGAAGCCGAAACCCAATGCCGCGCTGGTTTCCATCTCGAACGAGAAGGAGGCGTCGTTGAGGCGCAGCTTGCCCATGGCGGCGCGCAAATCCTCGAAATCCGCCGCATCGACCGGGAATAGGCCGCAGAACACCACCGGCTGCGCCGGCTTGAAGCCCGGCAGAGCCTTGAGGGTCGGACGCCGGTCCTCGGTGATGGTATCGCCGACGCGAGTGTCAGCCACTTCCTTGATGGAAGCGGTGATGAAGCCGAACTCGCCGGGGCCGATCTCGTCGGCCTGGATCATCTTGGGCGTGAAGAAACCGGTGCGCTCCACCGGGTATTTGGCGCCGGTGCCCATCATGCGGATGGTCTGGCCCTTCTTCAGCACGCCGTCGATGACACGCACGAGCACGATGACGCCAAGATAGGCGTCGTACCAACTGTCGACGAGCATCGCTTTGAGCGGCGCATTGGCATCACCCTCGCGCGGCGGCGGCAATTGATGAACGATGGCTTCCAGCACGTCGGGAATGCCGAGGCCGGTCTTGGCCGAGATATGAACGGCCTGGCTGGCATCGATGCCGATGACTTCCTCGACCTGTTCCTTGATGCGCTCGGGTTCGGCGGCAGGCAGGTCGATCTTGTTGAGCACCACGACGATTTCGTGATCGTTGTCGATCGCCTGATAGACATTGGCGAGCGTCTGCGCCTCGACACCCTGGGAGGCGTCGACCACCAGCAGCGAGCCCTCGCAGGCGGCAAGCGAGCGCGAAACCTCATAGGCGAAGTCGACATGGCCGGGCGTGTCGATAAGGTTGAGGATATAGTCCTCACCGTTCTTGGCACGGTATTTCAGACGCACAGTCTGCGCCTTGATGGTGATGCCGCGCTCGCGCTCGATGTCCATATTGTCGAGCACCTGTTCCTTCATGTCGCGGCTCTCCAGGCCGCCGGTCGACTGTATCAGCCGGTCGGCAAGCGTGGATTTGCCATGGTCGATATGAGCGACGATGGAGAAATTGCGGATATGGTCGAGCGGTGTGGTCATGGTGCGCGCATTTAGCAGCGCGCGGGCAAAAGGCAAAGCGGCAATTCGCAAGCCGCCGCGCCAGGCGGAGGGCTTTCGCCATTCACACCGATCTGGTGATGCCGCCGTCGACCCTGATGTTCTGCCCGGTGATGTAGCTTGACCGGTCGCTGGCGAGGAAGGCAATGACTTCCGACACTTCCTCGACGCGACCGTAGCGGCCCATGGGAATGCGCTCGCGCCGCTCGTCTTTCTCCGGCAGGCTGTCGATGAAGCCCGGCAGCACATTGTTCATGCGCACATTGTCGGGTGCGTATTTATCGGCGAACAGCTTGGTGAAAGCGGCAAGGCCGGCGCGGAACACGCCCGAAGTCGGAAACAGCGCTTCCGGCTCGAAAGCTGCATAGGTCGAGATGTTGACTATCGATCCGGATTTCTGCGCCTGCATGATGGGCGTTACCAGACGGGCGACGCGGACAGCATTGAGCAGATAGGTTTCCATGCCGAGATGCCAATCCTCGTCGCTGATCTCCAGCACCGGTGCGCGCGGGCCATGACCGGCGCTGTTGACCGCCGCATCGATGCGGCCCCATTTCGCAAACGCGGCGTCGACCAGGCGCTTCAAATCTTCGTTGGAGCGATTGGAGCCGGTGACCCCGATGCCTCCGAGCTTTGTCGCCAAGGCCTCGCCCTTGCCGGAGGAGGACAGGATCGCCACCCGGAATCCGTCCTCGGCGAGCTTGCGCGCCGCATCCGCGCCCATGCCGCTGCCGCCTGCCGTGATGATCGCCACTTTGAGCTGCGCCATTTGTCCGTCCCTGTTTTGCGCCGGCAAGGTAGGCGGGCTATTGCGGCGCGGCAAGATGTTGGCCCAACCGTCAGCCGGCCATGGCCGCTTCAGTAAGCAGCAGCCATCTTGACGCCCCGCCGCCTTTACCGGACAGATCGACGCCCAACGCTTCGCACTCAGCCCGACCAACGGAGAACGACTTGACCCTGTCCGGCATTTCGCAGTTGGCCGCCACGACGGCGATCTTTCTTTTTGCGGCAGCCGTCGCCAAGAGCTGGGCTCTGGCTCCCGGCATCGGCAAGCTGGTGCTTACGCTGCTGCTTTATTCGCTCGGCAATCTGATCATGCTGAGGCTGGTGCGCGAATTCGGCATGTCATCGGCCTTCAGCCTGTCGGCCGTGATCCAACTGGTGGCGGTAAACGTGATTGCGCTGGCTTATTTCGGCGAGCGACTCGGCGCGGTCCAGAGCGCCGGGCTGGTTCTCGCCGTCGTAGCCGTCGGCATGATCATGTTCGGGCCGGCGGCGGGCGGGAAATAACGGGGCTGAGGCGGAAATCTCGATCCGACGACGTTGCCCCCTCATCCCTGCCGGACCTTCTCCCCGCATGACGGGGAGAAGGAGGAAGCGGCAAGGTTGCCGACAGAGGCGTTCGATCAAACCGCGATCTTGCCGCCGCCCTGTTTGGTGATGGCGACGACGGCCGGCCGCACCGGCATGTCATCCTTGAAGTCGGGCCAACGGGTCGACAGGTCCTCGTAGTAAGAGGGACGCCCAAAACCTTCCCAATCCTCGCCACCGTCGCCGGGGTGCTGCACGGCGACGAACGCCGTCTGGTCGTCGGGCGTGAACAGCGGACCGCACATTTCGGCTCCCACCGGCACCCGGAAGAACAGCTTCGACGTGGCGCGCGCCTCGCCTTCGGTATCGACCGCCCACAAGCCGTCGGTGCGGCCGGTGGCCTCCGGCGAATTGCCGTCGGTCGAAACCCAGAGACGGCCAACCGAATCCACCGCGCAATTGTCGGGCATGCCGAACCAGCCATTGGCCGTCGTGGAGGTGGAGAAGGAAGCGCCAACCTCGGCGACCGAGGGGTCGCCGCATTTCAGCAGGACTTCCCACTTGCCCTGGGTGGCGGCGAAATCGCCATCCGCCTCGATGAGTTCGATGATATGGCCGAAGGCGTTTTCGGCGCGCGGATTGGCGGCGTCGACCTGCCCTTCCTTGCGCTTTGTGTTGTTGGTCAGCATCACGTAGACCTTGCCGTTGACGCCGTTCGGCTGGATGTCCTCCGGCCGGTCCATCTTGGTTGCGCCAAGAAGATCGGCGGCGCGGCGGGTTTCGATCACCACGTCAGCCTGGCTGTCGAAGCCGTTTTCGGCTGTCAGCGGCCCCTCACCATGAACCAGCGGCAGCCATTCGAAGCTGCCGTTCTCGGCGAATTTGGCGACGTAGAGCGTGCCCTGGTCGAGCAGGTCCATATTGGCCGCACGGTCGTCCGGATTGAATTTTCCGGCAGTGACGAATTTGTAGACATAGTCGAAGCGTTCGTCGTCGCCGAGATAGAAGACGACGCGGCCGTCCTTGGCGACGATGGATTCGGCGCCCTCATGCTTGAAGCGGCCAAGCGCGGTGCGCTTTTTCGGCACGGAGTTGGGATCGTCCACGTCAACCTCGACGATCCAGCCGAAGCGGTTGGGTTCGTTCGGTTCCTTGGAGAGATCGAAGCGATCGTAGAAGGCCGCCCATTCATAGGTGCCTTCCGGTACGCCAACGCGCTCATAATTGGCGGCTTCCTTGTGGCCGGCGGGCAATTCGCCGGTGAAGTAGCCGTGGAAGTTCTCCTCGGCCATGATGTAGGTGCCCCAGGGCGTCACGCCGCCGGCGCAGTTGTTGATCGTGCCGAGAACCTTGATTCCGGTGGCGTCGGCGTTGGTCTTCAGCCGCTCGTGGCCGGCGGCCGGTCCGGTGAGCTGCATCGGCGTGTCGGCGGTGATGCGGCGGTTCAGCTTTCCCTCCTTCACCACCTGCCATTTGCCGTCCGTCTTGCGGATCTCGACCACCGTGCAGCCATGGGCGGCAATCTCTATGTCGACCTGCTCCTTCGTCAACGGCGCCTGCTTGATCTTGCCGTCGGCGACCGTGACCAGGCCCGGAAACATCAGGTGCGGGTTGGTATATTCGTGATTGACGACGAGCAGGCCGTGCTCGGCCGAGCCGTCCAGCGGAATATAGCCGACATAGTCGTTGTTATAGCCGAACTGGCGGCGCTGCGCTTCGGCGCTCTGCTTCGTCGGATCGAACTCCGGGGCGTCCGCAAACAGCCCGTCACCCCAGCGCAGCAGAACGTCGGCGTCATAGCCGGACGCAACATGATGTTTCTCGTCGATCCCGGCCTCGACTTCATCGAAGGTGAAGGCCGAACCATTGGCGGCGCGGGCATTTTCGGCGGTGATCAGCGCAATCGGGCTGACGGTCGCGGCGATCGCAGTCGCGGCGAGTGAGCCCCGCAGGAAGCCCCGGCGTGAAAAGCGCGCGCCAATAAGCTCTCCCATGGTCGGGTTCTGCGTCGGGTTGCGGCTCGGCCCGTCGTTCTCCTCGAGCAGGCTGGTGCGGAATTTCCTGTCGGGAGAGAGATGATCGTTCATCGATTTTCCTCTGGCTTCGTCGATGGCTTGAGACGGCGCACCGCTATCGCCGGGACGTAACAGCAAGATGACAGGGCGGGACAACGTATCATTTGCACACCGGCACCGTTGCGCGCCGTGGACGCGCTGCTATTGAGTGGATGTGATGCGAAACCTGCTGGCCGCCCTTCGTGGCAGAATCGAATTCAAGGTATTGGTGGCGTGGCTGATCGTGGCCGGCGGGCTGTGGGGTTTCGTCGAACTCATGGAAGTCGCCCGCGACGCCTCGCCTCACGGCTTCGACACTGCCATCCTGCTTGCCTTCCGCACACCCGGCGATCCGGCCACGCCGATCGGGCCGTTCTGGATGGAGGGCGTGGTTCGCGACATCACCGGCCTTGGCGGCACGGCGATCCTGACCTTCCTCACGGCTGCTTCCATCCTGTACCTGCTGGTCGCACGCAAGCCGCGCGCCGCGCTCTTCGTGTTCGCTGCGGTGGCCGGCGGACAGGTTTTGAGCAGCCTCCTGAAACTCGGTGTCGACCGCCCGCGCCCCGATCTGGTCTCGCATCTGGCCGATGTGCATACGCTCAGCTTTCCAAGCGGCCATGCCATGCTTTCGGCGGTGACATACCTGACGCTCGGTTCGCTATTGGCGCGCATCATGCCCGACCGGGCCTCCAGGATTTATGTGATCTGCATCGCCGTTCTCCTGACCTTTCTCATCGGCCTGAGCCGCATCTATCTCGGCGTCCACTGGCCGACCGACGTGCTGGCCGGATGGTGTGCAGGCGCAGCCTGGGCGATGCTGTGCTGGCTCATCGCGCGTTGGGTGCTGCGGCGGGGCTCCAATGAAGGCAAGTCGAATGATGATGCGTGATCATGCACGTCTGCGAATCGACGCGATATAAGGCTCGTAGCCTAAGGATTCTCGCTGAAGGCGATCGGCGAGCCAGCAGCCGAGCCGGTCAAGGAGGGTATCGGCCGCTGTCGTCATGACGGCTCCGCCGGCCGGCCGCGAAGCGCCAGCACGGCGTTGGAGTAGGCAGCCTCGTCGGTGACTTCACGTCCGAGCCAGGCTGGCAGCGTGGCGTCGGGCATCTCGTCCGGCGTTTCCAGTTCGGCCAGGACGAGACCGGCCAGCTCGCCGGCAAAGACATCGACCTCGAAGAGGAAGCCATCGTGGCGGACGTGGTAGCGCGTCTTCTCGATCACATGGCCAACGGCGAAAGCCTCCATCTCCCGCGCCTCCTCCAGCGGGATCGCATATTCGAACTCGTCACGTTCGCGCGCACGACGACCAAATTTCAGGGTCAGCACCGCAGTTACACCGCCGATGACGCGTATGCGCACCGACCGGTCGGGCGCGGCGGCCAGATAGAACTGCCGCATTGGGATGGCGCGCTCGGTAAGGTCGCGCCAACCCGCTCCGTCCACCACAAATTTGCGCTCGATCTCCTTGGCCATAAAACGAGACTAAAGCCTACCCAAACCCGCTGAGCAAGATGCAGTTGACTTTAATCATTCGATTGATTAAATTCTTGAGCATGTCCGAACGAAAGAAATCGACGCCAGCGCGCCAGCCACCCTCTCCCTCAGCCGACCAGACCCGTGCGGCCCTGGTTCATGCAGCCTTGTCGCTGTTTGGAGCGAAGGGCTTCGACGGCACCTCCACACGCGAGATTGCCGCGCGCGCCAACGCCAATATCGGCTCCATCGCCTATCATTTCGGCGGCAAGGAAGGGCTGCGGACCGCCGTCGCCGACTATATCGTCAAGACGATCGGCGACATTGCCGGCACGGCACTCGGCAAGTTGCAAATCCGCGGCGGGCAGCAGCCGGATCGGCATACGGCCGAGGCACAGCTGTCGAACGTTCTCGAGGCGATGATGGGTTTCATCGTCGCGCGGCCGGAAGCCGGCGAAATCGTCCAATTCGTCCTGCGTGAACTTTCGCAGCCGACCACCGCCCTCGACCGGATCTATGACGGCGTGTTCGAGCCGACGCACCGGCGGCTTTGCGCCATCTGGGAAGCGGCGACCGGCGAGCCGGCTGAGAGCGACGAAACCAAGCTCGTCATTTTCACCCTGATTGGCCAGGTCGTCTATTTCCGCATCGGCCGCGAGGCTGTCATGCGCCGCATGGGTTGGAGCGATATCGGCCGGTCGGAAGCCTCGCAGGTGGTTGCGGTCGCCAAAAGCAATCTGGATGCGATCCTGACTGCCCGGAAAGGCCGAACGCCATGAGCCTTCTATGCGCCCTGCCCCTGATGGCCTCGCTGTTCTCGTCCTGTCTGGCGCAGGAGCCGCTAGCTGTCGGCTATGTGGAGGGCGACTATGTGCTTCTGGCGCCGATCGAGGTGGCGCAGGTGCAGTCGATCGCCGTCAGGCGCGGCGATCAGGTCGCGGCCGGACAGGAAATCGGCATGCTGGAGAATGCCGATGCGCGGATCGCGGTGGCACGGGCCGAAGCGAGCCTGGCGCAAGCCAATGCGCAATTGGCGGACCTCAAGATCGGCAAACGCCCGGAAGAGATTGCCGTGCTTGAAGCTGCGGTGCGTTCAGCCAAGGCAAAGGCCGAGGAGGCCGAGCGCGTGCTTTCGCGCGTCACCGACCTCTTCAAGCGCGGCATCGCCACCCAGGCGCAGTTCGACGAAGCTTCCACCTCCGTCGAGGTCGCCAGGGCCGAGATCGGCCAGAGCGAGGCCAATCTGGCGGTGGCCGGCCTGCCCGCGCGCGCCGAAACGATCAAGGCGGCCGAACAGCAGGTGAAAGGAGCCGAGGCCGAGCTCGAACAGGCGCGCTGGCGACTTTCCCAGCGCACCATCCAGGCGCCGGCTGCCGGCCGCATCAGCGACGTGATCCGCAATCCCGGCGACGTTGCCGGCCCCTCCTCCCCGGTGATCTCCATGCTGCCCGACGGTGCGGTCAAGCTGAAGGTGTTCGTGCCCGAGGCACAATTCTCGACAATCAAGGTCGGCTCGATGCTTTCGGTGCGCTGTGACGGCTGCCGCGACGGCTTGCGGGCACGTGTGAGCTACGTATCGCCCGACCCGGAGTTCACGCCACCGGTCATCTATTCGCTCGAGACACGCCAGAAGCTGGTCTACCTCGTCGAAGCGCGGCCGGAGGGCGACGCCACGCCGTTGCAGCCGGGGCAGATCGTGGATGTGCGATTGGAGAGCGAGTAGCGAGTAGCGAGTAGCGAGTAGCGAGTAGCGAGTAGCGAAGAACTCGATTGGTCCGGCAATGTCAAACACGCAACATTCTATTCCCTATTCGCTATTCGCCACTCGCTCTCCAGCCAAGAGCGGCGCGCCATGAACGCCATCGAAGTCAGCGGTCTGGTAAAGCGGTTCGGCACCAAGACGGTTGTCGACCACGTGACGATGAGTGTCGCCGAAGGCGAGATCGTCGGCTTCCTCGGGCCGAACGGCTCCGGCAAGACGACGACGATCCGCATCATGTGCGGCCTGCTGACACCCGACGAAGGCGGAGGCCGGGTGCTGGGCTACGATCTCCGCACCGAGACGCTGAAGATCAAGCGCGAAGTCGGCTACATGACCCAGAAATTCTCGTTCTACGAGGATCTGACCATCGCCGAGAATCTCGAATTCGTGGCGCGGCTCTATCAATTGAGGCCCGTTGAGGAACATGTCGGCCGAACCCTCGAAGAACTTGGGCTAAGTTCGCGACGGCATCAGCTTGCCGGCACGCTTTCGGGCGGCTGGAAGCAGCGGCTGGCGCTTGCCGCCTGCATCATGCACAAGCCCCGCCTGCTTCTGCTCGACGAGCCGACGGCAGGCGTCGACCCGAAGGCGCGGCGCGAGTTCTGGGATGAGATCCACCGGCTGGCACGCGACGGGCTGACCGTGCTCGTTTCCACGCACTACATGGACGAGGCCGAGCGCTGCCACCGCATCAGCTACATCTCCTATGGCAAGATGCTGGCGAGCGGCACGGTCGACGAGGTGATCGCCAATGCCGGGCTGACCACATTCGTAGTGGCCGGTCCGAAGCTGAACGAGGTGGCGGCAGCGCTCGAAGGTAAGCCCGGCGTCGAACAGGTGGCGCCGTTCGGCACCACCCTGCATGTCGTCGGCTCCGACCGCGCGCTGCTGGAAGCGACGCTGAAGGCGATCGCCCAGCGCGAAGGAACGCGCGTGGAGCCCGGCGAAACCAGCCTGGAGGACGTATTCATCCAGTTCATGGCTAGGTCGAAGGACAATATGGCATGACAAGCGCGGTGTTTTCCTTCGCCCGGCTCGGCGCGCTGCTGATGAAGGAATTCATCCAGATGCGGCGCGACCGCATCACCTTCGCCATGATGCTCGGCGTTCCGCTGATGCAGCTCGTTCTGTTCGGCTACGCCATCAATAACGACCCCAAGGACCTGCCGGCGGCGCTGGTTTCGACCAGCCACGACCAGTATACGCGCGCCGTCGTTTCCGCCCTGCAGATGACGGGCTACTACCGGTTCGACCATGTGGTGCAAAGTGCGGCGGAGGCGGAGGAACTGATGGCCTCCGGCGCGGTGGCGTTTACAGTGACGATCCCGAGCGATTTCGCCCGCCGCGTCGACCGGGGCGATCACCCGCAAATCCTGATCGAAGCCGATGCCACCGATCCGGCCGTGGCGAGCGGCGCCATATCGACACTCGGAACTGTGGCGGCGCAGGCGCTGCTTCGCGAACAGGGCCGCCAGGCGGAAGCCAAGGAGGAAGCCGGCAGGCAGCTTCAGGTCGTGGTTCATCGCCGCTACAATCCGGAAGGCATCTCGCAATACAACATCGTGCCCGGCCTGCTCGGCGTCATTTTACAGATGACAATGGTAATGATGACCTCCATGGCGCTGACCCGCGAGACCGAGCGTGGCACCATGGAAAACCTGCTTGCCATGCCGGCAAGCCCGACGGAGATCATGCTTGGCAAGGTGCTGCCATTCCTGGTGGTTGGTGCCGTGCAGGTGGCGGTGGTGCTGGCCGCCGCGACGCTGATGTTTTCGGTACCGTTCGTCGGCTCGATGCCGATCCTGTTTTCGGCGATCCTGATCTTCGTGCTGTCGCTGGTGCTTTTGGGCTATACGATTTCCACCATGGCGCGCACGCAGATGCAGGCGATGCAGCTCACATTCTTCTTCTTCCTGCCCTCGCTGATGCTCTCTGGCTTCATGTTTCCCTACCGCGGCATGCCGGATTGGGCGCAGGTGCTCGGCGAGATTTTTCCGCTGACGCATTTCATCCGTATCATCCGTGCCGTGATGCTTAAGGGAGCGGATTTTGCCGCGATTTCCGGTGAGGTGATGGCACTGCTGGGTTTCGTCGCCCTATTCTCGGCGGCGGCACTGTTCCGGTTCAGGCGCACACTGGATTAGGCACCATCGGAACGTTGGGCGTATTGAAATCAACGTTCAACATCTCTAGTTTAGAATAATTCTAAACTGGAATTTGTTTCATGCTTTCACGCGTTTTCGGCTTTGGCCGCCGCTCCTTCGCTTCCCTGACGGAACAGGAAATCCTCGCTCTGGCGATCTCCTCGGAAGAGGACGACGCCCGCATCTACCGTGCCTATGCCGATGGCCTGGCCGAGCAGTTTCCGGATTCAGCCAGGCTGTTTGAGGAAATGGCCGAAGAAGAGGACGGGCATCGCGCGGTACTCATCGATCTTCATCGCCGGCGCTTCGGCGAACGCATTCCGCTGATCCGCCGCGAGCATGTGCGCGACTGGTACGACCGCAAGCCGGACTGGCTGGTGCGCCCGCTCGGCATCGACAAGGTGCGCGCGCAGGCCGAGCAGATGGAGGAACAGGCCTACCGCTTCTATATCGAGGCTGCCAAGCGCACGGCGGATGCCTCCACCCGCAAGCTGCTTGGCGATCTGGCTGCGGCCGAGAAGTCGCATGAATCGCTCGCGCAACGCCTCGGCATGAAGCATGCGCCCGAGGACGTCCGCTCACAGGAGGCTGCGGCTGAGCGAAAGCAATTCATCCTGACCATGGTGCAGCCTGGTCTGGCGGGGCTGATGGACGGTTCGGTCTCGACGCTGGCGCCGATATTTGCCGCCGCCTTCGCCACGCACGATACCTGGCAGACATTTCTGATCGGGCTCTCGGCATCCGTGGGTGCCGGCATTTCCATGGGCTTCACAGAAGCCGTGCATGATGACGGCAAGCTTTCCGGCCGCGGCTCGCCGGTGATCCGCGGCCTCGCCTCCGGCATCATGACGGCCATCGGCGGGCTCGGCCACGCCCTGCCCTATCTGATCGCCGACTTCTGGACGGCGACGACGATTGCGGTTGCGGTCGTCTTTGTCGAGCTCTGGGCGATCGTCTTCATCCAGAACCGCTACATGGAAACGCCCTGGCTGCGCGCCTCGCTGCAAGTGGTGCTCGGCGGTGCGCTGGTGCTGGCGGCGGGCGTGCTGATCGGCAACGCGTGACTTGATTCTGTTGCGCGAAAGCTACAGCCGGCGGCTATGTGCAGGCCGCCGGCAAAAGGCCGTCAATCCTCCGCTTTCCAGCCATGATTCACGGCATTTTCAGGCAGAGATTAACATCGCGTTTACGCAGTGTTCACGACCGTACGCTACATTGATGCCTATATCGGAAGGGACACCCGATTGGACCTGGATTTGAAGAAAAATGGCACTCTGGAGACACCTCACCAACTACGCCACGGCGATCCGTGAATTCGTGGCCCCCACCTACCGGCCCGAGCGCCACTATATGCGCGGTCCCGGCCCTGCTTATGCTCGCCGTCAACGGGCGGTGCTCGATACCCCCGCCACCTTTCGCTGATCCATTGAAAACTCGCGACGACCGCAATCATTCCCCGCGCATGGGCCGCTAGCTCTTATGACCGTGGTCAAGTGTGATAGATGAACTTTTCCGTCCCATGTCTTTGCCACA